>NZ_AZYA01000007.1:0-416626 GCF_000513015.1 Bifidobacterium sp. MSTE12 | reverse complement strand
AAAAACCCGCGTAACCCCCTTTTCGTATTCCCGCCCTCTGCGGTCGTCGTACCGACTGGAACCTACAGTCCGAACTCCGTGGCGATGATATTCCACAGCTGCGCGGCTGCATCCTCCACCACTTCGTTGACAATCACCACATCGAATTCCGATTCGGCCGCCAGTTCAATCTTCGCCGTTTCAAGTCTTTTGGCCTGCTGTTCCGCTGTTTCGGTACCACGCCCGATCAAGCGCCGCTTGAGCTCTTCGAACGACGGCGGTGCGATGAACACGGTCATCACATCGAGGCCGAGCTCTTCCGCCCGTTCCTTGACACGTCGTGCTCCCTGGATATCAATCTCCAACACGGTCGGAACATTCTGTTCCAAATGTTCCACAACCGGTTGAATCGGCGTACCGTAATGCGCCAGACCGAACACGTCGGCGGTTTCCAGAAACTCACCTCGAGCCTCCCTGTCGAGGAATTCCCGTTCGCTCATGAAGTAGTAGTTCACGCCATCCACCTCACCGGGGCGTGGCTGACGCGTAGTTGCCGATACCGATAACCAGATTTCCGGATGCTGCGCACGTACACGGCCAAGTACGGTGCCTTTGCCTACGCCTGCGGGTCCGCACAGCACAATCAGTCTTCCGTGACGGGTGGTTGCGTCTTCGTTATGTACACAAGTCATGAATGCAACATCCTTGATTGGTTATCGTCTGCGTATGCAAGCCGGAAAACGGCATTCGCCTAGTCGACTTCGTCGATCTCGTCACCTTCGGTGGAAGCTTCCAGCAACGCCTGACGAATGTCAAGAGCCACGGATTCAGTGGCTTCAGTCAGAGCGGCGATGCTGGGGCCATGTGCCGCGATGAAGCGGGAGACAGTGACCAGCACGTTGCCCTTGGTGCCTTTGAACACGGTTTTCAGATCACGTTTTTCGGCGCCTTGCCATCCATAACCCGGCGATAGGATCGGGCCGGTGAATTTCGATGGATCCACGCCGCTGTCGTTGATCCACTGGCCGATGGTGGCGCCGATGATCAGACCTACGGAGCCCATGCCATCAATGCCGTTATTGAACTTCTGCGCAGTGCTGGCGATACCGAAGGCCACGGTCTTGCCCTTGTATTCCCCTGCCTGGCGGATGGCGGTCTGCAGGCTGGCCCCCTCCTGATTGGAGGTCAACGATGCGATGAATACGCCCCGCCCGTTGTTGAGGGCGTCGTTGATGACGCCTCCGAGCGAACGTGCGCCGTAATACGGCAGCAACGTGATGGCATCGGCCAGCAAGGGAGCGCCCGGTTTGAAGTAGGCGTCGGCGAATGCCGAAACCGTGGTCGGCAGCCCTCCGTGCAGGCAGTCCACGATGGTGATGGTACCCATCTGGCGTGCCGCATAGAGCACACGCTCGAGCGCCGCGATGCCTTTGGAACCGTAGCGCTCGAACATGGAGAATTGGAATTTGACGGCCGCAGCCCGACCGTTGGCGGCTTGGAGCATACGCATGGCGTATAGCTCCGCACCCAAGGCATCCACGTTGTAGCCCCAGTCGATGAGAAGTTGTCGATGTGGATCGATACCGACGCACAACGGACCATATTTGGCCATGGAATTGCTCAGACGCAGACCGAAATCGGACCGTTGGGCGTTTAACTCTTCATTGCTGAGGCTACTCATCATTACTCACGGCTTTCCAGTTCGAACAGCTGCTTGGAATGATCCTGAATGCTCATGATCTGGTAATCATTATTCTTTACGGCCTCGATCGCCATCAGCACGGCGGAGAACTCCGTCATGGTGGTGAACTGAGGCAGATCGGCTGCAATCGCGGCCGAACGGATGGCATAGCCATCGGAGCGGGAGCCACGGGAATTCGGCGTGTTGAGGATGAGGTCGATGGCACCCTCCTCAATCAGCTGAACCACGTTCTTGCCGACGCTGCCCTCCGCGTGGTAGGTGGTGACCGGATCTTCCGGATCGGAATCCATGCGCACGCTGATCTTATCCACGATCTTGGAGTCGATGCCATAGCGGCGCAGTACGGAGGCGGTGCCTTCGGTGGCCCAGATGTTGAAGCCGAGCTCCACCAATCGGGCGGCGAACAGCGGCAGCTGACGTTTGTCGGTGTCGTTCACGGAGATGAACACGTTGCCGCTGGTCGGCAGGCCTCCGTCGTAGGCGGCGAGCTGGCTCTTGGCGAAGGCGTGCGGGAAGTCACGGTCGAAGCCCATGACCTCACCGGTGGAACGCATCTCCGGTCCAAGCAGCACATCGACGGTCTTGCCCAACGAGGTACGGAAACGCTTGAACGGCAATACGGATTCCTTGACGGCCACCTGCTGGCCACGGCGGATGTCACCACCGTCACCGTGAGGCAGCAACAGGCCATTGTCTCGCTGCTGCTGGATGGTTTCGCCGGCCATGATGCGGGCGGCGGCCTTGGCCAGAGCCACACCGGTGGCCTTGGAGGCGAATGGCACGGTACGGGAAGCACGCGGATTGGCTTCGATCACATACAGCGTATTGGCCATGAAGGCGTACTGTACGTTGATCAGGCCCTGAACGCCGCATCCCTTGGCAATGGCGTATGTACCCTCACGCAGACGACGGATCTGGTCGTCGGACAGGGTGCTCGGGGGCAAGGTGCAGGCCGCATCGCCGGAATGCACGCCGGCCTCTTCGACATGCTCCATGATGCCGCCGATGTAGAGTTCCTCGCCGTCGAACAAGGCATCGACGTCGATTTCCACGGCATCCTGCAGGAACTTGTCGATCAGCAACGGCGAAGGCAGACGGCCGGAGACCACGGTATCGGCCTGGGCCTCCCTAAGGGCGCGGTCGACATACTTGCGCAGCTGGGCGTCGTCATAGACGATTTCCATGCCACGGCCGCCAAGCACGTAGCTCGGGCGCACCAGCACCGGGTAGCCGATGCCATGGGCCGCCTCGCGAGCCTCTTCCAAGCTCAATGCGGTACCGTAACGCGGCGCGTTCATGTCGGCCTTTTTGAGCACCTCGCCGAAAAGCTCACGGTTCTCGGCCAAGTCGATGGATTCCGGCGTGGTGCCGAGAATCGGTACACCGGCGGCCTTGAGGCGCGCGGCCAACGACAGCGGGGTCTGACCGCCGAGCTGCACGATGACGCCCTTGACCGGACCCATCTTCTTTTCGGCTTCGTAGATTTCCAGCACATCTTCGAAGGTGAGCGGCTCGAAGTACAGACGATCGGACATGTCATAATCGGTCGACACGGTTTCCGGGTTGCAGTTGACCATGATGGTGTCATAGTCCTTGCCCAGCTCCTGCACGGCGTGCACGCAGGTATAGTCGAACTCGATGCCCTGGCCGATGCGGTTCGGACCGGAACCGAGGATGATCACCGCCTCGCGATCACGCGGACGCAATTCGGTCTCATCGGCATAGCAGGAGTAGTAATACGGCGTGGCCGCATCGAATTCGGCAGCGCAGGTGTCGACGGTCTTGAACACCGGACGCAGGTCATAGGTCCAGCGCAGTTCACGGATGGTGTTCTCACCTTCATCGCCGAGGTGGCGCAGATGAGCGATCTGCAGATCGGACAGACCGGCGAGCTTGGCCTTCTTGAGCAGCCTTCCGGTGAGTTTCTCAGCGTTCCTGACCTCCAATGCGGTCTCATTGATGAGTTCGAACTGGCGGATGAACCACGGATCAATCTTGGTGGCCGCGAAGATCTGCTCTTCGGTGGCGCCGCCCCACAGGGCACGCTGAATCTGCAGATAGCGATGTTCGGTCGGCACCTTGATGGCTTCGAGCAGCTGTTCGACCTCTTCGGCGGATGGCTTGTCGCCGTCCCAGTTGAAGCCCATATGACGCTTGTCGATGGAGCGCATGGCCTTGCCAAGGGATTCCTGGAAATTGCCGGCCAGTGCCATGGCCTCGCCGACAGACTTCATGGAGGTGGTCAAGGTCGGGTCGGCACCCGGGAACTTCTCGAATGCAAAGCGCGGCACCTTGGTGACCACGTAGTCGATGGTTGGCTCGAAGCTGGCCGGAGTGGACTGCGTGATATCGTTCTGGATTTCATCGAGCGTGTAGCCAAGAGCCAGCTTGGTCGCGATCTTGGCGATCGGGAAGCCGGTGGCCTTGGAAGCCAGCGCGGACGAACGGGACACACGCGGGTTCATCTCGATGACGATGATACGGCCGGTATCAGGGTGGATTGCGAACTGAATGTTGCAGCCACCGGTGTCGACGCCCACGCCACGGATGATGGCGATGCCGATATCGCGCAGCTTCTGGTATTCGCGATCGGTCAGAGTGAAGACCGGGGCCACGGTGATGGAGTCGCCGGTGTGCACGCCGACCGGATCAACGTTCTCAATCGGGCAGACGACCACGACGTTGTCCTTCTTGTCGCGCATCAGCTCGAGCTCATATTCCTTCCAGCCCTCGATACCCTCTTCGATCAGGACCTCGTCAGTCGGCGAATAATGGATGCCGGCACCGGCGATGCGGTGCAGCTCCTCTTCGTCGTGCGCGATGCCGGAACCAAGGCCGCCCATGGTGAAGCTCGGGCGGACGACCAGCGGATAGCCGAACTTTTCGGCGATCCTGTCGACTTCCTCGATGGAGTGCGCGATGTCGGAACGTGCGGATTCGGCGCCGGCCTCCTCCACAACCTTCTTGAACAGTTCGCGGTCCTCGCCGCGGTCGATGGCCTCGAGGGAGGCACCAATCAGCTCGACGTCGTACTTCTTCAGCACACCGGCCTCACCGAGAGCCATGGCGGCGTTCAGGGCGGTCTGGCCGCCGAGCGTCGGCAGCAGTGCGTCAGGACGTTCTTTGGCGATGATCTGTTCGAGAATCGGGGTGGAGATCGGTTCGATGTAGGTGGCGTCGGCCATTTCCGGATCGGTCATGATGGTGGCCGGATTCGAGTTGACCAGAATGACGCGAATGCCCTCTTCACGAAGCACGCGGCAGGCCTGGGTGCCCGAATAATCGAATTCCGCGGCCTGGCCGATCACAATCGGGCCGGAGCCGACGACCATCACGGACTTGATGTCTGTGCGCTTAGGCATTGCGGTTTTCCTCCTTGGCGGAACGCATGAGATCCACAAAACGATCGAACAGGTATGCGGCGTCGTGCGGGCCGGCGGCGGCCTCCGGATGGTATTGCACGGAGAACGCCGGGATGTCGACGCACTGCAGGCCTTCGACCACATTGTCGTTCAGGTCGATGTGGCTGACGAACACCTTGCCATACTTGCCGTCGCCGAACGGCGCATCCACGGTTTCGCCGATCGGGGCATCCACGGCAAAGCCATGGTTATGAGCGGTGATTTCAATCTTGCCGGTGGTCATGTCCTTGACCGGCTGGTTGATGCCACGGTGGCCGAACTTCAGCTTGTAGGTGCCGAAGCCGAGTGCGCGACCGAGCAGCTGGTTGCCGAAGCAGATGCCGAAGAACGGATGGCCCGCGTCAAGCACCTTGCGCAGCAGATTCACTTCCGGATCGGCCTGTTCCGGGTCGCCCGGGCCATTGGAGAAGAACACGCCGTCGGGATTGAGGGCTTCGAGCTCGTCGAAGGTGATGGTGGACGGCACGACATGCACGCGGCAACCACGTTCGGCCATACGGTGAGGTGTCATGGCCTTGATGCCGAGATCGACCGCAGCCACGGTGAACAGCGGCTCCTTGCCTTCGAATTCGCCGCACGGCTCGATGGTGTAGGCCTCGTCGGTGCTGACCTCGTCGTACAGGCTCATGCCCTTCATCTGCGGAGTGGCCTTGACCTCGTCAAGCATGGATTCAATGGTGCGCGGCTTGCCGGATGCGTCAAGCAGGGCGTCTCCGGAGAAAATGGCGGCACGCATCACGCCCGCGGAACACAGATGGCGCACCAGCTTGCGGGTGTCAATATGGCTGATGCCGACGATATGGTTCGATTCCAGATCATCGTCAAGGCTACCCGTGGCACGCCAATTGCTCACGTTCGGACTGGGGTCACGCACGACATATCCGGCGACCCAGATTCTGGAGGATTCCGGATCCTCCTGGTTGATTCCCGTGTCCCCGATGTGCGGGAACGTCTGTACCACGATCTGACGATCGTAGCTGGGGTCCGTAAGCGTTTCCTGATATCCGGTCATGCCGGTCGCGAAAACGATCTCCCCGCTGGTCGTACCGATCGCACCGTAAGGTTCGCCCACATACACTTGACCGTCTTCGAGAACGAGAACGGCATCCTGAGGGGCAAAAGTCACGGCTTCGGAATCATACTGGTTCACCAAAACCCCCTTATAGTCAAGGTATTCGTACCAAGGATAGCGGCCGGTTAGGACTCGCGACCCGGCCGAATCGCTTGCCTTTCGGCTGTTTACTGAGCCGAATCGTCGGTCGGGTGGTCATCCACCTGAACATCACCCGCGTCGGCGCTCACCGCGCTGAGCAGGCCATGGATGAATGCCGGGGAATCGTCATCGCACAATGTCTTGGCGAGGCCCAGAGCCTCATCGATCGCCACCATATTGGGCACATCATCGTTGAACATGATCTCCCAAACGGCGATGCGCAGGATATTGCGGTCGACAACGCCCATGCGCTTGACCTTCCAACCCGTGGAATGCTCATCAAGCACGGAATCGATCCGGTAAAGATTCTCTGCAACGCCACGAACGATTTCGATGGCATAATCAGGCAGCGGTGTCTGAGCGCCGGGCTGCTCGATGCGCTCAGCAAGAAGGGACAGGATGTCCTGTCCCTTCTCATCCGCTTCATACAACGTATTCAGAGCCCTTTTGCGAGCGGTGGAACGTGCCATGGAAGCTTCTTTCGTCCTTCTACTCTCAGTTCTCGCGGCCGAGGTAGGAGCCGTCGGTGGTGTTCACCTTGACCTTCTCGCCTTCGCCGATGAACAGCGGCACCTGAATCTCAGCACCGGTCTCGACGGTGGCCGGCTTGGTGCCGGCGTTGGATCGGTTGCCCTGCAGGCCCGGCTCGGTGTGGGTCACGGTCAGGATCACGGAGGCCGGCAGTTCCACCGACAGCGGGGTGCCGTCATGGAAGGAGACGACGCAGTCGGTGCCTTCGAGCAGGTACTTGGCCTGATCGCCGACCAAGGTCTTCGGGATGTAGATCTGGTCGTAAGTGGTCATGTCCATGAACACGAAGTTGTCGCCGTCCTCATAGGAATACTGGAGGTTACGGTTGTCGACGGTCTCGAATTCCATCTTCATGCCAGCGTTGAAGGTCTTGTCGACGATCTTGCCGGAAAGCACGTTCTTGATGGTGGTGCGCACGAAGGCGGGACCCTTGCCCGGCTTGACGTGCTGGAACTTGATGACGGACCACAGCTGGCCGTCGAGGTTCAGGACGGAACCGTTCTTGATGTCATTGGTAGTCTGTGCCAAATTAACTCACCTATTTCTTCGACTAACAGGGAAAGCTCAAAAATAGCCTTGCCCATTATGCCACGGCGTGCATACTTTGATTGCGCACCTTCCATATATATGGGAAAACCTCCCCAGACGTGGGTCTGGGGAGGTTTTCCTGAGAAACGCTAGTTCAAGCGTGCCTTGCGATATCGGGTAAAACTACTCGATGATCTTGGTGACACGGCCCGAGCCGACGGTGTGGCCACCTTCGCGCACTGCGAAGGTCAGGCCCTCTTCCATAGCGATCGGCTGGATCAGCTCAACGCCGAAGGTAGCGTGATCGCCCGGCTGCACCATCTCAACGCCTTCCGGCAGGGTGATGACGCCGGTGACGTCGGTGGTACGGAAGTAGAACTGCGGACGGTAGTTGGAGAAGAACGGCGAGTGACGGCCGCCTTCGTCCTTGGTCAGCACGTAGACTTCGCCCTCGAACTTGGTGTGCGGGGTCACGGAGCCCGGAGCAGCCAGAACCTGGCCACGCTCGACCTGGTCACGGTTGATGCCGCGGAGCAGCAGACCGGTGTTGTCGCCAGCCTCGCACTCGTCCATCTGCTTGTGGAAGGTCTCGATGGAGGTGACGGTGGTGGTCTGGGTCGGACGGATGCCGACGATCTCAACGTTGGAGTTGACCGGGAGCTTACCACGCTCGACACGGCCGGTAACCACGGTGCCACGGCCGGAGATGGTGAACACATCTTCGATCGGCATCAGGAACGGCTTGTCCAGATCGTGGGTCGGGGTCGGGATGTACTCGTCGACGGCCTTCATGAGTTCCTTGACGGACTCAACCCACTTGTCGTGGTCCGGAGCGTCATCGTGCAGCGCGCCGTAGGCGGAGGTGTGGATGACCGGGCAATCGCGATCGAAGCCGTTTTCGTCGAGGAGGTCACGGACCTCTTCCTCAACGAGCTCGATGAGCTCTTCGTCGTCGACCATATCGCACTTGTTCAGGGCGACGAGGATACGCGGCACGCCCACCTGACGAGCGAGCAGCACGTGCTCGCGGGTCTGAGCCATCGGGCCGTCGGTGGCGGCCACAACGAGGATAGCGCCATCCATCTGGGCAGCGCCGGTGATCATGTTCTTCACGAAGTCGGCGTGGCCCGGGCAGTCGACGTGAGCGTAGTGACGCTCAGCGGTCTGGTACTCGATGTGGGCGATGTTGATGGTGATACCACGCTGCTGCTCTTCCGGGGCGGCGTCGATCTGGTTGAAGTCGTAGGCCGGGTTGATGTCCGGGTACTCTTCGTGCAGGACCTTGGAGATGGCTGCGGTCAGGGTAGTCTTACCGTGATCGACGTGGCCGATGGTACCAATGTTAACGTGCGGCTTAGTACGCTCGTACTTTTCCTTTGCCATGTGTTTTGTCCTCCTGGACGTCTCGTAGTAAACAGCCTTGAACTCGGTTCAAGGCACTCGCTACATATTACTGGGTTTGACGGGTTTGTGCCACTTTGGAGCCCGAACCCAGTCAGCGCTACAAAATACTAACGCTGACTGGAGACAGTTTCCAATGAAGCGGCGGCGTGTGTCACTCGCCGCGCTGGGCCTTGATGATCTCCTCGGAGACGTTCTTCGGAACCTCTGCGTAGGAGTCCATCTGCATGGTGAACATTGCACGGCCCTGGGTCTTGGAGCGCAGGTCGCCGATGTAGCCGAACATCTCGGACAGCGGAACCTTGGCGTCGATGACCTTGACACCGGTGGAATCGGTCATGGACTGGATGGAACCACGACGGGCGTTCAGATCGCCCATCACATCGCCCATGTACTCTTCCGGGGTACGCACTTCCACGGCCATGATCGGCTCGAGGATGACCGGCTTGGCCTTCGGGGCAGCTTCCTTGAAGCACATGGAACCTGCGATCTTGAAGGCCATTTCGGAGGAATCGACATCGTGGACCTGACCGTCGGTGACGGTTGCCTTGACGCCAACCACCGGGAAGCCGGCGAGAATGCCGGATTCCATGGCTTCCTGCACGCCTGCATCGATGGAAGGAATGAATTCCTTGGTGATGTGGCCGCCGGTAACCTCGTTGGCGAACTCGTAGGTCTCGCCCTCTTCGGTGTTCAGCGGTTCGAAGTTCATCAGAACCTTTGCGAACTGGCCGGAACCACCAGTCTGCTTCTTGTGCGTGTATTCCTGGTTCATGACGGCCTTGCGGATCGTCTCGCGGTATGCAACCTGCGGGTTACCGACGTTGCACTCCACCTTGAACTCACGACGCATACGGTCGACGATGATGTCGAGCTGCAGCTCGCCCATGCCGGAGATCAGGGTCTGGCCGGACTCTTCGTCGGTCTTCACCTGGAAGGTCGGATCCTCGTCGGACAGCTTCGCCAGAGCGATGCTCATCTTCTCCTGATCGGCCTTGGTCTTCGGCTCCACGGCCACCTCGATCACCGGATCGGGGAAGGTCATGGATTCGAGGGAGATCGGAGCCTTCTCGTCACACAGGGTGTCACCGGTGGTGACGTTCTTCAGGCCCACGAAGGTGTAGATGTTGCCGGCTTCGGCGGCGTCCACCGGGTTCTCCTTGTCGGCGTGCATCTGGAAGATCTTGCCGACGCGTTCCTTCTTCTCCTTGGTGGAGTCGAGCACGGTGTCGCCCGGCTTGACGGCGCCGGAGTAGACGCGCACGAAGACGAGCTTGCCGTAGAACGGGTGCGTAGAGATCTTGAAGACCAGAGCGGCGAACGGGTCATCGGTCGTCGGGTGACGATCGATTTCGTGGGACTCGTCCTTCGGATCGAAACCGACGATGGACGGCACGTCCTCCGGGCTCGGCAGGTAGTCGACGACGGCGTCCAGCATCGGCTGAACACCCTTGTCCTTGAAGGCGGAGCCGCACAGCACCGGATAGGCTTCACGGTTGATGGTGAGCTTACGGATGCCGGAGCGGATCTCGTCTTCGGTCAGTTCGCCGGACTCGAGGTACTTCTCGAGCAGTTCCTCGTCGGACTCGGCGACCTGGTCGAGCAGCTCTGCACGATACTGCTCAGCCTTGTCCTGCAGATCGGCCGGGATGTCGGTGGTGTCGTAGTGGGCACCCATATCATCCTTGACGTCGTTCCAGACGTAGGCCTTCATGCGGATCAGGTCGACGACGCCGGCGAAGTCGTTCTCAGCGCCGATCGGCAGCTGCACGACGAGCGGGGTCGCACCCAGCTTGGTCTTGATGGTGTCGACGGAGTAGTAGAAATCAGCGCCGAGCTTATCCATCTTGTTGATGAAGCAGATACGCGGAACGCCGTACTTGTCGGCCTGACGCCACACGGTCTCAGACTGCGGCTCCACGCCTTCCTTGCCATCGAACACGGCAACGGCGCCATCGAGCACTCGCAGGGAACGTTCCACCTCGGCCGTGAAGTCCACGTGGCCCGGGGTATCGATGATGTTGATCTGGAACTTCTGCTTCTCGTCATGGGTCTGACGATTCCAGAAGCAGGTGGTGGCCGCGGACTGGATGGTGATGCCGCGCTCCTGCTCCTGAGCCATGAAGTCCATCGTCGAGGCGCCATCGTGGGTCTCGCCGATCTTGTAGTTCTTGCCGGTGTAGTACAGGATACGCTCGGTGGTGGTGGTCTTGCCGGCATCGATGTGAGCCATGATGCCGATGTTACGGATCTGGTTGAGATCAGTAAGCACGTCTAGTGCCATGAGTATTCCTTAACTCTCGTTACTCGACTAATTACCAGCGGTAATGAGCGAATGCCTTGTTGGCTTCCGCCATCTTATGAGTATCCTCGCGGCGCTTGACAGAGGCACCGAGACCGTTGGAGGCATCGAGGATTTCGTTGGCCAGGCGCTCGGCCATGGTCTTCTCGCGACGAGCGCGGGAGAAGTCCGTCAGCCAGCGCAGGGACAGGGTGTTGGCACGAGCCGGCTTCACCTCGACCGGAACCTGGTAGGTGGCGCCACCGACACGGCGGGAGCGAACCTCGAGGGACGGGCGGATGTTGTCGAGAGCGCGCTTCAGAACGGCCACCGGCTCCTGCTCGGTCTTTTCCTTGACCATATCGAGAGCGGAGTAAACGATGTCTTCGGCGATCGACTTCTTGCCGTCGAGCAGAATCTTGTTGATGAGCTGTGCCACAACGGTGGAACCGTAGATCGGATCCGGCAGCAGCTGATGCTTCTTGGAAGGTCCTTTACGTGACATATCTCTTACTTCGCCTTCTTTGCTCCGTACAGGGAACGACCCTGCTTGCGGTCCTTAACGCCCTGGGTATCGAGGGCGCCACGCACGATGTGGTAACGAACACCCGGCAGATCCTTGACACGGCCGCCGCGCACGAGCACGATGGAGTGCTCCTGCAGGTTGTGGCCTTCGCCCGGGATGTAAGCGGTGACTTCCACACCGGAGCTCAGGCGCACACGGGCGACCTTACGCAGTGCCGAATTCGGCTTCTTCGGGGTGGTGGTGTAGACACGGGTGCACACGCCGCGACGCAGCGGGCTTCCCTTCAGCGCCAAAGTCTTGGACTTCTTCGGCTTTGCCTGACGTCCCTTACGGACGAGCTGTTCAATAGTAGGCAACTTGAATTCTCCGATTCAGTGGTTTCTTTTGTCTTCGTGTGACCGCCGCACTGCGCACACTTCACGACACCGAATCGTAAAGACAGCCACAGTCCACCGGCCCGATGGCCCGTTCCTCTCTCACCGCCGCATTACTGCGCGTGATTCGCACGAGTTCCGGGATATCCCAATCCGCACGCCTGTTACATAAGGCATGCCATTGGCACACACGAATTACTAGTATACGCTCTTGCCGGACAATACCTTTCCCGTCGTGTCATGGCATAAAGAATGGTCCCGGTGGCTTACCGGCCACCGGGACCATTCGCTCGGGGAAGGAGGTTCCCACTCTCGGTTCTTACGCGCCACCTTGCGCGTTCACAATAACCCAAATGCGATGCCTACTGTCTGTTTTGCTGCGGCCCGGCCTCCCTGCCGTACTGCCTCTTGCCGCCTTTTCGAATCGCTATATTCAATTATTCTTCAGTTATTATTCAATTATCTTGAAGGCGTTGCGCATGTGCCTCGCGGCCGTGGACGCTTCGTTGCGACCTGCCGACTTCTCGACCGATCCACAACTCCGGCCTTCACTTATCAGTATACCCTAAACCGCACGCGAAACACGGGTAGCGACACTGTCAAATCCCAACAATTCCAATGCTTTACGCCTTACGGGCACAAAGCGACAAAACCGAACAGACAATCCGGAATTACCGTCGAAAACGAACAACCCCTGAGCCGTTCTGAGCGGTTCAGGGGTTGCATACGCATATCGCCATCAGGCGATCAAGCGGAACGAATCAGGCATTCGTCGATTCAGTGGCCTTTGATTCGACTTCGTCAGCATCGGCCTTGGTCGCGGATCCCTTCTCGCCGTTGTCGGAATCGGGGTGAATCCGATGCTTGTCGTCATGCTCCCGCCACCAACTGGAAAGCACCGAGCCGGAGATGTTGTGCCACACGCTGAAGAAGGTGGACGGCACGGCTGCCAACGGGTTGGACGCGAAGGAGGTCAGGGCCAGGGTGCCGACGATCACCATCAACGGCTGAGTAAGGATGCGCTTGAAATCATCAAGCGTCAACATCATCTTTTGGATTGCGGATACAACCTATGCCAACGTGTGCCGCGCATGTGACACCGCGTTCATATGCCGAACGACGGATGCCGTTTCTTCCAACGCAACACGCCGGAATATCCATCCCCGAAAAATCGTGTATAGTATTCACCTGTTGCGCTTCCTTAGGGGAGTAACGACATGGTGGCTATAGCTCAGTTGGTAGAGCATCTGATTGTGGTTCAGAAGGTCGCGCGTTCGAGCCGCGTTAGCCACCCCGGTAAACCTCGGAAGACATTCCGAGGTTTTTTGTTATTCCCGAAGACATACGACCGATGGCAACCAGCTAAGGAGCATCATGCTGTCTTTCGAAAACGATTATTCCTGCGCCGCGACACCGGAAATCATCGAGAGCATCCGGAATACCGCCACGAAACAGTATCCCGGCTACGGCAACGACGAAATCTGCGAATCCGCCAAGGCGAAAATCCGTGAGGCATGCGCAAGCCCGGAAGCCGAGATCTTCTTTCTGGTCGGCGGCACGCAAACCAACCAGATCGTCATCGATTCCATCACCCCGCAGTACGCCGGCGTGGTGGCCGCCGATACCGGCCATGTGAACGTTCATGAGGCGGGCGCCATCGAATGCACCGGGCACAAGGTGCTGACGCTCCCCCATCATGACGGCAAAATCGATGCGAACGAGCTTGATGAGTACTGTGCGAACTTCTACGCGGACGGCAATTACACGCATATGGTGTTTCCGGGCTGTGTCTACATCTCGCAAGCCACCGAATACGGCACGCTGTACACGCTGTCCGAGCTGAAGGCGATCCGCAAGGTATGCGACGAATACGAACTGCCGCTGTTCATTGACGGCGCACGCCTCGGCTACGCGCTGACCGCCACCGGCAACGACGTGACCCTTGAAGACATCGCAAGGCTCGCCGACGTGTTCTATATCGGTGGCACCAAGGTGGGCGCGATGTTCGGCGAGGCCGTGGTGTTCACGCACGGCAGCGTGCCGAAGCATTTCGTCACGCTCATCAAACGGCATGGTGCCCTCCTGGCCAAAGGCTGGCTGCTCGGGCTGCAGTTCGACACGCTGTTCACCGATGATCTGTACAGCCGCATCGCACGTCGTGCCAACATCGCAGCCGACCGTATCCGCGAAGCACTCGTGGAACGCGGCTATGTACTGACCTTCGACGCGCCGACCAATCAGATTTTCATCACGCTTGACAATGAGACATCGGAACGTCTGCAGCGGCATGTTCGTCTGGGCTTCATGGAGAAGGCCGACGGTACGCACACCGTAATGCGTATCTGCACCAGCTGGGCCACCACCGATGAGCAGGTCGAAGAGCTTATCACACTGCTCTAGCTCACTCCACCGGTCCTGACGGTCCGGCACGAGCGGCTATTTCGCGTTGTCCGCGATGGCTTCGCGCTCCATGGCCACGAACTTGCGTACGGAAGCGGCCACCGAATAATGTTCCTTGGTATGTTCGGCGTAGACGGAGCTCCACTCGTTGAGTTCCGCCGGATGGTCGATCCACCAGTCAATGCGGCGGGCCAGCGCATCCACATCGTCAACGGGGAACAGCGACTCGTCGCATAACGCGAACTGTCCGGCTGCGCTCAACGATGACGAAGCGATTACCGGCACCAGGCCGGATGCCATGCCTTCGATCACGCTCACCGATTCCAGATCGGCGATCGACGGATGCACCAGCAGGTCACCGGAACGCAGCAGGGCCGGCATATCGGCGTTCCTATGGAATCCGATGGAGGCGGGGCGGGCGAGCAGACGGTCGGCCATCCTCTGCAGCTTCTTTTTCAACGGGCCGGTGCCGGCGATCGTCAATTCGATATCCTGCGCATGACGGCATCGCGCGATGGCACGAATCAGCATGACATGATTCTTCTCGTGGGTCAGACGACCCGACGCGACGATACGGAACGGCTTGGCGACGGCCCCGTCTTCCCTCCGTTGTCGTCTCGGCGTGAAACGAGTCTCATATCCGTTGGAAATCACGTGCAGTTTCGCCTTATACCCATGCGAACGCAACAGACTGGCGCCAAGCTCGGTAGGTACGTGCACATGGCCGATCCTGCGATACAACCACATATTGAACAGCCAATATATAAATGAGTCAATGCCAGGCACGTATTTAAGGGGCCCCGCGGAGTAGGTGATGTTCTCCGGTTGCACATGGTATCCGGCAGTGACCGCGATGCCCATCTGCCTGGCCACCTTGCAGGCATGCTGTCCGAAACGGAACGGCGTGTAGATATGCACCGCATCCACGCCCAGGAACGCCGCGCGGAACAGCGTATCGCTCGGTTCGGCGAATTGCATCTGCTGCTGCTTCGCCACCCAGCTCACCAGTGGCACATGGTTTACACGAGCCGGGAAATCAGGCGCCCCGATGCCGACCAGACGCACATGATGCCCTTGACGTTCCAGCTCCTGCGCCCATTGCAGGGCGGAATTCGAAGTGCCGTTGCCCCGGTTGCCCGATGTGTCGACCACCATGGCGATGGTCAACGGTCGGTCGGCTTCCTTCTTTTCGTTCTCAAGCATGCGCCCCATCCTACGCCGATGGCACAATAAGAATCATGACTGAAGAGAATCGTACCTTAGGCACTCCGCTTGGCAACCATCCGACCCGCGTTCTGTTTCTTGGCGCCGGTGAGCTGGGCAAGGAGGTTGCCCTCGAAATGATGAGGCTCGGCGCCTGGGTGTGCGCGGCCGATTCCTACGCCGGCGCCCCCGCCCAACAAGTCGCTCACGAATACCGTGTGCTTGACATGGCGGACGCCGAACGACTGCGTGCACTATTCGATGAAGTCAAGCCGGATATCATCGTGCCGGAAGTCGAAGCGATCGCCACCGCCGAACTGGCCGCAGCCGCCGCTCATGGTGCGCAGGTGGTGCCGAGTGCCGAAATCGCGGCGATCTGCATGGATCGTGAACGACTGCGTGTACTTGCGCATGAGGATTTGGGACTGCCGACCACGCCGTACCGTTTCGCCGGTTCGCTCGAGGAACTTCGCGCCGGTGCCGAAGTCGTCGGATATCCCTGCGTAGTCAAGCCGATCATGAGCTCTTCCGGTCACGGACAGTCCGTGGTACGTTCCGCAGATGCGATTGACGCCGCTTGGACGGAAGCTCAGGAGGGTCGGCGTGCGCATGATGAGGGAGATGTGTCCCGCGTGATCGTGGAGGCGTTGGCCCCGCTCGACTACGAGCTGACCGTACTGACCGTAAGCTCCTCGGCAGGTATCGTGACCTGCGCTCCGATCGGGCAACGTCAGGAAAGCGGCGATTACCGCGAATCCTGGCAACCGGCCGCCTTTACCACAAACGTGCTCGAACAGGCGCAACGTATCGCACGAACTGCGGTGGAAGGCCTTGTGGCGAAGGCGAAGGCCTCCGGAGAACAAGGTTGGGGCGTGTTCGGCGTGGAATTGTTCGTGCTGACCGACGGTTCCGTACTGTTCAATGAGGTTTCGCCCCGACCGCACGACACCGGCATGGTGACCATGGCCTCGCAACGCCTGAGCGAGTTCGCCCTGCACGCCCGCGCGGTTCTCGGCCTGCCGATTACGGAAGGTCACGTGGCGCTTTCCATTCCGGCAGGATCCGTCGCCGCCAGCCATGCCATCGTGGTGGCGGGTGACGGCGAGGCTGAATTCACGAACGTCGCCGATGCGTTGGCCGAGCCGGAAACCGACCTACGCATCTTCGCCAAGCCTGAGGTGCATGGCCATCGTCGCATGGCGGTGGCGCTGGCCATCGGAGCCAGCGAATCCGACGCTCGGGCCAAAGCCGCACATGTAGCCGAAACGCTTACGGTCAGCGTAGCCTGACCACCCTTCGAGGGCGTTTTCGGAACGCACCGAAAACGCCCCGATTGTAGCCTCCCGTTGGTATCTTGTTAACCGTCAAGTTCACCAAACTATCTACCTACCAACCCCAGGAAAGGCGAGTAATGGAGAAGCTGGAAAAGCTCTACGAGGGCAAGGCCAAGCAACTGTACGCAACTGACGATCCGGAAGTGCTTTGGGTCGAATACAAGAACTCCGCTACCGCAGGTGACGGCGAGAAGAAGGAAGACTTCGCCGGCAAGGGTAGGTTGAACAATCTCATTACCACCCTCATCTTCGATCTTCTGAAGAAACGCGGCATCGAAAGCCACCTTGTGGCCCGCGTCGGTGACACCTCCCAGCTGGTCAGGAAGGTCACCATGTTCCCGCTGGAGATCGTGCTGCGCAACACCGCCGCCGGCCATTTCTGTTCTCGCCTAGGCGTTGAAGAGGGCATGGCTTTGAAGGAGCCGGTGCTCGAATACTTCCTGAAGAACGACGACCTGCACGATCCGTTCGTGAACGACGACGATCTGGTGGCTCTCGGCACCTGCACCCGCGAGGATCTCGCCGAAATCGCACCACTCGCCCGCCGCATCAACGAGGCCCTGATCGAGATCTTCGCTAAGATCGACGTCAAGCTCGTGGACTTCAAGATCGAAATGGGCCGTACCTCCGATGGCACGCTGCTGCTGGCCGATGAGATCACTCCTGACTCCTGCCGCCTGTGGGATCAGCGCGACAAGTCCGGCAAGGTCGAACATCTCGACAAGGATCTATTCCGCCGCGACTTGGGCGACATCATCCCCGCATATGAGGAGATTGAGAGCCGTCTGGTCGAGCTCGCCAAGTCCGAAGGCATCGAAGTAGCCGAATAATACGTGTGCAGCCCGCATCTGAAGCACAAGCCGGATGCGGGCTCAATTTGTTTTCATCATTCTTTGGAATCCCGAAACTTTTGTGAGAAGGAGATGACACATGGTTTTTCGCGTATACGTGGAAAAGAAGCACGGCTTTGACGTCGAGGCACGACAACTCGCCAACGAGCTCAGGACCATTCTCGACATCAAGGCATTGAAGAACGTGCGTCTCGTCAACCGTTACGACGTGGAAGGCATCAGCGAAGAACTGTTCGCCCAGGCCACACCGACCGTGTTCAGCGAGCCGCAGGTGGACAACGTATCCGCCGATTTGCCGGATTTTGGCACGGACACCGTGTTCGCAGTGGAATATCTGCCTGGACAGTTCGAACAGCGTGCCGATTCCGCCAGCGAATGCATCCAGCTGATTTCGCAGGGTGAGCGCCCGACCGTGCGCTCCGCCAAGGTGTATGCGTTGGAAGGCGATCTTTCCGCCGAAGACGTCGACGCCATCAAGCATTACGTAATCAACCCGGTCGAAGCGCGTGAGGCTTCGCTGGACACCAAGACCACACTCAGGACCCAGGTGCCGGTCCCGGGCAAGGTGGAGGTCATCGACGGATTCCGCACCATGAGCGACGCCGAGCTTGAGCGGTTCATCGCCGACCGTGGTCTCGCCATGGATCTGGCCGACCTGCAGTTCTGCCGTGCGCACTTCACCGAGGAGCAACGCGATCCGACCATCACCGAAATCAAGGTAATCGACACCTACTGGTCCGATCATTGCCGACATACCACATTCGGCACGCAGCTTGACGAGGTCACCATCGATGATGCCACCGTCAAGGCCGCATTCGACAAGTATCTTGAGATGCGTCACGAACTGGGCCGCGACGCCAAGCCTGTGTGCCTGATGGATATGGGCACGATCGGTGCGAAGTGGCTCAAGAAGAACGGCATCCTGAAGAACCTTGACGAATCCGAGGAGATCAACGCCTGCACTGTCAAGGTGAAGGTGGATGTGAACGGTCAGGATGAGGACTGGCTGTTCCTGTTCAAGAACGAGACCCACAATCACCCGACCGAAATCGAGCCGTTCGGTGGCGCGGCCACCTGCATCGGCGGCTGCATCCGCGATCCGCTGTCCGGCCGTTCCTACGTATACCAAGCCATGCGCGTGACCGGCGCCGCCGATCCGACCGTTCCGGTTTCCGAAACGCTTGAGGGCAAGCTCCCCCAGCGCAAACTCGTCACCACGGCGGCTGCAGGCTATTCCTCCTACGGCAACCAGATTGGTCTGGCCACCGGCCAGGTCGACGAGATCTACCACCCGGGCTATGTGGCCAAGCGCATGGAGGTCGGTGCGGTCGTGGCCGCGACTCCGGCCGATCATGTGCGCCGTGAGACCCCGGCCCCGGGCGACAAGATCATCCTGCTCGGCGGACGTACCGGACGTGACGGCATCGGTGGCGCGACCGGCGCTTCCAAAGCCCACAACGTCGAATCGCTGGAACTCGACGGTGCCGAGGTGCAGAAGGGCAACGCACCGGTCGAACGCAAGCTGCAGCGTCTGTTCCGCCGTGGCGACGCATGCCGTCTGATCAAGCGCTGCAACGATTTCGGCGCGGGCGGCGTATCCGTGGCGGTCGGCGAGCTGGCTGACGGCCTGTATGTGGATCTCAACAAGGTATCCAAGAAGTACGAAGGTCTGGACGGCACCGAGCTTGCGATTTCCGAATCGCAGGAACGTATGGCCGTGGATGTGGCTGCGGAGGATGTGGACGAGTTCCTTAGCTACGCCAAGGAAGAGAACCTCGAAGCCGAGGTCATCGCAACCGTGACCGAAAATCCGCGTATGACGATGGTCTGGAATGGCGACACGATCGTGGACCTGTCCCGCGAATTCCTCGCCTCCAATGGCGCTCCGAAGCATCAGGTGGTGCATGTCGAAGCGCAGCATGATTACGCCACGCCGTGGGCTTCCGGCTCGCTGTCCGAGCGTATGCGCACCATGCTCACCGACCTGAACGTGGCTTCCAACAAGGGCTTGAGCGAACGTTTCGATTCCACGATCGGCGCAGGCACCGTGCTCATGCCGTTCGGCGGCAGGAGGCAGCTGACTCCGAACATGGCCATGGTCGCCAAGTTGCCGGTGTTCGGCGAAACCACCACCGCCTCCGCGATGGCCTGGGGGTTCAACCCGTACATCATGGAGAAGAACCAGTTCACGGGCGCATACCTGTCCGTGGTCGAATCCCTGTCAAAGCTGGTCGCCGCCGGTTTCGAGCACGAGGAGGCCTACCTGAGCTTCCAGGAGTATTTCGAGAAGCTGCGCGATGAACCGGAACGCTGGGGCAAGCCGATGGCCGCCGTACTGGGCGCCCTGATGGCCCAGATCGATCTGGGTGCGGGTGCGATCGGTGGCAAGGACTCCATGTCCGGCACCTTCGAGCAGCTTGACGTTCCGCCGACCCTGATTTCCTTCGCCGTGGCGGTGGGCAATATGAAGCGCGCTACCTCCCCCGAGTTCAAGGGCGCCGGCCACCGCGTGGTCCGCATCGCCCCGCGTTACCAGGCTGATGGTCTGATGCCGGACAAAGATGCGCTGCTCGAAGTGTTCTCCGCCATCGAATCATTCACTGAATTCGGCGATGCGTTGGCTGTATCCACACCGGGTTACGGCGCCACCGCCGAGGCCATCTTCAAGATGACCGTCGGCAACCAGATTGGCGTGAAGCTAGCTGACGGCATCTCCGTGGACGACCTGTTCGCTCCGGCATACGGTTCCTTCATTGTGGAGCTGGCCGACGGTGCCAAGATTCCGGCCATGTCCAATCTGGTGGAGGTTGGCGAGATCGGCAAGACCACCGAGGAGTATTCCTTCTCAGCCGCCGGCGAGACGCTGGAACTGGCCGAACTTCAGGATGCTTGGGAGGGCGGCATCGAATCCGTATTCCCGTACCGTTCCAAGGGTGAAGACAAGGGCAAGACCGTCGAAACCGTGTCTTTCAACGCGCCGAAGAAGACCCTGTATACCGGCGCCGGCATCGCCAAGCCGCATGTGGTGATTCCGGTGTTCCCCGGCAACAACTGCGAATATGATTCCGCCGCCGCCTTTGAACGTGCCGGTGCCGACGTGAGCACGCTCATCGTGAACAATCTCACCCCGGCTGCCGTAGCCGAATCCACCGCCGCGCTGGTCGAGGAGATCAAGAAGAGCCAGATCATCATGATTCCTGGCGGCTTCTCCGGTGGCGACGAGCCGGACGGCTCCGCCAAGTTCATCACCGCATTCTTCCGCGCCCCGGCCGTGACCGAGGCCGTGCGCGACCTGTTGAACAATCGCGACGGTCTGATGCTCGGCATCTGCAACGGCTTCCAGGCGCTCATCAAGCTCGGATTGGTGCCGTACGGCGATATCGTGCCGATGACCGCCGAATGCCCGACGTTGACGTTCAACACCATCGGCCGCCACCAAAGCCGCTTGGTGCGCACCCGCGTGGCATCGAGCCTCTCCCCGTGGCTCGCCAAAACCGAGGTGGGCGACATGCACACCATCGCCATCTCCCACGGCGAGGGCCGCTTCGTGGCTTCCGACGACGTGCTCGCCCAGCTCAAGGCCAATGGCCAGATCGCCACGCAATACGTGGACGAGGCCGGCGTGCCGGGTATGGACCTCGACGTGAACCCGAACGGCTCACTGCTGGCCATCGAAGGCATCACCAGCCCGGACGGCCGCGTGTTCGGCAAGATGGGCCACTCCGAGCGCTACAGTAACGGCACGTTCAAGAACGTGCCGGGCGAGAAAGACCAGCCGCTGTTCGCAGCCGGCGTGGAGTATTTCACCGCCTGAGCACCTCGGCAGTAATTGCATAGGCCAAAGGGGAGGGTTGGAATCCTGCGTGGATTCCAACCCTCCCTTATCTTTCCGCCGCCGAACCTTATCCATATACAGTCAGTCTTCAATCCAGTGACACCGACCGTAATCTTCTTCCAAGCCTTACATGTTTCATGTCATGGAGCCACGCCAGTACAACCGCTTCTTTACGCTATCTCGCTTATAGATGGCAGATGAAGAAATGGAAATCCAGCTTAGGGGGTATATCCATTACGAATTTAACTGTCATTCTGCTATGGAACCGCCATCTATAAGCGAAATAAGCCGAGACCAGACATCAAATTCACCGACTCTGTACTCAAATGATGTTCATCTGATATGAATCAGGCCTTGCATCAATTACACCTCCATTGACGGAACCGCTTACTGCTTGTCGGCGAATTGAACGTTGACCTTATATCCATCTGCCTTTGCAATCGGCGCATACGCCTTTTCAACGATTTCCACAGCTTGATCGTTGGCTTCCTGAAGAAGCTCGCTTTTGTTGGCTTTGTTCGATGCCGCCTTCTTCGCCTCCTTCAACGCGTCAGCGGTGTCGGTTACATCATTGCCATTAAACAATGAGTTTTCCACATCAAAGAATTTCAGAGAATCAGGATCGACTGACACCGATTGCAACTCCGCTTTCGGCAATGTGATGGAAATCGTGTGGGCTTCGTTATCAACCGCAATCTTCGCCTTAGACAAGTCGACACCGGCACGAATCTCGTAACTGTAGAACATGGTGAACTTCTTCTTGTTCACATAGGAGACCTTGCCCTCGGAGAACTCCTCAAACCCGTAGTCGTTCTCCTTCGCGGTGGTCAGATCCTGCATCTTTTCAAGCTGACGAGAAACGATCGTCGTAGTGATTGTAGACCCCTCCTTCTGAGGATTAAAAAAATCCTCAGCCTTGCGGTAGATCAACATTCCCAGCAGAACGCAGACCACGATGCCTACAACGATGATGATCGTTTTCGCCTTCTTGCTATTCATGTTCCTCATAACGGATTTTGCCGTCATAATCTTCTCTTTCTCTTGAGAGGCCCGTAGTGACTACGACGTCGTATGTCATATCATTGGCCTTACCATACGCCATTATCGCTGATTTCATCGGCATGAATGTCGATTACTTGGCTAGCGAAACCAACGAGAAACCATTTATACTAAGCAACCAAGTCTGCGTCTGCTACAGCACGGTCAACAATCTTCCCGCTGTTGCACGACGCATATTCGACACTTGGGCAGACGGAATGACCGCCCCTCTCTTTCACATATACGGACAGTTCGCTCATGATTATGACCCAGCAAGATTCACACGCATTCAGTCGACGCCGGAAACATGCCAAGAAACACGTTGGCGAGCACTGACAAACCCGTAGACTCAGGCGGAAAAGTAACCGTCTTCGAGGTTCACGGGCGCGTTGGCTCGTTCGACGGCCGCATTGCTGGATTCAGCGGTCTGTCTGATGATATCCCCATAGCCAGTCAGTGCGGCGAACGGCATGAATTGGGCGGCACGATTATGCGTGCTCATGTGCGCATGCGTGCGCGACTGGCAATGCGGTAGATCGATGATGTCGTCGTAGCGATGGGTCTCCTGCAGGCTCATGCGGCATGGCCCCCGATCTGATTGTTGCGCTGCTGACCGGTAGCGTCATCAAAGAGGTCCATGCCCTTGATGACTGCGTTGTTGCCGAACTTGCGCTTGATGTCAAGGATGGTTCGTTGTACATGGCGTTCGGTCATTTCCGGTTCCGGCCGAGCACCGCGAGCCGCAACGTCCTGCGCTTCCACATCTCCCTCGACAATATCGAACAAGTCTGGTTGGGTATAGTCAGGAACCGTTCGTCGTGCGGCCAATTCCTCTTCAGCAACCAATTCCGCTGCGACCACATTCAACCGCCGCACCAGCAACCGCCTGTCCGCAATCGCGCAAAACAGCTCATCCACGGCGTCACGGATACGGGCTGATGAGGAACTGCACTCCCTCAGATCAATCGATCCGTTCGCAGGTTTGGGCACACGGCGGCCATATCGGTCAACCGCAATCGGACCGTCGTACTCAGCCGCCGCCCGCTCGGCAATCATCTTCAATTCCGGCGTACCGCATTCCCCCAACCGTTTCGGGTCCAAACTGGCGGTGTCATATCCGACCATCAGTCCCATACGGCCGGCCTTCACGCCTTTGGCCACCAGATCCAACGACAGTGTGTCCGCCATCTCCTTGGCGATCAGTCGTGCGGTCTCAAAACCAACGGCACCCGTGAGCACTTGCCCGGAACTCATGCTGTGCCCGGCCGGCTTATACGCCTTGATATCGGCGATGGTGCACGGTTCCCAACCCCACGCGTGGTCGATGAGCAGCTCCGCGTTCACGCCGAACAGCTTGTACAACAGATCCTCGTTGTAGTATTCGGAGGCCTTGCCCAGCGAGCATCGGGCGATATCGCCCATGGTCATCAACCCTTGCGCCTCAAGTTTTCTCGCATATCCGCGGCCCACGCGCCAGAAATCCGTCAACGGCCGATGGTTCCACAGCAGACGCCGGTATGACATCTCATCCAGTTGCGCGATGCGCACGCCGTCCGCATCCGCCGGAATATGCTTCGCCACAATGTCCATGGCCACTTTTGCAAGATACATATTCGTGCCGATGCCGGCCGTCGCGGTGATGGTGGTTTCGTCGAAGATCCGTTGGATGATTTCCTTCGCCAGATTGTGCGCGCCTTTGCCGTAGGCACGCAGGTACCCGGTGACATCCATGAATACCTCGTCAATGGAATAGACGTGAATGTCTTGCGCAGCCACATACTGCAGATAGATGCCGTAGATTTTCGCACTGACGGCGAGATAGTGCGACATGCGGGGTTTGGCGATGTACACGCCTGCGGCGAGATTCGGATTGGCCTCCAGCTCATCCGCCTTGTACGATTCGCCGATGAGCACGCCTCCTGGCGCCGCCTTACGCCGAGTCGCGTTGACCTCCTTGAGTTTTGCCTTGATTTCGAACAGCCGCGCACGCCCGGGAAGCCCGTACTCCTTCAGTGACGGAGATACCGCCAGGCAAATGGTCTTGTCGGTCCTCGACTGATCCGCCACCACCAGATGCGTGCGTAGCGCATCGAAACCAAGTTCCGCGCATTCGGACGAGGCGTAGAAGGACTTCAGATCGATGGCGATATAGGTACGTTCGGCCATGGTCCTTCCTTCCACCCTTCCGACAATGGACGATTTACCCCCTCATCATAGCAAGGTTTTCGAACATCCGTTCGACATGCCGCGTGTTTCATCATTCCTTCCAAACCCGCCGGTTGTAGCCGGCGGTTGGTAGGGTTGAACGGTAGCGAACCCCTTGTCTCCATGGTTTTGGAAGGAGCTTTGGCTTGTCAGCTGAACTCGAAGACATCCACGAGGAATGCGGTATTTTCGGCGTTTGGGGCCACCCGGACGCCGCCCGACTCACCTACTTCGGTCTGCATGCGTTGCAACATCGCGGTCAGGAAGGCGCCGGCATTGTCTCGAATGATAATGGTCATCTCATCGGTCATCGCGGAACGGGTCTGCTGACCCAGGTGTTCAGCGACGAACGTGAAATCGAACGTCTGAAGGGAGACAGGGCGATCGGCCATGTGCGTTACGCCACTGCCGGTTCGGGCGGCACCGACAACATCCAACCGTTCATTTTCCGTTTCCATGACGGCGATATGGCCCTATGCCACAATGGCAATCTGACGAATTGCCCGTCCCTGCGTCGCAAGCTGGAAGATGAAGGCGCGATCTTCCATTCCAACTCCGATACCGAAGTGCTCATGCACCTGCTGCGTCGTTCCATGCAACGTACGTTCATGGACAAACTCAAGGAAGCGCTCAACACCGTGCACGGCGGTTTTGCCTATCTGATCATGACCGAAGACGCCATGATCGGCGCGCTCGATCCGAATGGCTTCCGACCGCTCTCCCTCGGCAAGATGAAGAACGGCGCCTATGTGCTCGCCTCCGAGACTTGCGCGCTCGATATCGTCGGCGCCGAACTCGTGCGCAATATCCGTCCGGGCGAGATCGTAGTGATCAATGACCACGGCTACAAGATCGTGCAATACACCAACCAGACGCAGTTGGCCATCTGCTCGATGGAATTCATCTACTTCGCCCGCCCTGATTCCGACATCTACGGTGTGAACGTGCACTCCGCCCGCAAGCGCATGGGCGCACGACTGGCGCAGGAATCCCCGGTCGAGGCCGACATGGTCATCGGCGTACCGAACTCCTCGCTCTCCGCCGCTTCCGGCTATGCGGAAACCGCCGGATTGCCGAACGAAATGGGCCTGATCAAAAACCAGTACGTAGCCCGCACCTTCATCCAGCCAACGCAGGAACTGCGCGAACAGGGCGTGCGTATGAAGCTGTCCGCTGTGCGCGGCGTGGTCAAAGGCAAGCGGGTGGTCGTCATCGACGATTCCATCGTGCGTGGCACCACCTCCAAGCGCATCGTGCAGCTGCTCAAGGAGGCCGGCGCGGCAGAGGTGCACATGCGCATCAGCTCACCACCGCTGAAATATCCGTGTTTCTATGGCATCGACATCTCCACCACCAAGGAGCTCATCGCCGCTAAGAAATCGGTCGAGGAGATTCGCGATTTCATCGGTGCCGACTCCTTGGCGTTCCTGTCGCTCGACGGCTTGGTCGAATCCATCGGTCTGGGTGCGGATGCGCCCTACGGAGGCCTGTGCGTCGCTTACTTCAACGGCGACTACCCCACCGCCCTTGCCGACTACGAAGCCGACTTCCTCAAATCCCTCACCCCTGAGGATCGCGTGCGTCTGCCTGAGTTCGCCCTGTACAAGAGCAAGTACGAGGGCAACGAGTACAAGGTGCAGCCGACGGAGGCACAAGAATAACCGTTTCGGGTTCCGCATGGCGATTCGACCATCCGGAACCCGACTCATTACACGTCCGCAACCACAAAGAAGAACACTGGAACCCTAGAAAGGTTTGATATGCCAAAAGCATATGAAGAGGCCGGCGTAAGCGTCGAAGCCGGTTACGAAGTCGTCAAGCGCATCAAGTCCCATGTGGCACGCACCAACCGTCCTGGCGTGGTCGGCGGCATCGGCGGCTTCGGCGGCCTGTTCGACCTCGCTTCTCTCGGCTATAAGGAGCCTGTGCTGATTTCCGGTACCGATGGCGTCGGCACCAAGTTGGTCGTGGCCAAGATGGCGAACAAGCACAATACCATCGGCATCGATTGCGTGGCCATGTGCGTCAACGACATCGCCGCCCAAGGTGCCGAACCGCTCTTTTTCCTGGACTACATCGCCTGCGGCAAGAACGACCCGGCCCTGCTTGAGCAGGTCGTTTCAGGAGTCGCCGACGGTTGTGTGCAGGCCGGTTCCGGTCTGATCGGCGGCGAGACCGCCGAAATGCCGGGCATGTACGACGCAGATGAGTACGATCTGGCCGGTTTCGCAGTCGGCGTGGCTGAAAAGTCCGCAATCGTCGACGGCTCCACCATCTGCGAAGGTGACGTGCTCATCGGCCTGCCATCCACAGGCGTGCATTCCAACGGCTTCTCCTTGGTACGCAAAGCCTTGTTCGAACAGGCCGGCTACACCGTGGACACCGTGCTGGACGAACTGAACGGTGAAAAGCTCGGCGACGTGCTGCTCACCCCAACCAAAATCTATGTGAAGGCTCTTTCCCCACTGTTCAAGGCGGGCGTGGTCAAGGGCGTGGCCCACATCACCGGCGGCGGTTTCATCGAGAACGTCCCGCGCATGATTCCGGACGGCCTTGCCGCCCGCATCAACCTCGGCTCCTGGCCGATCCTGCCAATTTTCGACGTACTCGAGAAGGCCGGCGAAATCGATCATATGGAAATGTTCAACATCTTCAACATGGGTATCGGCATGGTGCTGGCCGTGAGCGCCGACCGTGCGGATGAAACCATGGAGTTGCTGAAGAGCAACGGCGAGACCGGCTATGTGCTGGGCAGCATTGTGAAGAAGACCAACGACGACGTCGAACTTCAGTAATGGCAATAAGGGGTGAACCGGATCGGTTCACCCCGATCATTTCGTAGCAACCCCTCGGCGGGGACAGTGATAGGAGGAAATATGAAGGTTCTGGTTATCGGTTCCGGCGCGCGCGAGCACGCCATCGCGCACGCGTTGATGCGTGGCGGCAGTGTCAGCGAGGTCACCGTGGCCCCGGGCAATCCGGGCATGGAACTGGACGGCATCCGCACTACGCAGCTCAATCCTTCCAACCATGCCGCGCTGGTCGAATTCGTGAAGAACAACGACTACGACTGGGTATTCGTCGGTCCGGAAGTGCCGTTGATCGAAGGCATTGTCGACGATTTCGCCGCAGCCGGCATCAAGGCGTTCGGCCCGAATAAGGCCGCCGCCCAGATCGAGGGCTCCAAGGATTTCGCCAAGCAGCTTATGGAACGTCACGACATTCCGACCGCAAAGTATCAGACCTTCGACGACCTGGACCGTTCCGCAGCCTACGTGCGCGAACATGGTGCCCCGATCGTGATCAAGGCTGACGGTTTGGCTGCGGGCAAAGGCGTGACCGTTGCGATGGATGAGGAAACCGCCATTGCCGCTTTGGAAGATATTTTCGTCGATCACCGTTTCGGTAACGCCGGTGCCAAAGTGGTTATCGAAGACTTCCTCGAAGGCCAGGAATTCTCGCTGATGAGCTTCGTGAACGGCACCGACTTCTGGCCGATGCCGATTTCGCAGGATCACAAGCGCGCCTACGATGAGGACAAGGGCCCGAACACCGGCGGCATGGGCGCCTACAGCCCGGTGCCGCAAATCGGCCAGGATGTGATCGACACCGCCATTGAGACCATCGTCAAACCGACCGTCGAAGCCATGGCCGACGAAGGCACACCGTTCACCGGCATTCTGTATGCGGGTCTGATCGACACCGCCGACGGTCCGAAGGTCATCGAGTTCAACGCCCGCTTCGGCGATCCGGAAACCGAAGTGGTGCTGCCGAAACTCACTTCCGACCTCGGTGCCGGCATCAATGCCATTCTTAATGGCGAAGCCCCGGAGTTCACTTGGGATGGCGAGAACGCCACCCTTGGCGTGGTGCTCGCCGCCGAAGGCTATCCGGTCAACGTGGTCAAGGGTGCCGCAATCCCTGAGATTCCGGTTGATCAGGATTCCCATGTCTACTACGCCGGCGTGGCCAATGGCGACAACGGTCTGGTGGCCAGCTCCGGCCGCGTGCTGCTCGTCGAAACCTCCGCCGCCGACATCAAGGCCGCCCAGGACAAGGTCTACGCAATCATCGACCAGCTTGACACCACAGGCATGTTCTACCGCCACGACATCGGTTCCAAGGCGTTGAACGCATAAACGACATACGAACATACGAGGCGAGCCCGCCGATCGAATGCCTGCACAGTCAGGAAACCATTCGATTGGCGGGCTCGCCGTGAATTTCGACCGCATTCGTGAGCGGACGGGATTAATGGTCGCCCTCGATCCCGTCAACCGCACCGTTCGCGGCATGCCGCCGCCATCACTTCGGCAGATTCATGAAACCAGTGGATTTCAGATAGTTCTTACCTGCCGTGATGTCATATTGGATCAGCCTGTAGTCGGCCAGCAACTGCTTGGTTTCGGCATCGAGATCCTTTTCGGCCATCGGCTTGCCGTCTTGGTCAAGATAGATGTTCTGACCTTCGGGAATGCGATCCCAGCCTTGGATGTTGTTGACGACCGGTGGTTCCATGGCGGCGATCTTGGAATGCATCTGCGTAAGGAACGCCAGATACGGCGATACCTTGGCGTCCATATGTTCGGCCGCCTCGGCCACGAAGAAGTTCGGCGAAGAGTAATTGTCGTCGGAAATCTTGGTATTGGCCGAGGACGAGGCCTTATTGGACCAGATGAAATAGTCGGTCAGGTGCAGGTCGAGCGAATTATCCTCATCCTCGCTGGCGGATGAGTAGATGCCCGGCAGATGATCGCCATAGAAGACTACGGTGATCGGCTTGTCGATTTCGTCAAGCTGCTCAAGGAAGTCCTTGGTGGCGGTGTCGGTCAGTTCCACGCCCTTGGCATAGGTTTCGATAGACTCGGTTTCGCCTTCCCCCAGCGGTGTGCCGGTGGTCGATTCGGCCTTGAACTCATTGTTCTTGTACCAATTCTTATACGGCATGTGATTCTGCATGGTGATGAGCTGCAGGAACTGACCGCTCTTGCTCTTTTTCACCTCTTCGATGGTGCTCGTATAGGCGGCCTCGTCGCTGACGTACGGGGAATCATCGATCTTGTCCTGATGCGAGATGATGTCATCGCCTTCAAGCGTGTAGAAGTGCGAGAAACCGAACTTCTTATAATTCGTGGCGCGCGAATACATGGACGGCTCGTACGGGTGCAGGCCGATGGAGTTCTTGGCAGCGCCCCACATCTGGTTGATGGTCGGCGTCCAATGCTCGGTCGGCACCAGCTGCTGGTAGGGACTGGTCAGCGACGAATCGAAATTCGCCATGCTCAGGCCGGTCAGACCCATATATTCGAGATTGGCGGTGCCGCCACCGTATCCGGAAGAGAGCATCAGGCCGGAAGTGGTGTGCTCCTTGATGGAACGGATATTCGGCATCGCGTCCTTGTTAACCTTCAGCCCCGGCACACGCGAGGGGTCGGAGAAGGATTCGGACAGCACATAGATCACGGTGCTGTCGGTCATGTTCGCGGAACGATTCGCGTTGATCTTCTTCGCGGCCTTTGCATAGCGTGCGGCCACGGCCTTCATGGTCTCTTCGCTGTAATCGGAAGGCTTGTCCATGACTTTCGGATTGAGCTGACGCACGAAGGAGACGACCGGGCCGTTGCGTTGCGCATCGTAGACGGAATCCCACATGGAAGGCGTGTCTCCCATGCCCCGGGACAGGCCGTATGCCCATGAATCCACGGTGCCGACCTGCGCGACATACAGACCGAATCCGAGACCGGGCACCGCGATCAGCAGCAGTCGGGTGACTGCGGCAAGCCCGGGGTTGGCACTGCGGATCATGCGACCATGACGCCCGTCAATATGGTTGAGGAACACGATCAATGCCACGAACACGACGAACGCGGCCGCGGCAACGCCAATCACCAGCGGCGCGTTCGATGGCATGAAACTCATGAGATTGCCGGTATTCGAACCGAGGAAGTTCAGATCGGACGGCAGAATCGCCTCATAACGAATCTCAACCTTAAATCGTTCGATTACCGCAATGACCGTGGCGATTGCGATCAGTACCGGCGTGGCTATCCAGAAACGATTGCACAGCATGAGCAGCACCAGATAGACGATGCCGACCATAATCATGTTCAGCAGAAGCACGAAATTCAGCTTCAGCCACATTTTCGAGACGAGGTCACCCAGACCGTTGAGCGGGCTGGACAGCGTCACCCTGGTGCTGGACAGCGTCACGCCCCACTGCAGAATCGCAATCGCAAGAAAATCGAATACCAGGAACAGCACGGCGTAGAGCCAACCCGGGAACGCCTTGCGTTCCTTGCCGCGAGCGGACGGGCCGACCGTTGCGATGCTCAGTTCTTCAATTGGTTTGTTCACGGATGTTCTGGTCACGCGTTTCCCCACTTTGTTCACGTTTTGCCATGCTCATTGTGATATATGTTCCTGAAAAGAGCGGTATGCGAGCATATTTCTTTACGATTTTCGCTACTCGCGGGCGATAATGCTACGTCTTCCCGTGCGGCTATCGACGGTGCCGACAGTCGGGGCACAGGCCGAACACCTCGACGGTGTGCGATTCGATGGTGAAGCCGTGCTTTTCCGCGATGCCGCGCAGCCAGTCTTCACTCGGAGGGTCGATTTCCACGGTTTTACCGCATGACGTACATACCAGATGATGGTGATGCCCGTCGTCACCGCATAAACGGTACAATTGCTGGCCGTCGAGCCGTACCGTATCGGCACGGCCCGACTCGACCAGCGCGTTGAGTTGGCGGTACACCGTCGCCAGACCGATATGCACACCCTCGTCCTCCAGCTTGCGGTGCAGGTCCTGGGCGGAGATGAATTCGTCATTGCCGCTCAGCGCCTCCCGGATCGCATCCTTCTGACGGGTCTGACGTACGATGTGTTCACTCATTGGTTCGAATTTCAGGCTTTCTTCAAGTCGTTCCAGCAGCCGGTCGATTCCAGATCGGCCACGGTTTCGGCGGTGTCGTCGGTCAGCACGGTGATGTGTCCCATCTTACGATCGTGGCGCACCTCGGCCTTGCAATAGTCATGCACGTTCCATTCGGGATGATCGGCGATCAAGGCACGGGTCGGCGCCACATGCTGGCCGAGCACATTCACCATCACGGCCGGTTTCAACAGCCGAGGCTGTTCGAGCGGCCATCCGGCGATGCCACGGATGTGTGCGTCGAACTGGTCGAAAGAGCATGCCTCAATGGTGTAGTGTCCGGAATTGTGCGGGCGCGGAGCCAATTCATTGACCACTACCCTGCCATCCTTGGTGACGAACAGCTCGATGGCCAGAATACCAGCCAGCGTAAAGCCCTCAGCCAAACGCAGGGCGAGTTCGTGCGCCTCACACGCCACCTCATCGCTCACTTCGGCCGGTGCGATGGTCATATGCAGGATGTTGTTGCGATGCTCGTTGCGTACGATCGGGAAGGTCACGTAGTCCTTGCCGTTGCCAGCCACAAGGATGCTCGCCTCGAAGGCAAAATCGACGAATCCCTCAAGAATGCTGGGAGGGAAGCCACCGCCGCGATCGCCACGGGCGCGCACCTTCTCCAAATCCGCTTCGGAACGCAGTACGGTCTGACCGTGACCGTCATAACCACCGGAACGGGTCTTCAGCACGGCCGGATAATGAATCTCATCCAATGCCGCGTCGAGTTCCTCAAAACTGTTCACGGCCTTCCACGGAGCGGTTTCGGTGCCATGATCGTTGATGAAACGCTTTTCATTGACACGATCCTGCGTAACGCGCAGCAAATCGGTACCCTGCGGTGCCGCAGCAAGGGCGCGCACCTGATCGATGGCATCGGCATCCACGTTCTCGAATTCGTAGGTGAGTACGTCGGATCGCTCTGCCAGTTCGCGGATGGCGTTGATGTCGTCGTATTCGGCGGCGATCTGGAAATCAGCCACCTGCGCGGTCGGACAATCGGGGGTGGGGTCGAGCACCCCGATCCTGAAGCCCATATATCGTGCGGACAGTGCCATCATACGGCCAAGCTGTCCACCGCCGATGATGCCGATGGTAGCCCCCGGCATCAGACGCTCGACACGGCCGTCGGTTTCCTCAGACAAGCTGGGCATTGGATTCAGCCACCTTTTCCTTCAATGAATCACGGTATTCCTGCAGAGCCTCGGCCAAGCGCTCGTCGGTGGTGCTCAGCATGCTCACGGCCAACAGGCCCGCATTGGTGGCACCGGAGTTGCCCACGGCGGTGGTGGCCACCGGGATGCCGCCAGGCATCTGCACGATGGACAACAGCGAATCCCAGCCGGACAGGGCGTGGGAACGCACCGGAACGCCGATGACCGGCAACGTGGTCTGGGCTGCGACCATGCCCGGCAGGTGGGCCGCCCCACCCGCGCCGGCGATGATGACCTTCAGGCCATTGGCACGGGCGTCATGGGCGAACTCACCCATGAGTTCCGGAGTGCGGTGTGCGGAAATCACCTGCTTCATGTACGGCACTTCGAACTCGTCGAGTATCTCGCATGCATGCCTCATGGTTTCCCAGTCGCTCGCCGAGCCCATGATCACCGCCACTTCGGGCTTATTGTCTGCCATGAAAACCTCCGTAGAGAATAGCCAAGAATACCTTTGCTACTTTACGCAATCGGCTAGATGTGCAGCACTATCTTTCCGAAAACATCGCCGTCGATCACTTTGGCGAAGGCGCGACGCGCATCGGCGAGCGCGAACGTGGAGTCGATCACCGGATGCAGGTCCGCGTGTTCCACGAAGCGGAGCAGTCTTGCGAAGTCCTCTCGCGATCCCATGGTGTTGCCTTGCACGCGGATGTCTTGGAAGAACACGCGAGTCAGTTCGGCTCCGGGCTGGTCGCCGGTGGTGGCGCCGCAGATGGCGATGGTGCCGCCGGGTCGTACCGATCTGACCGAATGGCTCCATGTGGCCGCGCCCACCGATTCGATGACCGCATCAACCTTGCGTGGCAGTCGTGCGGCGGGTTCGAAGGCCGCGTCGGCACCGAGTTCCACGGCCTTGGCGCGCTTGGCTTCGCTGCGGGAGGTGACGAACACCTCCAGACCGGCCGCATGCGCGAGCTGTATGGCCGCGGTGGACACGCCGCCGCCCGCACCTTGAATCAGAATCGTATCCCCGGGTTTTACGTTCGCCGAGGTGAACAATAGCGAATACGCGGTCAACCAGCTGGTGCCGAGTGCAGCGGCTTCGTCAAGGTTCAGGTTGGACGGTTTGGCGAACACGTTCGCGCTGGGTACCTGCGTCAGCTCGGCCATGGTTCCCGCGTATTTTTCGGACAGGATGGTGCGTCGCTCCCCTGGCATGACCCCTGCGCCGTCGGTGCCGATGAACGTGTAGAGCACCACTTCGCTTCCGGCTTTGAGCCCTTTGCGTACGGGAATGTCCTCTTCGAGCACGCCGGCCGCGTCGGTGCCGAGGATCATCGGCGTGGCATCGGCGCTCAGGCCCACGCCTTGCAGACTCCAGACATCATGGTGGTTCACGGTGGAGGCATGCACGCTGATGGTCGACCAGAACGGCTTGCCTTGTGGTTCCGGCCGCTCGCCCACCTCCAGCACGGACAGCGGATCGTCGTAATCCACCCCTGCAGCGTATACGGCCCTCATTGGCCCTCCTTTGCGAATACTGTGTGCAACGTTTCGTAGACTCCATTGTGCCGCAGTTGAGAAGACTTTGCAGTCATTTGCCCGCAAATCTCACCGCGGGGGCATATGGTGCGATAGGATTTCGCCTTTGGAAGGCAAGGGAAAGGATCGTTGGACAAGATGACCGTTGGCATGTTGAATTCGATACACTCTCCGGCCGACGTGCATGCTCTTTCCTCTTCGCAGCTTGCCGATCTGTGCGCTGAAATCCGTGGCACCCTGTTGGAATACGGCAGGCGCCATGGTGGCCATATCGGCTCGAATCTGGGTATCGTGGAATTGACGGTGGCCCTGCACCGCGTATTCGATTCACCGCGTGACCGTCTTGTCTTCGACGTCTCCCACCAAAGCTACGTGCATAAGATGCTGACCGGGCGTGCCACGGCCTATACCGATCCGAAACAGTTCGGGTCGGTGACCGGCTTCACGAATCCGCTCGAAAGCGAGCACGATTCCTTCGTGCTGGGGCATACCGGCACATCCATCTCATTGGCCTGCGGTCTTGCGAAGACCCGCGATATGCAGGTCAGTGCCTCCGGTTCCAGCGCGATCGGCAATGTGATCGCCGTGATCGGCGACGGCGCGTTGAGCTCGGCGATCGCCTTCGAGGGACTGAACAACGCGGCTGAACAGGGCGGCAATCTCATCATCATCGTCAATGACAACGAGATGTCGATAGCCGAGGATTTCGGCGGCATGTACGGCTCGCTGGCGGCGCTGCGCAAGTCGGACGGCACGGCCGCATTGAACCTGTTCAAAGCGTTCGGTCTGGACTACCGATATGTGGAGCGGGGCAACGATGTGCACGCGCTGGTGGAGGCGCTGCGCGCAGTCAAGGACATCGACCATCCGATCGTGGTGCATGTGCATACCATCAAGGGACTCGGATTCGACGAAGCGGCCGGCGATGGCAACAATGGTTCGGATGGCTGCAACCAGACAGGTACCGAACCGCATGCCGGCCAATGCGAGGCGAATCACTGGCAGAATCCCGATTCTGCGCTCAACGCGGCACTCGACGCGCGTAAATACTATGGCGCCATGGCGATGAACTCGCTCGAATCGCGGTTTGCGAACGAACCGGGATTGGTGGTCATCTCCCCCGCGACACCCGGGTCGAACGGCATAACCCGTGATTTCCGTGAACGCGCGGGTGCGCACTATATCGATACCGGCATCACCGAGGAACATGCCGCGGCGTTCGCGGCAGGTATCGCCAAAGCCGGCGGAAGACCGGTGTTGGCGACTTCCGCCACGTTTTTCCAGCGCACGTTCGATCAGCTGCAGCAGGAGTTGTCGCTGAACCATGTTCCGGTGACGCTGCTGATCTTCGGCGCCGGCCTTTCCGGTACGGACAACACGCATTCCGGCGCCTTTGATATCACGATGTTCGCGAATATCCCGGATCTGACCTGCCTTGCGCCGACCAGCGGCGAGCAGATGCTCGACATGCTGGCGTGGGCCACCGGCCCGTCCGAACATGGCGTGGTGGCGATCCGCATGCCCGGCGAGCAGATTCTCGAGTTGGAACGCGCCGCGGATATGGCGTTCGATCCGATAGCACGTGCCGCAGGCCACGAACCGGTCATTCCGGCTGTCGACAATGCCGGCGATTGTCCGTTCAACAGGTATCAGATTCTTCAGGCGGGGCGGGATATCGCGGTTCTGGGACTTGGCAACACCGTCGCGTTGGCTTCCCAAGTGGTCGACCGCCTGTCGGAAGGCGGCGCCGATGGCGATTCGAACGGTCTGCCGGCTCTCCCGGTGACCGCCACGCTGATTGCGGTGCCGCAGTATTCCTCGTTGGATGAGGAACTGTTGTCCATGTTGGCGGATGGCCACCGGATCGTAGTGACCCTTGAGGATGGACAACTGGAGGGCGGATGGGGCGAGAAGATCACCGCCTTCTACGCCAATTCGACCGATTCGCGGGCGAACGCCGTGCATGTCCTCAATTTCGGTGCGGTCAAGGAGTTCACCGACCGTGTGCCGCTTGCCGATCTCAACCGGCGTTACGGCCTGACGTCCGAGTGTATCGTCAACCGTATTCGTCAGGCGCGTCCCTAGTGCCTACTGCTCGTTTTTGATGGCGTCGAGCGCCGGAATCTTCACGGCCTTATTGGCCGGTCCGAAACCCGCAAGCACGCCGACTGCGATCGAAAACACGGTTGCGGCCGCAAACAGCCACCACGGAATCACGGAGATTCTGCTGACGTCGTCACCGCCCATGATGGCCTTGATGACGTTCTCCCAACTGAATCCGTGCAATGCCACCAGATTGATGCCGAGCGAACCAAAAGCGGAAATCAGGCAGCCAATCACGCCACCGATCAGACCGATTGCACCGGCCTCGCACAAAAAGGTCACGCGAATGTCACGCACATAACAGCCAAGCGCCTTCATGATGCCGATTTCACGCGTTCGTTCCGATACCGACATGATCATCGTATTGGCGATGCCGATGGCGGCCACCAGGAACGAAACGCCGCCGATACCGCCCAGCGCCAACTGAATGCCCTGCGTCTGCTTCTCGATCTCCCTGCGCGTCTGCTCGAAGGACGAGGTCTGGTACCCCATTGACTTGATCTGGGCTTCGATACTCGGCACATCTTTGATGTTTTCCGCCCGTACCAGAATCTGATCGTAAGTGAAGTTGCGGGATACGTCCGTGACGCTGGTATTGGCCGCCTTGGCCATCAAGGCCTTCATATCGTCCATGGTCATGATCACACCGTTGCTCAACGCATCGTAACCGTTATCGCTCGACTTGATTACGCCTACCGGCGTGTATTCGTTGGAGATGGTCGGAGTCTGCTGGCCGGCATTGCCGTCCGTGTCGGATCCGCCCGAAGTCCCACTGCCGACCTTACGGTAATCGTCCGGACTTTGATAGTTCGCCCCCGTGATCAGCGTTATTTTCGTGGTGAGCACATCGAAGAACGGCTCCTCACCTTCGCTTTCCTGACATTCGCCGCTCGCATCGCAGACGTAGCCGCCCGGTGCGGTCCGCTGTATGTTCGCGCCGGACCGGTATTTGTCGAGAAAATTGTAGGCGGTGCCTTCGCCGACGAGCACTTCGCCGCTTCTTGACGGCAATCGGCCGCTTTTGAGCGTGTAGCCGGATGCCTCCAATTGCGACGTGTTGACACCCATGACCGACAGATACTGCGCCGCATACCGGTTGCCGACGCCTGCAGTGGCATCAGTGGTATATTGCAGGGTCTTTTCCGATAGCACGCCGCTCACGCCCGCAATATTGCGAAAGCTCTGCACGGCATCGTCGTTCAGCTTCGCCTCCGTCGAAGAACCGGCGGAGTTCACGGCATCGTCATATCCGCCCCCTCCTTGGGAGCCGCTGCCGGCGTATACGGTGATGACGTTGAGGCTGCCCATGCTTTTGAGCATCTGCTCGTTCCGTTCGTTGATGCCCTGTCCGATCGAGATCATGAGCACGATCGAACAGCAGCCGACGACCACGCCGAGCACCGTCAGAATCGTGCGCGACTTTCGTCGGAACAGATTCTGACTGCAGGTGTGCAGGATATCGGAAAATCTCATGCCTGCCCCTTGGCGGAATCGGCGGATGCGGGATCGGCAGGTGCAATCGTCTGCGTCGGCGCCTCGTCGGCCGCGGCGGAACCGGCGGAATCACCGGACGCCCAATCGTCCCAATCCTCGTCGATATCGTGCTTCTTGGCCTTCTTCCTGTGACGGCGGACCAACACGACGGTCAACACGATCGCCACGATGACGGCAAGGGCGACGAGCGCCCACACCCATGCCGGAACACCCTGCTGGTTCTGCCCATCATCAGGCGTCATCCCGTCGTTGATGTCAGGCTTGGCAGCTTCCTGCGCAGTGAACTTTACCGGGAATTCCTTGGTCTGCGACTGTCCGTCGGAGTCCTCGTAGGTCACGCGCAGTTTGGCCTCGGTCTCCGTCGCCTCGTTCGGCGTGAATGCGAAGCCTATGGATCCGGACGCTCCGGACGCCACGTTGCCGATGTACTGCGTGGCCTGGGTGCTGGTGATGCCGTCGCCTTCGATGGACGCCTCGACATTGGAAATGTCGCCCTTGCCCTTGTTCACGTATGCCATGGTGATGGTGGCTTCCTCACCGGCGTTGATGATGTCGGGGAGCACCGGATCGCTCAGTTGGAAACGGTCGGGCTGCGAGACCGGTACCGAAATCTTGATGTCGGAACTGTTGGAGCTGCGCACATTATTATCGACGTATTCGTATTTGAAGCTTACGGTAATGCCCTGGGCGCCGCTCTTCGCGCTGGACAATGCCTGCATCGGCACGCTCTGCGTGAGCGAATAGCCTGCCCACAGCGAATCGAAGTAGAAGGTGTTCGTGCCGCCGTTGATGGCGAAGCTTTCGCCGCCGTCAACGGTCACGACCATGTTCTGCACGGCCACCTTGCCCATGTTTTGGAAGGTGAAACCGAGATTGAAGCTGCTGCCTACCGATACGGAGCCATCGCCATAGGTGAAGTTGGTGATGATGATGTTCGGCACGGGGCCGGCAATCTGTTCGCTTCCGCCATCGCTGCCGTCAGAGCCTCCATTCGCCGGATTGACGGTGCCGTCCGATCCCGTGCCCGCGTCGGCATTGGTGTCGGCCAGTTGGCCGGCCGCGGCCCGTGCCGCCTCATATTCCGCACCTCCGGCCATGGCGAACGCATGAGGCACCATGCAGGTCAGCATGATGACCACTGCCGCCACCGTGGCGATCAGCAGGTTGACGAATCGAGTCTTGCGATTGGTGTTGGTCATGAAAAACGGTCCTTCTTCTCTGTATCTGTCTGCGTCATGCCCTGTTTCGGCCGTGATGCACGGGTCGGTCGTCGATGATGCGCCCGTCAAGTAACGTGACGATGCGGTCGGCGTATTGCGCCATGTTGTCGTCATGCGTGACGAGCACGATGGTCTGATTGAAATCGTGTGCGAACGCGCAGATCATATCCATCACGTCGGTTTTGGTCTTGGAGTCGAGATTGCCGGTCGGCTCGTCGGCGAATACGACCTCCGGTCGCGCCACGAAGGCTCTCGCTATGCCGACGCGCTGCTGCTGACCGCCCGACATCTGCGTCGGATAATGCCTCATGCGTTTGCCAAGGCCCACACGCCTGAGCATGGTTCTGGCGACCGCTTCGCGCTTCTGTTTGGGCACGCCCCGGAACATCAACGGCATCGCCACGTTTTCGATGGCATTGAGATTCGGCAGCAGATTGTAGGACTGGAACACGAAACCGAGGTGTTTCTGCCTGAATTCCGCCAATTGCCGTTCATCGAGGCGGGAGATCGGCACGCCACCGATGCGCACGCCGCCTTTCGTCGGTTTTTCCATGCCCGCCAGCTGATTGAGCAATGTTGACTTGCCGGAACCCGATTCGCCGTAGATGCAACAAATCTGACCACGTGGAATATTGAGATTGATGCGCTCCAGCGCCACGACGGTTTCGTCAAGCACCGGATATTCCTTGCGCAGGTTCCTCACCTCGATGATTGGTCTGACAACGGTGCCGGCAGATGCCGTTGCACCTGTTCGTTCAACCGATATCGGATGCAATGGTACGGTCCCTTCCACAAGCCTTCTTCGCCTTCCCCTTGAGGTTCTGGGGTTGAGTCTATACCTTTTTCATCATCCTTGCATCCCCTAGGGGAACACCATGACCCACCTGATTTCACCGGCTTATCGCCAAATTCGTCACCTCTCGTCGATATGACGGCCCCCTCGTTTCGTGCCAAGAACACACCGTTTCGTGCCAGAAGCCATTCACCCCGCAAATCACGAAAATAGAATGCAATCATCAGCTTTGGCATTCAAAAGAAGCCGCCGAAAGCCGAAGCTGATCATTAGAAAGGGGATCATCATGCGTCGTCGTTTCACTCAGGCCGAAGTGTATTATCTGAATACCCTGCCCGCGGTCGAGCGGGCCTCCGCCGACCGCATCACCTATTCGCACGACTTCCAGGTACGTTGCATGGCGCAGTATCTGCGGGGCAATGGCCCGACCAGCATCTTCGCCAGCGCCGGCCTCGATCCGAAGATCGTCGGCGGCAAACGCATCGAACGTGCCATCGCCCGCTGGAAGGCCGATCCGCAAATCATGCTCGAAGCACGGGATTTCGCCAATGCATCCGGCTCCGATCAGCACGATCTGCTGGTACTCACCCAATCCATGACCATTAAATGGCTGGAGAAGAAGGTCATCGATCTGCAAACCCGCATCAATGCCATCGAAACCGTCGGCAACACCGACACCGTGACGATGATGCCGGTACGACAACTGGTCGGAAGCGCCGCCTGACACGCATCCTTCCGCCCACCAATCAAACGTGCACCGCTGATATGCGGTGCACCCGAATATGACAAGCCCCTCCTTTCGGGTTTTCCGCACTCTCCGTCACCATTCATGCGGTTTCCACCGAAAGGAGGGGTTTCACCTACCGTGACAATACAGAAAGTGGCAGGCGAAAGCCTTCACATCACTTCGCTTCGCCGGCGGTGAGCATGGCCTTGGTGACCTGCTCATACAGATCCTGATAGCCGCCTGGCGTCGATGCCGGCAAGACCACGGTCTTGGTGTTGTCGGACTCGCTGAGCGAACGCATCACATCAAGATACTGGTTGAACAGCACCACGTTGTTCACGTCGTTGATGTTCATGCCGACGGCCTGCAGGCTCTTGATCTGATCGACGATGCCGTTGGCTATCTCACGACGGTAGTTGGCCTGGCCTTCGCCCTGCAGTCGAGTCTTCTCGGCTTCTGCGGCGGCTTGGGTCTCGATCTGGATGCGCTGGGCTTCGGCACGCTGACGGGTGGCTTCCTTCTCGCGCTGGGCCGCGTTGATGGAATCCATGGCGTTCTTGACCTGTGGGCTCGGATCGATGGCCGTAATCAGCGTCTTGACCACGGTGAAGCCAAAACGGGCCATTTCATTGCCGACGGTCTTCTGCACGTCAAAGGCCACGTCATCCTTACGGGCGAACGCATCGTCAAGGGTCAGCGCCGGAATGGCGGAGCGCAAGGCATCCTCCATGTAGGAGCGGAGCTGGCCCGCCGGATCGCGCAGCTCGTAGTAAGCAGTGGCCACGTTCTCCGGGTTCACACGGAACTGGGTGGAGGCCACGACGGTGACGAACACGTTGTCGAGCGTCTTGGTTTCCAGTTGCACGTTGAGTTGGTTGACACGCATGTTGGTTTTCATGGCGATGCGGTCGACGAACGGAATACGAATATGGATGCCGGCGAACTGCACCTTGTTGAACTTGCCGAACCGTTCGATGATGTAGGCCTGCTGCTGCGGCACGATGAATAGCGTGGACAGGAACAGGATGGCGATGATCACCGCAATGACAAGGAGAGCATATAGAAAGCTCATATCGTCACTTCCTCCTCTGGCTTCTCTTGATAGATCCAAGCGTCGCAACCATTGTGACGCCTAACCGTCAACCATATCAGCAGATTGCATTCGTTTGCATGGTTTGTCCGGAAGCGGAACCGCGATGCGCAAGCCGGCCAGTCGGTGCACCCCGCTACTGCAACCGCTCAACTTGTTCCATTGCCTGCATCACATCATCCGCGGTGATTCCAGGAACCGCCCGCGCAAAAGCCGCCTGTTCGCTGGATGCTAATTCAGCAACCTTACGCAGAACTGCATTATTCCACGAATCGACACCAATCTGAGCTAACGAATGGGGCAACCCCACCGCATCATAGAACGGAATCAAGGCACGAGCCTCGCTGCTTCGCCCCTCCGCGACAAGCTGAACCATGATGCCATATGCGACTTTCATCCCATGCACGACGGAAGCCGTCTGCGGCAACAAAGTGAGCGCATCATGCATGGAGTGGGCACCAGAGGCCCGTGCCTTGCACCCTCCAAAACCACCAACCGTCCCAGCCAGACCGATGTTCGTATCCACGACCAGCCGAAGATGCTCATTGGCTTCTCCTCTCCGCAGAGCTTTCAGAGCAAGTTCACTCTCTTTGAGCAATGTCTCACGAATCAGCAGTGCGGATTGTCGTGAAAGCCTGTCAAAGATGGCGAGCGAAGCGCCACTTTCGAACACGGGCCTAGACTCGTACCATTTGGCCAAAGTATCGCCTATGCCTCCGACCAGATATTCATATGGCCCGGTTGCGATCAAAGTTGCATCGACTAGAACTAAGTTGCTATTGCGGGAATGCAACGGTGCATCGACATAGCGATGCCGGTCATCATAATTGACGGACAGTGCCGAGTAGGCCGCGCAAGTGGCTGCCAACGTCGGCACCATTATCAAATCAATGCCGAGAATTTCAGCGACATTCTTCGCCGTATCGGAAAGTTTCCCGGCTCCGATGGCCACGATGGCATCCGCCTGCGACGTCCCGATGATTTGCGCCAACTCCTGTGCGTTACGTAGCGTGGCACTGCCATCATATCTGAACACCGGATATTCGGGGACTTCATCCGCATACTCGGCAAAGGCATTCCATGAATGTTCTCCGCTTACAATTACGGGATGCCGGTAATCAGACAGGTACCGACCAATGTCCTTGGCGACGCCCAACTCGCTGATGTAGCGATCCGGTCCGCTTCGTACATCATCATCATGAACATTTGAGCTCATCATAACCCCTATGCGTCATCCCGTTTCGACGATATCAGTACTGCGCACTGTCTTCAGGAGTCTTCTCCCCTGCCGTCACCGCGAACGGCAGATGATTCCTTCGAGAAGGAATCGGACACGTGCAATATGGCGAGAACGCACACGGATAGTTAAAGGCGTAGTTGAAATCGATGACATCAAGCGCATCGAGTTTCAATGGATCAAGATGCAGCACCCGCCCGATACCATAGGTTTCCTTGCCGGTCGTTTCATCTGAGAAAAACACCGTAACATGACCGAATACGTTCGAGACCACCAGCGAATGATGTCCACCGCCATAATCGAATTCCACGAAGCCCAATACCGGATAGGATTGCAGAACCGTCTTGACGACGGAATCATGAATATCCAATTCGTCATCATCTGCCCGGCGGAACGTCGCGGGGAATCGCCATCTGCGGTCAATCGGAAAATGTTCGATGCCTTTGAAGGCTTTACGACGTTCTGCATCGGGATCTTTCACACGGAGCCAGAACAGATGATTGTTCTGATCGTTAAGATTGGTTTGCGCATTGACTTCGATTCGAATATCACCATAATCGAGATAGCCCAACGCCTCCTCTCCAAAGGCTGTCGGCACAAAGACGAGTGGCTGTTCAACGAGCGTCTCCGCGTTATATACCTGTGCACGTTCTTCGGGAATGTAGACCAACACATCATTTTTAGACGACCAGGTTCCTGGGATGCCCTCTATGGTTTTGCTCTGACCATCATTGATCCAATTGATGGACGTCGGGGAGAGATATCCATGTGGCGAGGACAACTCCTCGACACGCTGCGCATGCCAGATATGCCACTGTTGGATATATGGATCCGCTTTATGTGCGTCTTGGGGAACGTTGTGATTCGTCATACCGGTTTTCCTTTCTAATCGCTCGACCGACCGCTCAGTACTTGAACACCGGTACCACGGCACCCTTGTAGTTCTTGGTGATGGCATTCGCCACGGCCTTGGTATGGTAGGCATCCACGATTTTTTTATAGGTGGCGTTGTCTTTCTGATCATCGCGAGCCACGATGATATTGATGTATGGCTTGAAACTCTTGTTGCCGGAATCAATCGGCGCCTGATAGAGGGCGTCATCCACGCTCATGCCGGCATCGATGATGAAGTTGGTGTTGGTGATGCCACCTGCGTAGTCCGGAAGCAGGTTGATGATGGCAGCGGCATCATTGAGTTCGATATCGATGCCGCTGGGATTCTCCGCGATGTCGTCAACGGTCGGATTCGCCTTGGTGTTGTCCTTCAGTTTAATCAAGCCTGCGGAATCCAAAACTTTCAATGCGCGGCCGGTATTCGTCGCATTGTTGGGGATGGCGATTTTGTCTCCGGTTTTGAAATCCTTCACGCTCTTGTATTTTTGGGAATAAAGATTCAACGGTGAAATGTAGGTCTCGCCAATTGCCGTGAGCTTATACCCCTTCTGTTCTTTCTCCTGATTAAGGAATGCATAGTGCTGGAATGCCGTCAAATCAAGCTCGCCATTCGCTTGAGCCTGATTGGCGTAGATGCCATCCTGAAAAGCCTTGGTCTGGATTGTGATACCGGAGTTCTCGTTGTCAAGCTCCTTCTGCACAGCCTCCCAGATGGCATCATCGGAATTGCCGACCACGCCAACCGTCACAACGGTGCCGCCACTGCTCTGTGCGTTGCGATATATCGAATATCCAACGATTCCTACAATCACGAATGCCAATGCGACCAGCACGGTGATCAGATTCCTTTTGGCTTTTGTTTTATTTGAAGTTGCCATGTTTCCCTTCCTTTTTTTGCCTTTGTTGTGCAATGTTGTGAAATCAGTGTTCGGTCAATGCAACCAACTGTCTGCCGACGAATTCGATCACGCCGATGAGCATGACCAAGACGATGATGGTCGCATAGGTGGCGTCAAGCATGTACCGTTGATAGCCATAACGGATGGCGAAATCGCCCAAACCGCCGCCTCCGACAATGCCGACGATTGCGGTGAGACCGATCAGGCTCACAATCGCGATGACGCTCACACGAATAATGGATGGAACGGACTCTCTGAGATAGATGCGATATACGATCTTCGACGTACTCATGCCCATGGATTCCGCCGCCTCGATGAGACCTGGATCAACTCCCGCAAGAGCGGATTGGATCTGTCTGGTGAAAAACGGCGTAATACCGACGACCAGTGGGAAAATCGCTCCTTTCGTTCCGATTGCCGTACCGACCAACGCCCTAGTGAACGGCACCAAAGCCGCCGCAAGAATGATGAACGGAATAGATCGGAACAGATTGATCAGTTTATCCAGAACATTGAAAACCACGGCCTGCTGAGCAAGACCGTCCCGCTGGGTCAGTGTCAGGCCCACGGCAAAAACAGTGGACAACATGAAGGAAAGCACTCCAGTGACCGCAACCATGATAAGCGTCTGAACGAAACTGTCGATGAATTCAGGCAGTCGATGGACCACATTGGGAAACCACTGAGCAAGGATGTTCATTGCGCCAGTACCTCGATTCCGATATTGCGACTCTTCAGATAGTCGATTGCAGCCTCAATATGGTCGGCGGGACCATCCAAAATCACCACCAGACCGCCCAACGGCGCATCGTCGATAATGTCGATGTCACCGAAAATGATGTTGACGTCGATATTAAATGAGCGAGAGATATGCGAGACGAGTGCTTCGGACACTTCCTTCGATATGTATTTCATACGTAGCAGCACCTGACCCGGATTGAGATCAACCAAGTTCGAGCCGTCCTCAAGCAGATCACTGATTTTTCCAAGGTTCGAAGTCGTCGCTACGAAAGCCTGCGTCAGAGGAGCCCTCGGATTGGCAAAGATATCGAATACCTTGCCTTCCTCCACAACGGTGCCGCGATCCATCACCGCGACGCGATTGCAAATCTGCTTGATCACCGACATCTGATGCGTGATGATGACAATCGTCAGCCCCAAAGTGTCATGTAGATGCTTGAGCAGTCTCAGAATGGACTTCGTAGTGTTGGGATCAAGTGCACTGGTGGCCTCATCACTGAGCAAGATGCTAGGATTGTTGGCCAATGCCCGTGCGATGGCAACGCGTTGCTTCTGACCACCAGATAGTTCGTTCGGATAATTATCGGCCTTTTCGGACAAATCCACTAGTTCAAGCAGTTCCTTGACACGGGATTCCCGCTCACCCTTACCAAGACCTGAATCGAGCAATGCCAGCTCAACGTTACCCGCCACCGTTCTGGAAGGCATGAGATTGAATGATTGGAAAATCATGCCGATGGAGCGGCGTACCGCCCTGAGGTCTTTTTTGGACAGATCTGTGATTTCGTGTCCATCAACGACCATGGAGCCGCCATCATATCGTTCCAGGCCATTAATGCACCGTACCAGTGTGGATTTTCCGGCACCACTCAATCCTATGATGCCGTAAATGTCTCTCTTGGTGATATTCAGGTTCACATCATGCAAAGCCACCTTCTCACCATCTTCGGTGCGGTATATTTTTTTGAGATTCCTTATCGTCACCAGATTTCGCTGATACGATATTGTCGTTTCATCCGTCATATCCATTCCTTACGGTTTCGTGACAATTCACAGCCATGTTCAGTAAGCGAGGCGAAGTACCGCTATGACATCATTCCGGTCGAGCGGTGAATAATTGCCGACTGTTTTGCTTCCATTAAGAGTCAATCGATCGGCCACATGTTCAATGGAGCTCTCCGCAATCCCCAGTTCATGCAGGCTCGTGGCAAGTCCAAAAGCCTTGAAATGCTCTTCGATTCGATTGGCGAAGTAGTTGGCAAGCTGTTCCTCGTCATTGTCGTAGGGATCGGCATCGAATACCCGAACGGCGAGCTGGGCATACCTCTTCGGTTGGCGTCGAGCCACATAGCGGATGATCGATGGCAGAATTGCCGAAATTCCCTCGCCATGAATAACATCAAACTCACCACCCAGCTCATGTTCGATCCGGTGAGTGGTCCAGTCATTCTCCGAACCTGTGGCCAGAAAGCAATGATTGAACATGGTTGCTGACAGCCAATGCAGTTCGGTGCGATTCTTCAAATCCTGAGGATCCTCCACGAATCGCCTGCCTGCCACCAGTGCCGCCTTCAGGCCCCCTTCGAGTAATCTGTCCTCGGATTCCAAATGATCTTTCGCTGTGAAATACGGTTCTAGGAAGCCAACTGCGAGATCCGCTACCGCAGCCGCCTGATATCGATAAGGGGCGGTACGGGAATACTCCGGATTGACTATGGCGAATTTCGGAATCACAATACGGTTCTCTAAGGCGCGTTTGTCATGTCCTTGTTGAAGCACCGCGCAATCCGATACCTCGGAACCGCTCCCGGGAATCGTGGAAATCACGCCGACCGAAACACTGCTCTGTGGTTCGGCAACTCCAGTGAATAAATCCCAGACGTCCCCATCGTACTCAAGACCAACACCCACCGCCTTGGCCGTATCGAACGAACTTGCGCCGCCTACCGCCAAGATGAAGTCGACATCTGCCGCCCGAGCCTGATCAATCAGATTCCGAACCAGGTCGATATGCGGGTTTGGCACAACGTCGCCATTCTCAATCAGATTCGCCCCTATGTTGCGTGCAGCCTGATTGATGACATCATGGATGCCGAGGTCGAATACATAATCACCGCTGTATATCAGCAAAATGGAGGTTGCCGCATTCTCTCGCAATAATGCCTCCAATTGATTTTGGGAACCAACGCCAAAAACCAATTTGCTTTGCGTATAGTAGATAAAAGACATAATACATTTCCTTTTATATTCTCAAAAAAATTAATTATTGTTTGCACTAAACCACAGTAAAGCACATAAAAGCGTGCTCCACGCGACTTGCGATATATGTATAATCTATAGCTTTCCGACTACGCAAAGAATAATATTATCTTAATAAAGAATCATCAATATTATTAATAACATCACACTAGATTAATGCTTTAACGGTATTCGCTTCCTTACTTATCAGCAAAATACACCAAGCACTATCTTGTAAATGCCAGCAATACAGCCACGCCGATGTTAACTATTTACAGGCATATGGGCAAAGAGACAACCAACAAATCCAAAACCCGTCCCATCAGGGTATCGACTCGACCGACCCGGAAGCATGAGATGAGCCGATTCGCAACTTCGATGTCATTGCCGTCAATCGATGATCCGCCAATACGGCAAAATCAGAAACGTTTGGCAAGCTGCCTTTCGCATATCCCCTGCAGCCAAGTCAATACCGTACAAAACGCCAGATAGATAAGACCGACTTCGCAATACAGCACCAAAGGCTCATACGTAGTCGCGACGATACGCTGCGCGGCCATGAACATCTCGGCCACTGTGATGTTTGCAGCAAGCGAGGTGTCCTTCACCAACGAGATGAAAGTGTTGAACAATGCGGGGAATGCAGATTTGAACGCCTGAGGCAACACGATAAGCCGCATGATGGTCAGATAATTCAAGTTAGTGGTCAGGCCGGCTTCAATCTGACCCTTAGGCACTGCAAGGATAGCCCCGCGCAACGTCTCCGAAGCATAAGCGCCAACGTTGAGAGAGAACGCGATGATCGCAGACGGGAAAGCAGGAACGACAATGCCCACCGATGGCAAACCAAAGAAAATCACGAACAATTGAACCAACAGGGGAGTTCCTCGGAACACCCACACATAGAATTGGGCAATCCGTTGAATTACCGGCACTTTCGCCACACGGACAAGCGCAACCGCAATGGCCAACGCCAATCCGACGACAAAAGATATGAGAGTCAACGGGATGGTCACCGTCAACCCCGGAATCAACAATTTGTCAAAGGAGTCAACAACGACTCCCCAAAGCCTGCCGTCCATGATTCCTCCTGTCTCTACATCACATTCCACGGCGGCCACGAATCATGGTCCCGCAACCACCGTGAAATCACGAATACGGATTTACTTGACAGAGACATCCTCACCGAAGTACTTAACGGAAAGCTTCTCCAAGACACCCTTCTTCCGTAGCTTGGCAAGAGCATCATTGACGGCTTTCACCAGATCGTCCTCACCCTTACGAATGGGGAAGGCCGCAGCAGGACTGACTTCGGACTTTGCGGAAATCTGAACTTCCGCATCCGGCTTTTGCTTAAGATAGTCAAGAACCGCCAACTTGTCATTGAGCGTCACCTCTGCACGACCAGATGTGATGGCATCAACGGCTTGGGCGAAATCATTGACGGACACGATATTGGCGCCATTTTCCTGGGCGGTCTGGTTCCAGTTGCTGGTTTTGGTTTCGGCTGCGTTCTTACCTTTGATATCAGCGAAGGTCTTGATGTCATCATTTCCCTTTTTCGTCACCGCAACACCCTGCGAATAGGTGTAGAGATCAGTGAAATCATATTTCTGTTTGCGCTCATCACTCGGCGCCACCTGATCCGCTACGGTATCAAACTTCTTTGCATCCACTCCAGCAAGAAGAGAGTCCCAATTGGCTTCTACGAACTTGGCCTTAACGCCAAGTTCCTTGGCAACGGCCGTTGCAACTTCAACGTCGTAACCAGTCAGCTTATCATCAGCATCATGATAGGAAAATGGAGCATATGTGCCTTCTGTTCCGAAAACAATTTCTCCATTCTCCTTAATTTGATCAAGCTCACCGACTGATGAGGAATTATTAGATGAACCACATGCACCAAAACCGATAATCGAGATTGCTGCAATTGTCACAGTCACAAATTTCTTCCACACTGAACTATTCCTAGACATTATTTCCTACTTCCAATGATTACCATTCAGTCAATTTCACTAAAAATTACAAGCAGATGATGTTTGCGATTCCCCGGATTCCACTAAGATAATGTCTCCAGATTTCTAGCTATAAATTAAACTAGAATCGTGTATCGAAGCCAGAAACCGCGCAGTACGCACTTCAGTCGGGTGATTGAAGATTCGTTCCGGACTACCCTGCTCCACGATTTTGCCGCTTTCGAAGAACACGACATGATCAGATGCATTACGAGCGAAACGCATCTCATGCGTAACCATAAGCATGGTCATTCCGGAATCAACCAAAGACCTGATAACGGCAAGCACTCCGCCCACCATTTCCGGATCCAAAGCAGACGTAGGTTCATCCAACACCAACAGCTCCGGCTCCAAGGCGATCGCCCTAGCTATGGCGATACGCTGCTGCTGGCCTCCGGACAACCTGCTCGGATATCTGTCGGCAAAATCAGCCATTCCCACCCGTTCAAGCTCATCAAGCGCAGTACGTTCAGCCTCCTTGCGGCTCTGTCCCTTGACATGCATCAAGCCAAGCGCAACATTATCTAAAGCGGTTCTATTCAGAAAAAGGTTGTAATTCTGGAACACGAATCCAATCTTCGAACGAACCGAAAAGATATCCTTAGGCCTGGCACTGGCCAAAGAAACAATGCCTTGACCGAAGTCAATCGTCCCATCATCGGCAGACTCCAGATAGTCAATCACACGCAATAGCGTCGATTTTCCAGACCCGCTCGGCCCGATGATTGAAACGACGTTGCCCTGCGGAATATCCAAATCGATGCCATTAAGTACCGCTTGCGTCCCGAACGATTTTCGTACGCCTCGAATCTTTATCATGCTTACACCTCAATCGTCACGTGATAGCTGACTCTCAGACCAGCGCACTCTCGTCAAGCGGTTTCTCCCTCGCAATCAAACAAGCTTCTGCAGCCTTCTCAAATGCCTGAGCCAGATCTTCCGTCAAATCACGAGCATCTTCAATGCCGATGGATAGGCGAATCAGCTCATCAGTGATGCCGACTTTTAAACGCTCGTCACGCGGAAGTTCGAAATGCGTCATACGGCACGGTAGTTCGGCGAGACTCTCAACAGCGCCCAAGGAAACCGCCAAACGGAATAGCCTCAGGTTGTTCAACACGTCAGATGGGTCGATTCCCTTGACAACCTCAAAGCTCAGGACGCCACCGGCGCCACGAAGCCCCTTAGCAACCAGATTCTCACCATCAGTGAGTCCTGGATAATAGACGTTCCTCACTAGCGGATGGTTCAACAAGTACTTCGCCACCGAAATCGCGTTCTCCTGCTGCCGTTCCAATCGCAACGCTAACGTCTGAATGCCCCGACGCACCGAATCACACTCCGTCGGAGCGAGCACTCCACCAAGACGATTTTGTGCAAAGTATACACGCTGTCCAAGCCGATCATCCTTCGTCACGACCAAACCCGCAATCACATCGGAATGTCCGGCCAAGTACTTCGTAGCCGAATGCAGTACGATGTCCGCCCCGAGATCAAGCGGATTCTGCAGATACGGCGTAACGAACGTATTATCGACGATTACTATCGCCCCGTAACGATGTGCGATTTCAGCAATCGCATACACATCGTTCACCTTCAGCAAGGGATTGGTGATGGTTTCAAAGTAGATTGCCTTTGCCGGAAATCTACCATTTGCATCATGTCCTGCGACGGCCCGCTCGACATCTGTCAGATTGCAGGTGTCGACGGAATCAACGAGAAGACCCCAGCGGTTGAAGTGTTCGTTCAACTGCGAATATGACCCGCCATATACATTATCTCCAGCGATGATACGGTCGCCGGGCTGGAAGATCGACAACACCGCATGGATGGCGGCAAGGCCGGAACCAAAAGCGAAACCACGTGTGCCATGCTCAAGTTGCGCGATCTGCTTTTCTAGGAACTCGCGGGTTGGATTGCCACTGCGCGCATAATCCCAACGGGGCATGGACTCGACCGATTCGAAAGCATAGGTGGACGAGTTGTAGATCGGCGGGTTCACGGCTCCGGTGTTGTTGTCGTTGACCGGTAGTCCGTGGACAAGCTGAGTATTGAATCTGGCCATGATGCGCACCCCCTCGGGTTCAATCAGGCCGCATATCTTTCATGCGGCGACATTCGTCATTGAACACCATCGAAAACCGTGAAACACGGCTCTTCTTATAGTCTCTGCTTATGGTCTTTTGACGCTCCCGCGCGACCTCGGGGTTCTTGAAGGCACTATCGATTTTTCATATACCGGCACATACCGACAAAACAATGGCCGGGCGGCCGATTCTCATCCAGAGAACGACCGCCCGACCATTAGCAACTACAGCACGGCGGCTATGCGGCGCACCGCCTCCCGCAGTTGATCCTCTGACTTCAATAGGCTGAATCGCACATAGTCGACGCCGACTTTGCCGAAACAGGTGCCCGGCAGCGCGGCTACGGCGGCACGTTCCAGCAGCAGATCGGCGAACCGCTCGCCGGTCAGCCCTTCCGGAGCATGCACCCAAGCGTATATGCCACCGTCCGAATCGAACACGTCCAAGCCGGCATCGCGCAGACCGTCGGCGACGATCTGCCGACGCAACGCATAGCGTGAAGCCAACTCGGCCACGCATTCCTGATCGGACTGCAAGGCCACGGTACCGGCATCCTGCACGTTGCCGGTCACCATGGAACCCATCTGATAGTGATACTGTTTGACGTGGCTGACGATGTCGTCGTTACCGGCGATGAATCCGGCCCTCCAACCGGCCATCGCGTACATCTTCGAGAGTGAGCATACCTCGACGGTCACATCGAACGCATCCGGCAACGATAGGATGCTGATCTGCTGATTGCGCACACCCAAACCGGCATAGGCGAAATCCTGTACGATCACGAAGCGGTGCTCATGAGCCAGCTCGATGGCGCGTTCCAGGAACTCACGCGGCGCCTGCGCGCCGGTCGGATTGTTGGGATAGTTCAGAATCAGCACCTTGACGCGATCCCAGGTCTCCCCCGGCACCGCATCCAGATCGGGAAGGAATCCGCGCTCGGCAAGCGATGGCAGCAGAATCTCCTCAGCGCGGCTCATCAGTGTCATGCAATGGTACGACGGATAATACGGATCCGCGTATGCAACGGCGTCTCCCTCAGACACCAGCACCGCAAACAGCGCCGCCAATCCATCGACTGCGCCCTCCACCGCAAACAACTGCGTCCTCCAATCCAAGTCGACGTCGTACGTATTGCGATACCAATGCTCGGCCGCCTGCAGAAAACTCGGTTTGCCGTCGAACGGCGAATACCGCGCGTTCGCGGGGTCATCGACGGCCTGCTTGGCGACGTCACGGATGAAATCCGCCGGAAAGGCGTCCGGATTGCCTTTCGCCAGATCGATCACGTCGGCGCCGCCCGCGACGGCGGCAGCGACCTTGCGGTCCATGTCGGCGAAGACATTCGGCGGAATCGACTGCGCGACCGTAGTGAACGCGACCGGGGAAACGTATGAAGTCATGAAAACACCTGCCTTGCTGAAAGCAACCGCGTACGTGGAGCCGGGACCGAAAACAGCCTCAGCTTGCCACGTACGCCGTCAACCTTTGTTACGACACCGTCAAGCTCAGTGAGTCACCTTGCGTGCGATGGCATCGCCGATCCATTGGATGATCTGCACGATGACGATCAGAATGATCACGATCGCCACGAGCACGCCGGTTTCGTACCGGTTATAGCCGTACTGGATGGCCATGTCGCCGATGCCGCCCGCGCCGATGGTGCCGACCATCGCGGAGTAGCCGATCAGCGAGATGATGGTGAGCACCACGCCGCGGATGAACGACGGCAACGCCTGCGGGAACACCGCTTCGCAGATGATCTGCCTGGTGGTGGCACCGGTGGAGATGGCCGCCTCCAAAAGGCCCGGATCGACTTCGGAAAACGCGCTTTCCGCGATTCGGGCGAAGAACGGCACCGCGGCGATCGACAGGGAGATCGCGCCGCCGGTCGGCGTGTACGGGTCGCCGAGCAAGAGCTGCGCAACCGGGATGAGCACGACCATGAGAATCAGGAACGGTAGCGATCGAATGGCGTTGACGATGAATCCGACGATGGTGTTGACCACACGATTCGGCTTGAACAGGCGGTTTTCGGTCAAATACAGCAACAGCGCGATCAGAGTGCCGAGCACCACGCCGATGATGGCGGAAATGACAACCATATACGCCGTATCCAATAGCGCCTGAGCAAGATTTTCCTGAAGGATCTCAAGGGTTTCTTCCATATCTCTCACACCTCCTGAGCTTGAGCGGATGCAACGGAATCGGCGGTTTCAGGAGCGATCGCCAGCTGTCCGCGATCAAGTTCCCGGTAGCTGAACACGTGCGTTTTCAACTGATTCAGCGCCTGTACCAGCGGCTCGCCCGCTCCGCCCACCAACACGATGAGAATGCCGATGGCCTGCGAACCGAAGTATTCCACGTTGGCATGCAACACGTTGATGCTTACGCCGTAATCCTGTGCCACTTGGCTGATGAGCGGCTCAAGCGCCGCATCGCCCTTGTATCGCAGCTCCACGATGGTGCCGACCGGTAGCGACGGCACCAACTGCGGCGGTACGGCGATGCCAAGGTAGCGTTCCACCAACGCCTTGGTGGTCGGATGATTCGGCGCACTGAACACGTCGAAGGTGTTGCCCTGTTCCACTACCACACCGTTTTCCATCACGGCCACGCGGTCGAAGATCTGCTTGGCCACATCCAATTGATGCGTGATGAATACGATGGTGATGCCAAGCTCGCGATTGATGCGTTGCAATAGCGCCAGAATGCCTTCCGTGGTTTCAAGATCCAGCGCGCTGGTGGCCTCGTCGCACAGGAGGATCTCCGGCTCGTTGGCAAGCGCACGGGCAATCGATACACGTTGCTTCTGCCCACCTGAAAGGCTGGACGGATAGCTGTCGATCTTGTTTTCCAGTCCGACGAGCGTAAGCAGTTCGCGGATGCGCTCCTGCCATTGCGGCTTCGGATATCCGCCCGCTTTAAGCGCGAATTCGATGTTCTTGCCGACCGTGACGTTGCCGATCAGGTTGAAGCCCTGGAAGATGAAGCCTATTTTCTTGCGCAGCCCGCGCAGATCCGCACCTCTCAGCCCGGTGACGTCATTGCCGTCAATGACGACTTGTCCGCCGGTGGGGCGTTCCAGCAGGTTGATGGTACGTACCAGCGTGGATTTGCCGGCACCGGAAAAACCGACGATGCCGAAGATCTCGCCTTTGTCGACGTTCAAAGTCACATGTTTGACGGCTTCGACGGTTCGGCCGCCTTCATGGAAGGTGACGGATACATCCTTCAGTTCGATGACGCTCATTGTTCCCTCGTTGTTTCGATTGGCTCGGTAACTCGATTGACGAATCGGTGGGCTTTCCCGCTCAACGCATCTCACACGGGAAACCCACCGATCAGGCCAGTCGACGGTTCACCAAGTGGTCGGCTTGCCGAAATCCTTGAAATCGCTCTTGGCGATGGCGTCCTTGAATTCCTGGCTGGTCAGCAACTTCTTGACGGCCTTACCGAAGTCGGAGTCGACGTCCTTGGTGTTGACCACGAACACATTGATCACGCCTTCGTCCTGCTGTTCCGTGGCAAGCGCCTCGGCTGGCTTGAGTCCCGCAGCCCAGGCGAAATTGCCCGGAACGAGCGCCACATCGACCGTATCGACGGAACGGGCCAGCTGGGCCGCGTCAAGGGTCTTGATCTTGAGGTTCTTCGGATTCGAAGCGATGTCGTTGACGGAAGCCTTGGTGGAGTCGATGTCTCCCTTGAGGGTCACGAGGCCCTGCTGTTCAAGCACTCCAAGCGAGCGTGCCAGATTGGAGCCATCGGCCGCAATGGACACGGTGGAGCCGTCTTCGATATCGTCGATGGACTGGTACTTCTTGGAGTAGATGCCCAGGCCCAGCGTCGGTACCTGGCCCAGCGAGGTCAGATCGAGGTTGTTGTCCTTCGTGAATTTGTTCAGATAGTTGATGTGCTGCATCAGGTTGGCCTGAATGGAGCCGGAGGCGAGCGCCTTGTCGGGCTGCACGTAATCGTTGAACAGCTTGGTCTTGAGTTCGAAGCCGTCGTCTTTGAGGAGCGGGCCGATGACCTTTTCGACCATGTCACCATATGGTCCGGGGCACACGCCCACGGTGATCTCGGTGGTCTTGCCGCTATTGGAGTCGAGGCTGGCCGAGGTGCTGTCGGAGCCGCAGGCGGCGACGGAGACGAGCGTCGTGACGGCGAGTACGGCTGCGAACACGCGCTTGACGTCGTTCGCTTTCTTCAGGATGTTGATGGTCATGGGTTTCCTCTCTCGTATGTGTGTCAGAAAAAACGAAGATATATGGTTACTTATACGGTCACTTGCTTGCCTCGGCGTCGGCTTCGGCCTGGGCTACGATATCCGGATTGTGGATGGCGAAGGCACGTTCCGCAAGATGCACCTCTCGGGTGAGGAATTCGTGCAACTTGCATACGTAGCCGTTTTCGCGGCCCACCTTGGCGATGTATCCGTTGATGTAGTCGACTTCCGTGGGACGTCCCTTGGTCAGGTCCTGATACATGGACGGGTAGTGCAGCGGATGCGCCACTCCGGCGGTGTGCAGAATGGTCTCGACCTCCGTCTCACGTGTGCCGAGCAGTTCGTATCCCGCCGCCTCGGCCGCGCCGTAGGCCTCGTCCACGAGCTGTTCGGTGAGCCAGCGCGCGTCGGGATGCGCGTGAAATTCGCCGAAGCGAATCTGATACATGGTGCACAGCGTGTTGAGCACGGCATTGAACACGATCTTGGCCATGCACATGCCGATGAAGTTCTCCACGATGGTCGGGTTCAGCGTGGCTGCCTTGAAGTCTTCAAACAACACCTGTTCGGCCGCCTTCACCCCCTCGCTCGGATCGTCGGCGTAAGAGCATAGGTTCATGGCCTTGGCATGGGCGCCACCGGTGAAGTTGAAGTCGCCCGGACCATATACGTAGGCGCCGATCAGTGCCGTACCGCCGTAGATACGGTCTTTGGAGAAGTATTCGTTGAGTTTTTCGAAATGGCCGTACCCATTCATCGCGGAGAACACGATCTGGCGGTCGTTGAACAGGTGGGCGCAGCGCTTGAGCACGGCGTCGAGCTGCATCTGCTTGACGAATACGATCCACACGTCCGGCTCGCCGGTGTATTCTTCCGGATAGTAGACGTCGATCGGCACCAGATGGCGGTCTTCGCCATCCTGCGACACATAGGCGCCGCCCTGTTCGCGAATCTTCTCGACGTTCGGCTTCCACGTATCGATGAAATCAACATCCTTATGGGCGAACTCCTGCAACAGAACACCATACTGAATGCCCATTCCGCCGGCACCGATCACTGCGTACTTCATGCCCCGATCTCCTCTCTTATAAGTGCTTTTCACCGTCTTTCCAAGCGGACAATCACAAGATATCGGAAATAATCAAGCCGGATACCGGCGTGGCTATATGCGCTTCTTATGAAAGGCGCAAATCGTCATAATCAATATTTATGGAGCGTTATCAGGATGTCGGTGTCAACAGGGACGCGACCGGGATCCCAACAAAAAAGACCTTCCGCGAAAGCGAAAGGCCTTTCCCATGGGTGTCGTCCTGCAAATCGCAGGTCGACGGCTATCGTCAGTCGACGACGCCCTTTTCCACGACGATGTCGTCCGGGTCGACGTCGGAACCGTACACCGGCTTCAGAGTCTCCTCGTAATCCTTGTGGAAGAAGTTCTCGTCACCGAGCTTGTCGATCTCCTCGTTGATCCAGTCGAGCAACTCCTTGTTGCCCTTCTGCACGGCCGGAGCGATGGTATCTTCGTCGCCGAGCTTGGTGATGCCGACCTTGAAGCCCTTGTTGGACTTGGCCCAGGCAAGCACCTCGGTGTTATCGGTGGAGAATGCGTCGCCACGACCATCGAGCAGCGCATTATAGGCATCGGCGTACTGGTCGTACTTCTGCAGCTTGATGTCGGGCTCGTTCTTCTCGAAGTAGGTTTCCGCGGTGGTGCCCTTGGCCACGATCAGGGTCTTGCCCTTGAGCTGGCTTACATCGGTGATTTCGGCGCCTTCCGGGGAAACGACGCCGAGCGCGACCTTCATGTACGGCTTGGCGAAGTCGACCTTCTCCTTGCGTTCGTCGGTCACAGTGAAGTTGGCGAGGGTGACGTCGACCTTGTTGGAGGTGAGCACGTCCACACGGGCGGCGGGATCGACGGAGGTGTAGGCCGCCTTCACGCCCAGATCCTTGGCGAGACGCTCGGCGAAGTACACGTCGTAGCCGGCGTAGTTGCCGTCCTTGTCGACATAGCCGAACGGGGCCTTGTCGGAGAACACGGCCACCTTGAGCTCACCGGACTTTTTGATTTCGTCCAGGGTACGGGCGGTGGTCTTGCTCGAGCTGGAGCCGCTCGCAGTGGAACCCTCGTCACTCGGGGTCGCTGCGGACGGGCCGCATGCAGCCACGGAGGCCGCCATGATCAACGCGGCCGATGCGGCCACGATGTTCTTTACGGTTTTGCTGATGATTGATGCGGTCATGGTTTCTCCTCTCTTCAAGATGACTGCCATCACAATCTATTGGTCGACGGCATCGCCTGATGTGCGATGCCTGTCGAATTCGAAGGTGTGCAGGAACTGCTGCGCACGTTCGGTCTGCGGGTGGGTGAAGAATCTCTCGGCATCATCGGACTGCTCCACGATGCCACCGTCTTCAAGCAGGATGACCTGGTCGGCGATAGCCCGCGCGAACTGCATCTCATGCGTGACGATGAGCATGGTCTGGCCGCGATCGGCGAGTTCGAGCATCACGTCGAGCACCTCACGCACCATTTCCGGGTCAAGCGCGGCGGTGACCTCGTCGAACAGCAGCACTTCCGGATGCAGAATCAACGCTCGGCAGATGGCCACACGCTGACGCTGACCGCCGGAAAGCTCATGTGGCCAGGCATCCTTGCGATCAGCCAGTCCGACACGTTCCAGCAGCGCGACGGCCTCCTCTTCGACCTCGGCCTTGTCACGCTTCTGCACGAGGGTCGGCGCAAGCGTGATGTTGCCGAGTACGGTTTTGTTCGGAAACAGGTCATAGCTTTGAAACACCATGCCGACACGCGTGCGCAACTCGCTGCTGCGCTTGCTGCGACCTGCGGATTCGGTGCCCGGCCTGCCGGTTTCGATGACCTCGCCATTGAGCGATATGGTACCGCCCTGGATCGGCTCGAGTCCCGCGATGGTGCGCAACAGCGTCGATTTGCCGGAACCGGAAGGTCCGACGATCACGAACACCTTGCCGTGCGGTACCTCGAAGGAAATATCGTTCAGCACCGGCCTGTCGGCGTTGGCGTACTGCTTGACCAGATGCGCGACCTGAAGGCTTGGCTGCTGCATGTCAGTCATGCGACCACCTCTTTTCCAGTCGGCGGGCCACGATGGACAGCGGCCAGCACACGATGAAGTACATGAAGAAGATCACCCCGTAAATCCACAAGGTTCCGGTCGGGTATTGAAAACGGTTCGCATCGATGATCTGCTGGCCCACCTTGATCACCTCGACCACACCGAGCAGTACTGCCAGCGAAGTGGTCTTGACGATTCTGGTGGCGAGATTCACCGAAGCCGGAAGAAGCCTGCGCAACGCCTGCGGCAGAATCACCCGGGTGAAGGTCTGCCAGGGACCAAGTCCCAGTACGTAAGCGGACTCATATTGCGCGTCGGGAATCGATTCGAGCGCACCACGCACAAGATCGCCCAGCTCGGCGCCGCCCCACAGCACGAATACGAACACGCAGGCACCGGTCGCATCCAGGTTCCAGTTCCAGGCGCGGGCAAAACCGTAGAACGCAATGAACAGCAATGCCAGCTGCGGCATGATGCGAATGAAATCAAGATAGATGCGGGTCAGCAATCGGATGACGGGATTGTTCATCGTCATCAGCCAACCGACGATCAGTCCGACCGGAACGGAAAGCGCGACGGACACGCCGGCAATCCACACCGTGACCCACAGTCCCTGCAGCAAGCGTGGAAAGACGCCCGGCTGGAGCAGAATCTCAGCGCCGTTCATAGTCGAACCTCCGCTCCAGCCATGTGCCGAACAGCGAAATCGGCAGCAGAATAATCAAGTATGCGACCACCAACATGAACAGCGACTCATACGTGCTGTAATACATGCCGATCAGATCCTTGGCCATATACATCACGTCGGCGAGCGCGATGGCGGAAACCACGGAAGACTCCTTGATCAGAAAGATCACATTGGCCACCACGCCGGGAATGGACGTGCTGACGGCCTGCGGAATAACCACACGGCTCAGGGTCTGCCATGTATTGAATCCCAGTACGTAGGCGGATTCGCGTTGTACGTTGGGTATGGTCTCAAGTCCGCCGCGCATCGCCTCGGCCATGTAGGAGCCGCCGAGAAAACCGAGTCCCACGATGGCGCATTGTTCGGCCGACCAAACCACGCCGAGCTTCGGCAGACCGAAGTACAGAAAGTACAGCTGCACCAGCAACGGGGTGTTGCGGCTCAGTTCGATGTAAACGCGCACGATCTGCCGCAGGACGGGGATACGTGCGATTTCAACGCCCGCGCAGACCAGACCGACGGCAATCGCGAGGGCGATGCCGAACACCGAGATGAACAGCGTCATTTCAGAGCCTGTGACAAAAAACGGCGCATAATGTGTGATAAACGTCCAGTCGAGCACGTGTCACCTCCTCGCCTCTCATCGCTATTCGCGTGTCCATATCCGATGCGCACTGTCGTACGACCTGTTTGACAGGCGCGGCCCATCGTAGCGCGGAACGGACCGGCAACAGGCCATGGCGTTATCGGATTTTCATATAGGGACTTATCAGGAACCCGCGAACCGGCCTCCCGGCAATCCTTTCACAGTATCGCACAGCATGCGTTTCTGCTGTAAGCCGATGACCGAATGTGAAGATTGGGTACACCTCGCGAGAGAGTAGGCACATGCTCATTCGACATGCAACCATGGATGACCTTGACGCGATTGTGGCGGTCGAAGCTGCGTGCTTCCCTCCTGCGGAGGCGGCGAGCAACGAAAGCCTCACCGCTCGCGTCGCCGCGTACCCCGACCATTTCTGGCTGTTGGTCAACACCGAAAGCGACGATGACGCCTGCTTCCCCGCTTCCGTTCAGGATGGCACGCTCGTAGGCTTCGTCAACGGCATGACCACCGACGAACCGGATCTCAGCGACGCCATGTATGATGACGCCTCCATGCATGACGAGAACGGGGCATGGCAGATGATCTTCGGCGTGGATACGGCTCCCGTGTATCAGCATCGTGGTTGCGCCAGCTATCTGTTGCGTCGCGTGATATTGGATTCGGTGCTCGCCGGACGTAACGGCATCGTGCTCACCTGCAAGGAACGTCTGATTGGATTCTACGCCCGCTTGGGATTCGTGGATGAGGGCGTTTCCTCATCCACCCATGGCAATGTGGTCTGGCATCAGATGCGATTAAAACTCACGCATGCCACCACCGAGCAGGCCGATCGCGCCGCCGAAGGACCTGGCGAGGTTACCGCGGCCATCGCCGTGGTCAAGGCGGGCATGCCTTCCGGCTCGCCGACCAGGCCAGTGGAGGCCGCCGAGCCCGGCATGGGCGATGCGATCGGTGCTGCGACCGAATCCGCCACCCTCCCGCAGTACGCCCCTGCCTCAGCCGACACGCTGAATACCAGCAGCCATGCCACGCTTCCCTCCAAAATTGCCGCGATGGCGACCGCGAAAAGCATTCGTGTGGCCATGAGCGAGGCCACCGCCACCATGGATCGCGAGGTTCCCGAGACCACGGAGTTTCCAGCGGTGACCGCACAGAGCTGACGTTTCGCCGCACACCCTACGACACGCCGATGATTTGCATTTCGTGGATTATCCACGTAAGTTAGCATTCGCTTCGGGCGGTTGGCGCAGAGGTAGCGCACTTCCCTGACACGGAAGGGGTCACAAGTTCGAATCTTGTATCGCCCACGCGAAGCGGATGACGAAGCCGGCAAGCCGGTGGAGACATCCACGGGTGATTGGCGCAGCGGCTAGCGCACTTCCTTCACACGGAAGGGGTCATAGGTTCGATTCCTATATCACCCACTGAATTTCTGCTTCTCACGGCAGAAATTCTTTGCGGACATAGCTTAGTTGGTAAAGCGCAACCTTGCCAAGGTTGAGACCGCGGGTTCGAGTCCCGTTGTCCGCTCCAGTAAACCTCATTCGACAAGACCTCAGCATCATTCGATACTGGGGTTTTTCTTTTCACCGCATCAGACTACCGTCGGGTTGTCCCCATCATGCGCCGACGATAATCGGGACAACCCGACGATGCTTCCTACTCCCCCATGCCACTCCACGCATAGCCGAGATGCATGAATTCCGGCACCTTGTACCATTTGACCGGATAGCCCGCACCATGCGCGCAAAACACCGAATCCGGCGTGTTTTCCAGATCGGCTTCAGGATCGTATGCCGCATTCTCAATCACCTCATCGGCATTATGACAGGGACGGTATCCGGCGAAGACGCAACTTAAATGTCCGCGGCCATGCGTGTAGGCGTTCACATCCATCGCGTAGTCCTGCATTTCGGCCACCGGAGCGGTGCCATCCAATACCATGTACTCACCATCGGGACTCGGAGTCTCGAATGTGCCACCCATCCGCTGCACGTCAGCCATGGCATGACCGACCATGTCCTGCGGTACTTCCAGACGGAAGCCATACCACGGTTCCAACAGACGGCAATCGCCCTGCTTCTTCGCTTCCATCAGGCCCTGCCTGATCGCACGATATGTAGCCTGGCGGAAATCACCGCCCTCCGTATGTTTCAGATGCGCACGGCCGACCAACAACGTAATCCTCATATCGGTGATAGGCGAGCCGGTAAGCACACCCAGATGTTCACGTTCCTGACAATGTTGCAAAATCAGTCTCTGCCAGTTACGGTCAAGCACGTCCTCGCTGCACACGGTCGCATACCGCATGCCGCTTCCGGCCGGCAACGGCTCAAGCAGCACATGGGTCTCCGCATAGTGACGTAACGGTTCGAAATGGCCCACGCCTTCAATCGGTTTGGCAATCGTCTCCTTGTAGAGAATGCTGCCCGGACCGAACGAAACGTCCAATCCGAAACGGTCGTGCATCATCTGCTGGATAATCTCCAGCTGTACGGCACCCATCAACTGCAAGTGCACTTCTTCGAGACGCGTCTGCCACACGACATGCAGTAGCGGATCCTCATCCTCCAACTCGCGCAACGCCACGAGGCATTTGTGGATGTCACACTCTCCTGGCAGCAGCGTGTAGGTGAGCACCGGCTGCAGTATCGGACTCTCACCGTTGCGTTCAAAGCCCAGGCCTGCGCCGGGGAATGTCCGTGTCAAGCCCGTCACCGCACACACCGTACCGGCCGGAACCGTGTCAACCGTGGTGAATTTCGCACCGGAGTAGACACGCACCTGATCGGCCTTTTCATGCCATGTACCGTTTTCACCGCACGAACCGTCACCTGCCGTGGCGGAACCGACCCGCACCGTGCCGGTCAGCAATGCCTTCGCCGCGAAGTCGCCGCCCGTCACTTTCAACCAAGTCAGGCGATTGCCTTGCGCATCATGTGACACCTTATATATACGCGCTCCGAATTCGTTGCCGTAGCAAGGCTCTTCAACGTATCGTTCGAAGCCTGACATGAATGCTTCGACGCCTTCCATTTTCAGAGCCGAACCGAAGAAGCAAGGGAAGATCTCGCGATGCACGATCATGGTACGGATGGTTTCATCCGAAACGGTTCCGGCTTCGAGGTAGGCGTTCATGGCGGATTCGTCCTGCATGGCGATTGCTTCCATGGCATCCGCAAACGCGGGATTGTCTGCGCCCCGCTCCCCTGCACCGGTGAAACCCGTAAAGTCGATGCAGCCATCGGAAAAACGTTGCTTGAGTTGGTTCAACAATGTCGCCTTATCGGCACCGGGCGCATCCATCTTATTGATGAAGACGAAAGTGGGCACTTGGTAACGTGCCAGCAATCGCCACAGCGTCTCGGTATGACCCTGAATGCCGTCGGTGCCGGAGATCACCAGAATCGCATAATCGAGTACACGCAGGGTGCGTTCCGTTTCGGCGGAGAAATCGACGTGGCCTGGAGTGTCAAGCAGGGTCAGCGTCAGACCGTCCGCTTTGATGATGGCCGGTTCGGTGAAGATGGTGATGCCGCGCTGACGCTCCATTGCATTCGTGTCGAGAAACGCATCGCCATGATCCACACGGCCAAGCCTGCGCACCTGACCGGTGGCATAGAGCAACGCCTCCGACAATGTGGTCTTACCCGCATCCACATGTGCCAGAATGCCGGTGACGATTCGTTTCATAATCCCTCCCACAGGCCGACTAACCTATCAACAACATACACACCGCCCCTGTCTCAACAATCGCAATCGCCGTCGCGAAGGGCACGTGCAATGCCGCCATCCTTGGCCATGTGCCAACGATCTCGGATGGCTCAGCGTCCAAATTATTCCAGCTTGTGGGTGAATCACCTCGCTCGCAAGCCACTCAGAGTCCCGAAACATCCAGACACTGGAACAATCACCCCGTTCACAGACTTCTCAGCGTCCCAAATCATCCGGCCTGTGGATGAATCATCCCGCTGGACGCCCCCGCAATGCACCAAATCATCCAGTCACTGGAACAATCACCCCTGCAAATGGCTTCTCAACGTCCCGATTTCTCCAGTGACTGGCGCAATCATCCCGCTGCAGGGTTTGTGAATGGGATACATCATCCACCCACTGGATTATTTATCCCCTCAACCAATCAAACAGGATGTTGGCATCATTACGGGAACCCCTCATCGTCGCATCGACCGAACACACGCGAAAGGGTTTGCACCACGCAAACTCATAGCCACGGTGTTCACAAGGCTTTGAGAACAATACCCATTGCGGCGAGAATCACCCCGATGTATTGGGCGGCTCGTACATGTTTGCGAGGTACTCCCAACAGGCCGAATCGGTCGACCACAAGCCCTCCGCCAACCTGCCCGAGCAATATGAGCATGACCGTCATACCGGTGCCGATTTCCGAGGACAGATATGCATTGCACATCACCAGAGTCGCCCCCAGCAATCCGCCGACCCACATCCACCATGGGTTGCCTTTTTCCAGCGCATCGCCGAGGCTGTAGGTATGGTCGACCAGACCCACCACAATCGTCAGAGCAGCCAGCCCGACGACAAAGGAGGCCAACGAAGCTTTGGCGGGAGATCCCAACGAGACGCCAAGTCTGCCGAGCAAGGCCGTTTGAACAGCCGAACACATGCCGAAGGATACCCCTGCCAAACTCCATAGCGCCATCGCAAGCACATCGTGCGAAGCTCGCGGATCGACATGTCGTCTCACTCCTGCATCATCCGCCGCATCTCGATGACCCAGCTGCAGACCGACCCCCATGACGGCAAGCAGGAAACCCGCCATTGCAAGAACCGTGCCGCATACACGCAACGGTGAAATCGCCCGCTGTTGTGCGCCGAACCAGCCAAAAGCGTCGATCAGCAATCCCATGACGATCTGCCCCGTGACCGGCATGATCACGGTCCTCAAACTACTTAATTTCGGCAATAGCAGCACGTTGCCGGTCAGGAACGTCACGCCGAACACACCGGCGAGCCACATCCACCATGGGCCGTCCGCCGCCGTAGCCGACAACAACGGATAAGGCCCCGTCGCCAACACAATGGCCAGCATCGACAGCAGCCCCACACTGAACGACACCATTGAGGCACGCAAGGGTGAACCGACAGAACGGCCCAGACGCGCGTTCACCGCTGTTTGCACCGGCGTAATGGAACCCGAAAAAACACCCAACAGCAACTGCAGCATGCCTTGACTCCTTCTTCCTCCAGCACGTCACTATAGTAGGATGCAATTTCCAAACTACCGACGCTAAGAACCCGTCAGCGTCGGTGGATTGGGAAAGATCCTAATCCACCGACGGTAGATGGCATGTCAGCGTCGGTGGATTGAATGTTCTCCCAATCTACCGATGGTGAGGCGTATCTTAGCGTCGGTAGATTGGGGGAACTATGGAAAAGTCCCCGCTCCGTATGGGGGCGAGGACTTGATCGTGACCCCGGGGAGACTCGAACTCCCGACCTTGAGATTAGAAGTCACATGCTCTATCCAGCTGAGCTACAGGGCCAAACCTGATTCAGTATAGTCAGTTCACACGCGGTTGCCAACTTGACACATCAACAATTCTGCCCCACCCCGTCACATTCCCCTCATCAACAAGCGCAATCCGGCATCCCTGAGCTTAATCATCGATAACATGTCGCTCGTTGCGAACCCATACCATTAGGGCAGCAGAGGAGATGCAACGAAGTTTATACGCTCCCTCACCCGGTGTTTTTACAGTGAAAACCCAGATGCATCTTACTCGAACGCCCCGCAAGACAATGGGACCACATCCCTACGCCCCTCTTTACCGCACAGACCGCTATGCCGCAGTTCGCCCTATAATTACGAGTCTGCCCGTAATTCACGGTAATTGTCACACCATTGGCGACCGAAGTAGAATTACCCGCATAAGGATTTGAAAGTACCGCATACCGGCCGCGCGACAGATAATGCCTTATCATTCACAGCGGCGAAAGAGTCAACGAATGAAACGCAGAGAATCTTTGCTTGTCGCCGTCTGCATTGGCGTGCTATCCTTTTTTTCTATTTCGTTTTGCGCTTGTGGATTGCATCGAAATATGGCAAACCATTGAATCCATACTGGGATCGCTCCATCCTTTCATGCAATCCCACGTATGCATCATCGCCTTGCTTACCTGTTGCTCATTAATCACGGCACTGCTTACATATCAAATCTGCATAGGTAAAATTCATGTTCTATTGCTATATTTCATCACTGCACTATATCTTTTATTATTTTTTGCAATAATAATGCTTAAAAGTAGAGGAATATCCGGCTTTAATGTTAACCCATTATTGATTGTCCAAGAACTCCTTCAAGCACCTCTCACAGTTCTGTTCAACATGCTTGCATTCATGCCAATAGGCTTTATGCTGGCATGGAAGTGTCAGTCCCCCAAAGTCACGATCCTGCTTTTCCTCGCATTCATTACGATTTGCGAACTCATCCAAAGCATCTTGCATCTGGGTATTTTCGACGTTGATGACATCCTGCTCAACACCTTTGGCTTCGCCCTTGGCTTTCTTGCGCAAAACCATGCCGATTCCCGCGGATGGAGCATGCAGAGACAAGGGAACTTCGTCACCATCAGCAAACGATGACGCCCTTGAATTCGACGATATGTCCGACACCGCGGACAATCCATCGAATCGCCCAGTCACAACCGGCTCACGGCTCGATAATCCAGCTCAATCCTACGAGCACGATGAGAAACAGCACGTTCACCGCGGAGTAGACGGCCAGATAGCGGCCCTTCTTGTTCGGATACTTGCGCACCACATTCTTGTAGCCAATCAGCGAGGCCATGGATGCGATCAGCGTACCCATGCCACCCAGATTGGTGCCGATGATCAGCTCACGCCACTGGTCGCAGAAGCCGGAGAGCAACAGCGTGGTCGGCACGTTGGAGATGAACTGGCTGGAGACTACGGACACCTCCAGCGGGTGCGCGCCCACCAGCGAGGCCGCCAGCTCATAGAATTCCGGCACACGCTTCATGTTGCCGATGAAGATGAAGAACATGCAGAACGTAAGCGGCAGTCCCCAATCGACATTGCGGAATACGCGGCGATCGCACAGCAGAAAGGCCGCCACCACGATCACGCACATGACCCACAGCGGAATGAAATCACTCACCGCGAGCAGGCAGACCACGAACAGCGCACAATATACCAGCGTGCGCCAGCCGCCATAACCGGCACCATAGCCGGTCACGCGGATCTCATCCGGCTGCGGCTGGTCGGCGCGAGGAGCGAGCACGTTCTGTTCGATGCCGACACCGTCGATCGAAGAGAATTCGGAAACCGGCTTCTTGCCGAATACCACGCAAGTGATGAGTACCAGTAGCACCGCCGCGGTCGCCGAATATGGTGCCATGATGCCGATCATTTCAGATGATGGCATGCCGGTAAGCGCCTTCAGATACAGGTTGTGCGCATTGCCGATCGGGGTGAGCATGCTGCCGACGTTCGCACCGACCGTCATCAGCGTGCCGACGAGCACCGCATGCTCCTCCATATGAGCCATGGTGAGCACGGCCAACGCGAACGGGATGAACGTGACCAATGCCACGTCGTTGGTGATCAGCATGCCGGAGAAATAGGTGAGCGAAATCAGCGTGATCACCAGACCGCGTGCGGTGCTGACATGATGCAGCAGACGCGAGCCGATGATACGGAACACACCGATGCGTTGGAACCCGCACACCACCAACATCAGGCAGATGAGCTGCGAGATGGTGCTGGCATGAATATAGCCGGCATACTCCTTATCCGGCGGAACGATGAAGCACGAGATCACGGCGAGTATGGAAGCCACTACGAGAATGGTCTCGTTCTTCAGGACCTTGACCACCAAACGTCGCATCCATTCCTCCAGGAATCCTCACCTGCAACATCGTCTGCAACAGTGAGCTATGTTCATCAAATGCCGTACCCACTTTACCCGAAACTCCGCCTATCATAAGGCCTCGGCGTGCTGAAATTCCGACCATTCCAACGTTTTTCGACCACTCCGCCTTACTGCCTTATGCCATTGCAAACCGGCAAAACACCCAAAAGCATTGCCATGGACCTGTTATTGATAAAGTCTTCAACAAGGATTTCGTCTATTGTTCGGATAGCGTTCAGCACCGGTTCGCTTTCGTCACCTTCCGTTCACCAAACGACACGCCGACATGCACGAAGACGCCCATGACGGGCTCCTACCTAAGTGGGTGGATCATTCGGCAAACCTTCGTCAGGCGATGTTGTTGCCGTACACCTTCGCCTGCAGATCCTTGCGCAGGGCCTCCATGTTCGTGACCTGACCGAGCAACTCGATCTTCTCACCGCCATCCGGCAACTGCGCCATACGACGCTTGGCCGCACCGATCTTACGCATAAGACCCATGTCTAGCAGGCGGGCCAGCAGCTCGGAGGCATAACGCCGTTCGGCATCCGTCGGTTTGCGCAGCTGCACGGCACCTTCCTGCTCCCGCGACGCCCGGCCCATGTTCATGTCGTCTTCGCTCGGCGGCAGCGGCAATGGCATGACCGCCAGCTCGTTGATTACCGATTCGAGCATCGGCCCGCCGGCCTTGGTCAGATTATGCATCCACAGACCTTGCGGCGTATCCTCGCTCGGCAAGCCACCTGCCGCGGCCACGGCCTGGAACAACGAACGGAACACCGGCGTAATGAAGTTCGACAATGTGAGCCCTGCGAACATGCTCGGCTCCACGGCACGCGGCACCTGAATCAGCGTGGCCATGAACTGCTGTTCGCAGATGAACACGGCATCATCGATACGGTAGTAGGTCTGCTCGGTGGCGTCACGATGCTCCAAGGCCTTCCGCACGGAGCGATTCGCATACGGGTTGGCACCTTGTTCCACGCGCTGTTCCACGGCGTTGCCACCGACGTAGCGTCGTTTCGGCGCGTAGGCATCGTCATCGCGTACGTTGAGCTTACGACGGGCATCGCGCACTTCACGTTGCATGATGTCCAGATCGATGCCGATACGACGAACCGCCTTGCGGGTGTACAGGTCCAACAGCGAACGATCCCGAATCTGCGCGATCAGCGGCGCGACCGCCTTGACCGCCCCCATCTGACCGGTCGTATAGGTGGTGTCGAACCGGCCGATCGCCGCCTCGATCACAAAGTCATACAGCGGTTTCGCCTGCTCAATCAGAGAACGCACCGCCTCATTGCCCCGTTTGATGCGCAGGTCGCATGGATCGAGGTTGTCATCGGCCACGGCCACGAAGGTCTGCGACAGAAACGCCGAGTCCAAGCCAAACGCGTGGATGGCGGCCTTCTGCCCGGCCGCATCGCCATCGAAAGTGAATACGATGCGCGAGCTCAATGCCTGACCTTCGACCTTCAAAGGTCCGACCAACTGTACGGCTCCCAGCGAATCATCGGCAATCAGACGCCGCACGATCTTGGCATGTTCGGCACCGAACGCAGTACCGCAAGTGGCTATGGCGGTATCGATGCCGGCCAGATGCATGGCCATCACATCGGTGTAGCCTTCGACGATCACCACCTGACGCTTCTTCACGATCGCGGATTTTGCCATATCGATGCCGTACAGCACCTGGTTCTTGCGATACAACTGCGTATCGGGGGTATTGATGTACTTCGCGTTGATCGCGTCATCCTCATACAGCTTGCGCGCGCCGAAACCAAGCGTACGGCCTGTCGAATCGCGAATCGGCCAGGTCACACGCCCGCGAAAATAATCGTAGACGCCGTGCTGACCCTGACGTGCAAGTCCCGCATCGAGCATCTCCTTCTGCGTGAAGCCCTTGCCCGCCAGATGGCGTACGAGATTGTCCCAACCCTGCGGCGCGTATCCGCAGCCGAATCGCTGGCAGTCAGCCTGGCTGAAATTACGGCCATCGAGCAGTTTGCGGGCGGCAAGCGCCTCTCTGGTCATCAACTGCGATACGAAGAACTCCTGCGCCGCTTCGTTCGCTTCAAGCAGACGGGCACGCTTCGAACCGGCATGCTCGGGCTTGGCGTTCGCCTGATCGTAACGCAACTCGATATGGTACCTGTCGGCCAGCAATTCCACCGCATCACGGAAGTCGATGTTTTCCTGCTGCTCCACATAGCCGAACACGTCGCCGCCGAGGCCACAGCCGAAACAATGCCACACGCCGAGCGCGGGACGCACCGAAAAACTCGGGGTCTTCTCGTCATGGAAGGGACATAGGCCTACGTAAGTGCCGGTTCCGGAAGGTTTGAGCGTGACCGTTGCGGACACGATGTCATACAGATCGGCTGCGGCACGTACTTTTTCGACATCTTCCTTCAGAATCATTCCCGGCATACGTTCCAGAGTACCAGCGTGCCCACAGGTTATGACTACGCGGCGCATGCAACGCACGGCACGATCAAGGCCGTTCGGCCAAGACCGCGATCGCGCATCGCATCCGCCGCTGCGCCAGGAAGCGGGAAAGAACTGGGATTGCTTGGGGTTGTCGTTTGTCCGCCCGTCAGCAAAGCAAGGAGTGAAGGGCCAGTGCGGAGGTGTCGGTGAGGCTGGCGACCTGGTCGATTGCGACGCGCAGGCGGGCGTTGTCGTCGGCGGCCTCATTCCAATCGTCGAGAAACACGCTTTCGAGCGCGCTGGAGGGGCGCGGATCGTCAGCCATGAACACTTCGACCAGATCGGCGACAATCCGTCGTTCCGCATCATGCATCGGTTCACGTTCGCCCGGGGCCATCACGAAATGCACGGCGATGCCTTTCAACGCCACGATTTCGTAGCTGGTTTCCTCAGGGATGATGAGATTGCCATGGTAGCGGGTGAGCGGATCACTGCCGTACACGTCCCGCGTCGCGGCTTCGACGGAGTTCGCGAACCGTCCGATCAGGTCGCTGGTCATATTCTTCAGGGCTGCCAGCGAATGGCGCGATCCGTCAAAGTAGCCGGGAAAAGTGCCACGATGATGCATACGATGAAATGCCGCCACAAGCTGGTCGGGATCCCACTGCCGGCCGTACCAGCTACGCGAATCCTCAATGACGGCGTCGATCACACTGCTTTCGTGCAGTACGTCCGGATTGAACGATCCGGTGGCGATGGCGTCCTCCACGTCATGCACGCTGTAGGCGATGTCGTCAGACAGGTCCATGACCTGGCACTCGACCGGCCTCGCAGCCTTGGGAGCGCCTTGCTTGAGCCATTCGAACACTCCCCCGTCATCCGGGTAGACGCAGAATTTCGCGCTGCGTTCCCCTTTGGGATGCTCGGCGGCCTCGGCGTAGGTCCACGGGTATTTGACGGTGGCGTCAAGCGCCGCACGTGTCAGATTCACTCCGGCGGGGCGCCCATCGGGAAACAGTATTTTCGGTTCGAGCCGGGTGAGCAATCTCAAGGTTTGCGCATTGCCTTCGAAACCGCCGATATGTTCCGCGATTTCAGCAAGCACACGCTCTCCGTTGTGTCCGAACGGCGGGTGGCCGAGATCGTGCGCGAGACAGGCGCAGTCGACCACATCCGGATCACAGCCGAGGGAGGCGCCAATCTGACGGCCAATCTGCGCAACCTCCAACGTGTGCGTGAGTCGGGTTCGTACGAAATCGTCGGTACCGGCCACCAACACCTGACTTTTCGCGCCGAGCCTACGGAGCGCCGACGAGTGAATCAGCCGGGCCCGATCGCGCTGGAAGGCGGTGCGCGTACTGGATTTCGGCGGTTCCGGGGCCCACCGTTCTTCATCGAAAGACGTGTAACCAACCGTCATGGGCACCTCCGCTCAGCACACCCCGGTCGGCCTGAAGGCCAACCGCTCCCGCCGGCAGGCGCTCGACTGGCACCCATCGTTCCGACGAATCAGGTACTTTACAGAATACTGTTCGAATCGAGTTTGGCGAGATCTTCGGCGGACAGCACCTCCGTGGCATGCTCGTACAGGCGCGGGATGCGATTGCGCAGGCAGGTGAAGATCTCATAGCTGATGGTGTCGGCGGCACGGCCCCAATCGTCGGCGGTGGGCTCGGCGTAATCCTCGCCGCGACCCGGACCGAACAGTTCCACCGTATCTCCCTCGTGGATGCCGAGCGCATCCGCGGAGCCATGCAGGTCAAGAATGAACTGGTCCATGCATACCCGGCCGGACACACGGTACAGACGCGGGCCTTCAGCGGTCATCACACGCACCGGGCCGCCAGCCTTGACCACATGCTTGGCACCTTCCATATCGAAGCCGGAAGCGGAACGGTGAATGCCGTCCGCATACCCGATTGGTACGATCGCCGTGGAAGTGTCGGTCGGGGTCAGATAGGTGCGGCCATAGGAGATGCCATGTCCCGCCTCGACATCCTTGACGGTGCCGAGCTGCGCCTGCAAAGTCATGGCCGGCTTCAGACCATACGTACCGGGCGTGCCCATGGCCGGATCCGCCTCGTAACCGTACAGGCCGATGCCCGGACGGGTCAGCTCGAAATGGATTTCCGGACGGCTCAACGTGGCGGCGGTATTGGCAAGATGACGAATCTCCGGGGCGATGCCGGCCGCTTCCATACGGCGGGTGAAATCCTTGAAATTCTCAATCTGACGGTCGGTGGAGGCTACGAATTCCGGCACGTCCGGCGCATCCGCGACAGCCAGATGGCTCCACTGGCCGACGACATGCAACACGCCCTCCTTGACGAGCGGCACCAACTTGGCGAGTGCCGCGTCGAAACCGGCCGGAGTGAAGCCGTTACGTCCGAAACCGGAATCGACCTTCACATGCACACGGGCGGTTTTGCCGAGACGACGCGCGGCCTCGGCCACGCCGTCGATACCACCAAGCGAACCGACGGAAACGTCGATATCGTTGGCAACCAGCTCATCGAACGGCACCGCGGTGCCGTTGTAGACCCATGTCAGAATATGGCAGCGGTCCAAGCCGATACCTGCCTTGCGCAGCAAGAGCGCCTCATGCGATTGTGCGGTGCCGAGCCAAGTCGCGCCGCCCGCCAAGGCAGCCAAGGCTGCAGGAATCAGGCCATGGCCATAGGCGTCGGCTTTGACCACGCCCATCACGGCCGTACCCGAATTCGGTCCGCCGACCACGCTCACCAAGTGGCGCATGTTGTCACGCAACGCGGCTAGATCGACGATCGCCTGCGCCGGATACCGCCGACGGGCCGCCTCATAATTCGCCTTGCCCTGGTCGGATGAGAATTGCCATTCACGTGTAGCGCTCAAAGTCATGGCTCCTATTGTTACGCCGTTGTGTGACGTGCCATGTTGCGCACACGCGGATTATGAGACATTTCACGCGGTTTCCACGATTTTGTCCGCGGCCGGTCTTTACACTCTCCATACACGAGGTCTTTCGATGCTGTTAGGAAGACCCATTTGATTTCTGGCGTTGAGGCGTGCCAGAGTCCCGGAAATCCGTCCGGTTCAGCCCATAAGGAATCCATTTAAAGGGAAAAGAAGACCATGGATCTATTTCGCAAGAAATCTGTGGATCAACTCGTCTCCGAGTCGACCCCGCTCAAGCGAACAATGAAAACTTTTGACCTTACCATGTTGGGCATCGGCGCCATCATCGGCACCGGCATCTTCGTGCTCACCGGTAAGGGCGCTCTCACCGCAGGCCCGGCACTGTGCATCTCCTTTCTGTTGGCGGCCATCTGCTGTGGTTTTGCCGGCCTGTGCTATGCGGAATTCGCCGCGATGGCACCGGTCTCCGGTTCCGCCTACTCGTATGCGTATCTCGCGTTCGGCGAACTGATCGCCTTCGTGATCGGCTGGGATCTGATTCTGGAATATGCGTTGCAGGCAGCCACCGTCTCCGCCGGCTGGTCCGGTTATTTCAACAAGCTGCTGGAAGGCTTCGGACTGCATCTGCCGGTCGAGCTGACCGCCGCCTACGGTACCACGCCGGGAGTCACCACCTACTTCAATCTGCCGGGCTTCGTGATCGTGCTCGTCATCACATGGCTGCTGTCGATCGGCATCAACCAGACGAAGAAGGCCAATGACATCATGGTGTTGATCAAACTGGCCATCATCGTACTGTTCATCGTGTGCACCGTCTGGTATGTGAACCCCGCCAACTGGAAGCCGTTCTCCCCTTACGGCATCTACACGTTCCAGCCGGGTTCGACGCAGCCATACGGCATCGTGCCGGCCGCATCGATTGTGTTCTTCAGCTTCATCGGCTTCGACGCGGTGTCATCCTCCGCCGAGGAGACCATCAATCCGAACAAGACGCTGCCGCGCGGCATTCTCATCTCGTTGGCGCTGTCGACCGTGCTGTACATCATCATGACGCTCATCATGACCGGCGTGGTACCGTACAAGGAATTCGCGAAGTTCATCGACGCACCGGTCGCAGGCGTGATTCTCGAAACGGGTCTCAACTGGCTGGCATTCATCGTGAACCTGGGCGCGTTGCTCGGCATGACCACCGTGATGCTGGTCCAGTTGTACGGCCAGTCCCGTATCTGCTACGCCATGAGCCGTGACGGCCTGTTCCCGAAGTTCTTCGGCGAAGTGCACCCGAAGTATCGCACCCCGTTCAAGGGTACTTGGTTCTTCGGCATTCTGACGGCTGTCGCCGGCGGTTTCATCAACATCAACGTACTGTTCGAACTGGTGAACATCGGCACGCTGTCCGCGTTCATCATCGTATCGGCGGGCATTCTGTGGATGCGCAAGACCCAGCCGGATGCGCACCGTGGATTCAGGGCTCCCGGCGTACCGTTCACGCCGATTCTGGCCATCGTGTTCTGCTTCGTGCTGATTCTCGGCCTCAACTGGGAAACCTGGGTGCGTTTCGCCGTGTGGTTCGGACTCGGTCTGATTGTGTACTTCGCGTATAGCCGCAAGCGTTCCAAGCTGAACGAACCGGGCCTGTTCTAAATAAAAAAATGCTCCCCGATGGGGAGCATTTTTTTATCACCACTCGTGGCGCTGATAGGCGATACGTGTGGTATCGGTGGATCGATCCAGCAGCTGGATCAGACCACAGCGCGCGAATCCATTGGATTCGAAGATGTGCTGCATGGCCTTGTTGTTCGGGTGCGTATCCGCACGCACGTTGCCGTAATGTTCAAGGGCCCAATTGATGCAGTCCTTGGCGGCACCTTTACCGAGCCCGGACGAGGCGATGCGGTGGATGGTCACATATGGGTCGTCATCCAACCAGGCACCGTCAATGTTCACATAGGTCGGATCAATGCCTAGGCACAGGGCGAATTGGGCGAGCACACGCTCCTTGCCGTCAACGGTGTCGACCAGCAGTATGGTACGCTGCATCTCGATGTCCTCACGAACCACTTCCTCGCGCGGGAATGTGCTGCCCCATTGCGTGGGATTACCGTTGGCGGCCATGAGTTCACGCGCATGCCGGTAAATCTCCAACATGATCGGAAGATCAGCCATCGTGGCGCGGCGGAAGCGCCGTTCAGGAATGGTCTCGCTCACCTGTTCACCTCTGATTCGTTCTCTCGTATTCCGAGCGTCAAAAATACCATGCTCACTGCACAGGCCGCACACATCCAGCTATCTGCCTTATAGATGGCAGATACCTAGGGCAAATTGCCACTTAGGGGGTATCTTTCCCGGGCTTTTCGCCTGATATACGACGAATACGTGCCATCTATAAGGCAGATAGCCTTCTCATACCAGCTTGCGCTCAAACGGATCAGAGCTGATGCCCTTGGAGAGAATGTCTCTGCACCATTCCTTCGCCGTGAACAGGCTGTGATCGCGATAATTGCCACAACTTTCGATGGTGGTGGCCGGCACATCATCCCAAGTGGCTTCGAAAGCGATGAATTCCAGCGCCTCCTTCAGAGCCTTGGCCACATCCTCGGTGGAGTGTTCACCCCAGGTCAGCAGATGGAAGCCAGTACGGCATCCGAAGGGCGAGCAGTCGATGTAGCCCGGAATACGTTCGCGCAGCAGTACCGCGATGGTGTGTTCGATGGTGTGCAATCCGCCGGTGGGGATGGCGTTCTCGTTCGGCTGCACCAAACGCAGGTCATAGTTGGACACCACGTCGCCGTTCGGTCCTTTTTCGGTATCGATGTAACGCACATACGGCGCCTTCACCTTGGTGTGGTCCAATTGGAAGCTTTCCACGACCGGCTTGTCGTCTGCCATTGCTGTTGTCCTTTCCTGCGAACTGTCCCGCATAAGCGATGTTCGTTCCTACTGTTGTCGTTTCATGGGGCGCAGTCAACCGAAGCGTCATGCGTTTTGCCGATAACGCGCTGCAATCCGGCGGAAAGGCCACGCTCAGCCGGCATTGATCGAACGGATCAGATTCATGAACCGCTCGCCATACAGTCTGAGCTTGTTGTCGCCCACGCCATTGACGGCCAGGAATTGCGCATTGGTGACCGGGCGCATCCGTGCCATGTCGCGCAACGTCCTGTCGGAAAACACGATGTACGGCGGTTTGCCGATTTCGCGTGCGATGTCGAGGCGCAGTTCGCGTAGCCTTTGGAACAACGCCTCGGCATCATCATCGGGAATATAGGAGCCAACCGCAGTGGAGCTTATCTCATCGCCTGCCTCATAAGACGTTCCACGTGCCGCTCCTCCACGTTTCGTGGGGCTTGTGCGCTCGATTTTCTTGATTTCGTAATGGAATCCCGGTGCGACCGTCTCCGCCGCGCGCGTTCCGAATTTCACGATCGGCAGACGTCCTTCTGAGATGAACAGAAATCCGTCGGTTGCCATCTGACTGAGCACATCACGTATGCGCGCCTCCGACACACCTTCGAGCATACCGAACGTAGGCATGCTCTCCGGATTGAGATAGCTCAGATCCTGCGCTTTCGAACCACGCAGAATCTTGACGATCTTGCCCATACCGACGTTCTGATTCACATCGTGCACGCATCGGCTGATGGCTCGTGCCGTTTCGGTGACGTCCACGGTTTCGAAGGTGTGCTCGCAGTTGGTGCAGCCACCTGCGCACTTGCCGTCAGACGTGCCGCCGACCGTATCGTTCTCGCCGAAATAACGGGTCATATAGATATGCAGGCAGTCGGTGGTACGGCAGTATCCGACCATGGCGTCGAGCAGACGGCGCTTGGCCCTACGTACGACTTCTTGCTCGTCGGGCGTCAGTCGTTCGTTCTCATAGTCAGAGTCAAGCAGTCGACGACGCGTAACGATGTCGGATTCGTTCCACAGTAGCGTGCAGCGGCTGGGTTCGCCGTCACGGCCGGCACGGCCCGCCTCCTGATAGTAGGCTTCAATGGATTCAGGCATGTTGTGGTGGATCACGTAGCGCACATTCGATTTGTCGATGCCCATGCCGAATGCGTTGGTGGCCACGACCACAGGCACACGGTCGGTCACGAAGTCACGTTGCGCCCGCTCACGCACGTCCGGGGACATGCCGCCATGATAGGCGACCGCGATGGGACCCGCCTGCCCCGGATCGGCACCGTCCGCCGCGCGCAATTCCGCCACGGCATGGTTGAGCGAGGCCGCGAGCGCCTCCGTTTCCTTGCGTGTCGCGCAGTAGACGATGCCGGATTCGTCGGCATGTTCGGCAACGTATTTTGCCACCCAGAAGGCTTTATGCCTGGTTTCCAGCTTGATGACGTCGAAATACAGGTTCGGTCGGTCGAAGCCGGTGACGGTCACATCCGGGTCGCGCAATCCCAGCATGGAGACGATGTCGTGACGTACACGTTCCGTTGCGGTCGCGGTGAATGCGGCTACGGTCGGACGTGCCGGCAGGTTTGCGATGAATTCGCCGATGCCGAGGTAGGACGAGCGGAAATCCTGTCCCCACTGGGATACGCAGTGTGCCTCATCGACGGCGACCAATGAGATTGGCGTACGGCTTGCGAAGTTGCGGAAACGTTCGGTTTCCAAACGTTCCGGAGCGACGTACAGCAGTTTGATGAAGCCTGCCGAGGCCTGCGCGAATACGGACGACTGTTCGTCCGGCGTTTGCGTGGTGTTGATGAACGCGGCCGGAATGCCGGCGTCGTTCAAGGCATCGACCTGATCGCGCATCAGCGAGATCAGCGGTGAGATGACGATGGCGACGCCCGGCAGGATTGTGGCTGGAATCTGGTAGCAGACGGACTTGCCCGCACCGGTCGGCATGACGCCGAGCACGTCGCGTCCGGCGATGATGGAGCCGACGATGCCGGATTGCCCGGGACGGAACGCTTCATAGCCGAAGTATTGTTTCAGTGCGTCCAGTGCCCGGGAATCCGTTATTGCCGTCATGCCCCTTAGTGTAGCAATCAGATTTGGCGGAACGCCTGCTCGAGGTCGGCGATCAGGTCGTCGGCGTCTTCGAGCCCGACGGACAGGCGAACCAGATTGGCAGGCACTTCAAGGGTGGTACCGGCCACGGAGGCGTGGGTCATGGCACCCGGATGTTCGATCAGCGATTCCACACCGCCCAGGGATTCGGCCAACGTGAACACTTCGGTGGCGCCAGCGAACTTCTTGGCCGCTTCGAAACCGGCCGCGATCTGCACGGAGATCATGCCGCCGAAGCCGCCGTGCATCTGACGTGCGGCGATCTCGTGTCCCGGATGGGATTCAAGACCCGGATACCATACACGTTCCACTTCCGGACGGGTTTCGAGCCACTGCGCCACCTTGAGCGCATTGCGGCTGTGCTGTTTGACACGCAAGTCAAGGGTCTTCAGGCCTCGGATGTCGAGCCAGGAGTCGAACGGGGACGGCACGGCACCGGCTGCGTTCTGCAGGAAGGCCACCTCGTCTCGGGTCTCCTTGTCGTTGAGGACCACGGCGCCGCCGACCACGTCGGAGTGGCCGCCGATGTACTTGGTGGTGGAGTAGACGACCACGTCGGCACCGTCGGCCAATGGATGCTGCAATACCGGCGAGGCGAACGTGTTGTCCACGACCACCTTGGTGCCGTGCGCATGCGCCACTGCGGAGGTGGCGGCGATGTCGGTGATGTTCAGCAACGGGTTGGAGGGGGTTTCGACCCAGATGTACTTGTACTGCTTCTTGCCCAGCGCGGCGGAGACGGCCGCAGTGTCGGTGATGTCGACCACATCGAGGCCGATGCCCCACGGCACGAACACCTTGGACAGCAATCGATAGGTGCCGCCGTACACGTCGTTGCCGAGCAGAATGTTGTCGCCCGGCCTGATGGTGGAACGCAGCAGTACATCGATGGCGGCCAGGCCCGAGGAGAAGCTCAGCGCATACCTGGCACCTTCCACTGCGGCGAGCTGCTCGTCGAAGGAGTTGCGGGTCGGGTTGACGGAACGGCTGTAATCGTAGCCTCCGCGTAGCCCGCCGACGCCGTCCTGCTTGAACGTGGAGGTCATGTAGATCGGCGTGACCACGGCTCCGGTGGTCGGGTCGGGTTCCTGTCCGGCGTGGATGGCACGGGTGGCGAGTGCGGTGGCGTTCAGGGCTGCGGTGTTGGTCGAGATGGTCATGATGGGAACTCCTTGGAAGTAGCGGATGGTCTGGGTTGAACGGATGATTGACATGATGATGGATGGCCGGTATTACAGGTACTGCTCGGCCAAGCTTGGTTTGGTGGTGCGTTCCACGATGTCGGCGAAGCCGTTGGCGCGCATCCAGTCGTCGTCGAAGATCTTCTCCATGTATCCACGACCGGAATCCGGCAATAGCACTACGACGGTCTGGCGCTCATCCAAATCGTGCTCGCGGGCGTACTTGATGGCTGCCACGACGGCCATGCCGGACGAGCCGCCGACCAGCAGGCCTTCCTCGCCTGCAAGTCGACGGGTCATTTCGAAGGCTTCGGCATCGTTCACCTGCACGATCTCGTCAGGCAGCCCACGGTCGAAGGCCTTGGGATAGAAGTCCTCGCCGACGCCTTCGATCTTGTACTGGTGCACGTCGTCGGGATTGGAATAGATGGAGCCTTCCGGATCGGCTCCGATGACCTGCACGGCTCCGTCGGAAACGTCCTTCAGGTATCGGCCGGTGCCGGAGATGGTGCCGCCGGTGCCGATGCCGGCCACGAAATGCGTGATCTTATGGTCGGTGGCCTGCCAGATTTCCGGGCCGGTGGTGTGGTAGTGGCTTTCCGGGCCGTTCGGATTGTCGTACTGGTTCGGGCGATAGCCGCCGGGAATCGCCTTGGCGAGGCGTTCGGCCACCTGATAATAGGAACGCGGGTCGTCCGGACCGGCGTCGGTGGGGGTCACGACCACTTCGGCCCCATAGGCGCGCAGTACGGCGCGCTTGGCTTCGGAGACCTTGTCGGGTAGGGTGAAGATGGTACGGTAACCGCGCTGCTGCGCCACCAGAGCCAGACCTACGCCGGTGTTGCCGGAGGTCGGTTCCACGATCACCCCGCCGGGCTTTAGTTCGCCGCTTCGCTCGGCCGCATCGATGATGCGTTCGGCGATGCGGTCCTTGGACGAACCGCCCGGATTGAAGTATTCGACCTTGACCGCGATGGTGGCCTTGATGCCGTCGGTCACATGGTTGAGTTTGACGAGCGGGGTGTTGCCGATGAGTTCGGCCAGGGAATCGTGGATGGTCATGGCGTTTCCTTTGTGCAGTGTGGTTTCGGGGGCTTTCGATATTCAAGCGTCGTGTTCGTTGTGTTCGAGAAGCTCGCGATGTCACGTGCAGTGTTGAAACGGGACCCGTTGTGATGTCGTATGTTCTTCGCTCGTCCGCACCGTACATGGTTATGGGATTCGTTGCGTTGCGCATGTTTTCCAACCGCGGCACTCATGCCGGTGGAAGAACGGAAGGCTGACGATTCACAACCGTCTGCAGCATGCAGACGATGAAGAATGTCCTATCTCAAGTTATGCGTCGATGAACCGCGCGCCCCTCGGGCGGTTGGTCAGCGACAGCAACAACATGAGAAATTGAACATGGCTCAAACAATACCACACCCTCGGACATCGGCGTGTCACCCCCTGCGCAACACGGTCACCACCACACCGGCAACAGCTGCGACACGTGAACGCTCGACGCTTAACCGATTTCGCAAAGACCGGCATGAATGACCTTACCGATGAACCTACTGACCTCTCCCCATCGTTTCCGCACAAACGGCATCTTGGACTTGACGCCGCCTTACAGGGTCGTCAGATACGCTTCCGATACGGTTCATCCGCTATGGTGCACAAGAGAAGGAACCCGCGTACTCGGGCATCAGGGGGGAACATGAATCCGACACACGTACGAAACCCATTCGCATGGGCATTCGCGTCCGCGGATTCAACGTACGTCATCGAATTGCGGCATCTGGCCGTCATCACCCTCATCATCGGGACATTGATGGCGCTGGTACTCCTGTACGTGCTGCATGAACGTCGCAACGCGCAACGCGCACTGCAGCACGAAATCGATCTGGCCATCAGCAAAACCATCACACTCGCCGGGCAGCCGCATGTCATCTTCAACTCACTGACCGCCATTGAGGAGCTATGCGATGAGGATCCCTCCAAGGCCCGCCGCATCATCGCCGACTTCTCCGCATATCTGCGTGGCAATCTGTCGGTATTCGGCAACGACCAGACCGTACCGCTCATCGACGAGGTCGCTTTCTGCAAGTCATACATCAAGTTGGAGCAACTCGATCCGACGGAAACCATCCACGTCGATTGGCGACTCGAGGAGCAAGCGTTCCGGATTCCTCCCATGTCCTTGCAGACAGTCATCGAATACATGCTGCTCTATGGCAGAACTTCCAAAAGCGGCCTTCATCTGACGGTCAGCTCATGGAAGGAACGGCAATACTGGTACGTACAGGTCATGTCCGACGCGCCATGCACCCGTCTGAAGGACGACCGGCAGGCGATCATCGATCTCAGCAACGTCCGCGAACGGATGCGGATGCTATGCGGCGGCGATCTGGTCGTACAACGGGATGCCGATCACGCAATGCTCATGTTGACCATCGCGCAACGGACGGGCCAGCCAAATCGCACCGGTTACAGCGAGGCCGCCCGAATCAGCTCACGGGTGTAGTCGCGCCGCGGAGCGTCCAGCACCTCACCGGTCAGGCCGCTCTCCTCCACCCGTCCGTCATGCAGTACCATGATGCGGTCGGCGATATGCCGTACCACACCAAGATCATGCGAGACCATAATCAACGCCATGTCCGGCTCCGCCTGTCGAATTCGCCGGAAGGAATCAAGAATTCGGATTCTTGCGGCCACGTCAATGGCGCTCATCGGCTCGTCGGCAAGCAGAATCCGCGGATGATCCACGATGGCGCGCGCTATCGCCGCACGTTGCGCCTGCCCGCCGGAAAGATCCATGGGAAAACGGTTGAGGAAATCCTTCGGATCCAAATCGACCATACGCAACGACTCGGCCACGCGGGCGCCCACGCGCTCGTCCGACCAGTCGGGATGATGCAGACGCAACGGCTCGGCGATGGAACGTTCAATACGCCAACGTGGGTCAAGGGAGCCGAACGGGTCCTGGAACACCAGACCAGACTGCCGGCGCAATCGTTCCGCGCCACCAACGATGCCAACCCCCTGATAGGTGATGTCGCCGCCATCCGAGGATTCCAGTCCGAGCAACACCCGCGTAAGCGTGGTTTTACCGGAACCGGAACCGCCGATCACCGCCAGGCACTCACCCGCATAGACATCGATATCGACACCGAACAACACCTGCCTGCGGTGCTTTCCCGAACCGAAATACCTGTCGATGCCACGCCCCTGCAACACGATGTCAGACACGATCGGACTCCTTCATCGTAAGCGACAGTTCCCGAGCCGCCTCAACCAGCCGTATGGCCTGCCCGGTATGCGGCGAAGCCAGTAGATCCGCCGTTGCCCCCGATTCGATGATGCCGCCGCGCTCAAGCACATAGCATCGTGTGGTCGCATGATGCAATACCGCAAAATCATGCGTGATGAACAGCATGGAGGCTCCGGCATCGTCCACCAGCGAAGTCAACAAGCCGACGATCTGCCGCTGGGTGATGGAATCCAGCGCCGTGGTCGGCTCGTCCGCAATGATCAGATGAGGGGAGGTGACCAGCGCGGTCGCGATGCCGACGCGTTGCTGCTGGCCGCCGGACAGTTCATGCGGATATTTGCGCAACACATCCTCGTCAAGCCCCACCTTGGCAAGCATGACCCTGATGCGCTCCGCACGTTCCGCCGCCGTCAGATCGTAATGCAGATACAGGGGAAGGCCGATCTGCTGTGCCACGGTCATCACCGGATTCAGCGCCGCAGCCGGATTCTGGAACACCATGCCCACATAACGTCCACGCAAATCGGCGATATCGGCGTCGGTGGCGCCGACGATCCGCCTGCCACCCATTTCGATGGAGCCACTCACCTGCGCAGTGGCTGGCAGCAGCCCCATCATGGCCTTGGCAATCATGGATTTGCCGGAACCCGACGAGCCGATCAGTCCGACGCGCTCGCCGTCGGCGATATCCAGATCGACATGGCTGACGATCGCTTTGCCGCCGATGACGATGGTGAGATTGCGGATGGTTACGCTCATGCGACCTCCCTCAATGCCGGATTGACCAGCGGATCGATGGCGTCACGCAGGGCATCGCCGAACAGATTCAACGCTATGACCACAAGCGTCACGACCAGGCCCGGCCATACCACGGCCAACGGGTGGATGCTGATGAACCGCACGGATGTGGCAAGGGAATGTCCCCAGCTGGGGACGCCCGCGCCGACGCCGACGCCGAGATAGGTCAGGCCGGCCTCCGCAAGCAGCGAGGTTCCGGCGCTCATCGACAGTTGCACCGACAGTACCGGCAACGTGTTCGGCACAATATGCGTGAAGAACACGCGAATCGGGCCGGCTCCCGACCATATGGCCGATTCCACGTATGCCGAACGTGCGGCCAGCAGAGCGGAAGGTCTTAGGATTCGCGCCAGATTCAGCCCGTACGCGAATCCGCAGGCAACGACAATCACCACCGCGGACGCGCCGAACGGTACGGACAGAATCAGTGCGACGAGTACCGTCGGAATCGAAATCAACGCATCCACGACGACCACGGAAACCGATGAGAACGCGCCATGACGCGACACCATGGCGGCGACGAGCAGCAGGCCGAACGCGGCCGAGACCGCCACCGTAAGCACGGCGATCATGAGATTCGTACGAGAACCGGCCATCAGCCAGCTCAGTACGTCCGCACCCACACCATCGGTACCCAACAGGTGCGCAGAGGACGGCGAGCCCCATGTGTTGAAACCGTCGGTGGCCAACAGCGAATACGGCGTCCATGCCAATGAAATCGCCGACACCAGCAGCCACAGACCCATCACGATAAGCGCATAGCGGCCGCCCGCACGGTTCCACATGGATTGCAGCACGACTCGCAGGGCATGCATACGATCGTTCATGAAAGCACCTCACCCGAACCAATGGTCGCATTCTTCAGTCGCGGATCGAGCATGCGATGCAGCAGGTCGACCAGCAGTCCCAGAAACAGGAAAAACGCCGCCAGCAGGAACAGTTCGCTCTGCACCGCGGTCAGATCCCGATTGCCGACGTCGGTGACCAGCATCGAACCGAGACCAGGAAGCGCGAACAGGTTCTCCACCACCATCACCCCGGTGACCATCTGCGCGAAGGTCAGGCCAATCACCGACACCAGCTGCGGAATCGCCAGACGCAAAGCCACACGCAACACGGCCTGCCTGCGTGTCATGCCGCACGCCATGGCCATGGCGACCGCCTGGGAGGAAGCCATGTCCCCCACCGCGGCACGCGTGTAACGCATAATCGAAGCACCGGCGGTAATGCCTGTGGCCAAAGCCGGCAAAACCAGCGCGGCCATCGCGCTCAGCGGAGCGGCCCATCCCGCGTCCGGGAATCCCTGCGAAGGCAGCAATCCCATCAGTCCAATGCCCTTCGAGAACAGCAGAATCAACAGCAAGACGCCCCACAGCGCCGGAATCGCACCGGCTACGATCGCAGCCGCATGGAACACCCCGCGCAGCCGCACATTGCGGGTCAACGCCGCCGCGCAGCCGAGTGGCAGTCCGATCGCCAGCGCAATCAACAGGCTCAGCACGATCAGCGGGAAGGTGACGGAAGCACGCGAGGACACCTGTGCGGACACCGCCTTGCCGCTGACCACGGAAGTGCCGAGATCACCGTGCAGCAAGCCGAGCACCCAATCGCCATACTGCGCCGCATACGACTTATCCAGCCCCATCTGTGCGCGCAGCGACGTCAACCGTTCCGCCGTCGCATTGGTGCCGGCCACCACGGCCGCCACATCGCCCGGCAGGATTCGCAGCAGCGCAAACACCAGCAGCGATAACCCTACCAACGCCCCCACAAACAGCAGAAGCCGCTTACCGAGGAATCTCATGATATGTCTCTTTCACCATTTCAAATCGCAACGTGTCAGCGTCACGAACGGAAGGCCAGCATGCGCCACTCGTGGCCGAGAGGCTATTGCGCCTTGGATATCCGCCACAGCGGCAGTACCGTCTGGCTGAGTTTCTCCGGAAATCCGGAGATGTTCCTGCTATAGGCCACGCTCACGCGGTATCCGAACAGCCAGTCCGCCGGCGCATCCTCGCTGACGATCTTCGCCGCCTGTCTGAGGTAGTCGTCGCGGGAGGCATCGTCGGTCGCGGCCAACGCCTTGGCATACAGCGATTGCACTTCCTTGTTGTCGTAATGGTAGTAGTAGTCCGGCGTGGTCCACTTGTAGAAATCATGGCTTTCGGCATGGTCCACCAGCGACAGTTCGTAGTCGCCGTTGGCGTGCACATCCTGCAGCCATGTGGAGAATTCCACATAGTTGATGTTCAGTTCGATGCCGATGTCGGCAAGTTGGCTGCGTAGCTGGTCGCCGAGTTCGGTGCCGTACGTATTGGCGTAGGTAAGGGTGAGCGTAAGCGGCTTGTCGGTGGAGTAGCCGGCTTCGGCCATAAGGGACTTGGCCTTGTCGAGGTCGTACGGGTACAGGTCGGTCAGGTCCTCGTAGCCGGGGTCGACGGATGGGATCGGACCGCCGAGCGCATAGTCGACGTCTCCTCTGGAGGCGATGATTTCCTTATGGTTGATGGCGTAGCGGATGGCCTGCCGTACGCGCTTGTCGGAAAGCTTGGCGTTGGTGCAATTGAAGGCGAGCACGTATTTGTCGCTGCCGTCGGCCGCGGAAACCTTGTAGGTTTTGGCGTCCAGCGATTTCGCAAGCGTGGCGTTGACCGGAGAGAGCACGTCCACGTCACCGCTTTTCAGGGCGTTGACCGCCGCATTGTCATCGGTCAGGAACCGCAGGATCACGTTCTGCGTGACGGCCTTGTGTGCGGTGCCCCAATACTTCGGATTGGCCTTGAGCACCATCTTGCTGCTGGAGTCGAAGGATTCGACCGTATACGGCCCGGAGCCGATGGCCTCGGTTTTCGCGTCATACTTGGCCTGCTTGTCGAATACGAGACCCGGGCGGCCGGTCAGGTACCATAGCAGGTTGGAGTCGGGACTCGACAGCGTGAGTTGCACGGTGTCGGCGTCGACGGCTATGGCTTTTTCGAGGCTCGCCACCTGATTGGCGTTGTAGTACTGCTGCTCCTTGAGCTGATTGATGGACCATGCCACGTCTTCGGCGTCGAGCTTGTCGCCGTTGGAGAAGCTCATGTTCTTGTTGAGATGGAAGGTATAAGTCTTGCCGTCTTCGGAAATGTCCCAGCTTTTGGCGAGCCCCGGCTGCACCTGATTGTCGGAATCGCGCGACAGCAGCGCCTCGTAGACGTTGCCGATGAGCACCTGCTCGATGGCGGAACCGGATTGGTGGCGGATGTCGAGGCTGACGGGCGCGAGTTTGAGCCCGATGGTCACGGTATCGGCGGTATTCGCAGTGTTGGCGGATCCGTCGGTTTTGCCGCCGTTGCGCACCACCGCGATGCCGATGATGACGGCGAGTGTGACGACGGCTGCGATGATGATGGGGATCCACTTGTTGAATCCGCTGGGTTTCGGCGATTTGACGCGCGCATTGAGCGTCGCGTCGGTGCTCGCCGCATTGGTCTTCGTTTCGGTTGCGCCGGTTTCGCCGTGCGCACCTGAAGGTTGCGACATGTCTGCTCCTATGTGATTGCGATGCACGGTTGACCGCCCATACCGGGTCGATCACCACTGTCTGATTCTACCGCTCGGCGTACCCGCGGCCGCATCCGCTTCGATATATACTTGACCTCGTCGTCGGCTCGCTCTATGGAAGGACCTGTGAAGCCATGACCACTGCGCGTATTCTTCTTGGGGTCACCGGTAGCATCGCCGCCTTCAAGGCCTGCCATCTCGCCTCCGACTGGAGCAAGCAGGGCCATGAGGTGCGTGTGGTGATGACCGCGGCCGCGCAGGAGTTCGTCACCCCATTGACGTTCACGTCACTGACGCATACGCCGACACGCACGGCGATGTTCGCCGCCCAGCGTACTGACGGCGATGTTTCCGCAACGGCTATGCACTCCACGCAGATCAATCATGTGGATGACGCGAAGTGGGCCGACATTTTGGTGGTGGCGCCGGCGAGCGCCGATTCGATTGCGAAAATCGCATGCGGCATCGCCGACGATCAGCTGACGAGCACGATTCTCGCCTATGACGAGGGCCCGAAGGTGCTATGCCCCGCCATGAACGTGCACATGTATGCCAATGCCGTGACGCAACGCAATCTGCAGACGTGCCGGGAACTTGGCTGGACGATCGTGGAGCCGGAATCCGGCATGCTTGCCTGTCGCGACATCGGCAAGGGACGTATGGAGGAGCCGGCCGGCATCGAAGCGGCCGTGGCGGATCTGTTGCACGGCGATCTTCCGGACAATTCGCTGCCGTTGAAGGGACGCAACGTACTGGTCACCGCTGGTCCTACGCAGGAACCGCTCGATCCGGTACGCTATCTGACGAATCATTCGACGGGCAAGATGGGCTATGCCATCGCCGAACGGGCGCGGGACATGGGCGCGAAGGTGACGCTGGTGTCCGGACCGGTTTCGCTTCAGGCGCCGCATGGCGTCGATGTCGTCAACGTGCGGAGCGCCCAGGAGATGTTCCGGGCCGTGCAGGATGCGTTTGCGAATGCCGACATCACCATCATGGCCGCGGCCGTCGGCGACTTCCGTCCGGCCGAGCGGTCCGCCGAGAAAATCAAGAAAAACGGACGCGAGCGCATTACGCTTGAACTGGTGTCGAATCCCGACATTCTCGCTTGGGCGGGCGCCAACAAACGCGACGGGCAGACGTTGTGCGGCTTCGCCATGGAAACGCAGGATCTTGAAGGCAACGCGGCGAAAAAGCTCGCTTCCAAGCATTGCGACATGCTGGTCGCGAACGATCTGCGCACGCCGGGCGCCGGTTTTGCCGCCGACACGAATGTGGTGACCGTGCTTCGGCCGGGATCGATTCCGGAGCGGCCTCATATCGAACATTGGCAGAAGATGAGCAAACGGAACCTGGCCGAACGTATGCTCACGGAACTTGCCGGACTGCATGTCGACGTGGCCGGCGAACAGGGTCCCCAGGAATCGTAAAGGAGTTTGGCATGCTTTTGATCGCAGTGGACATCGGCAACACCAACGTCGTGCTCGGATTCATCCACGATGGCAGGATCGCAGGCACGTACCGCATCACCACGAAGGCGAACCATACCTCCGACGAGTATGGTCTGATGATCACGCAATTCCTTAAACTGAGCGGTTTCGCGCCGGGGGATGTGGATGACGTGATCATCTCCTCCGTGGTGCCGAAGGTCATGCATTCGTTCCGCGCGAGCATCGTGAAGTTCCTTGACATCGATCCGATGATCGTGGGTCCGGGCGTCAAAACCGGCATCAATATCCGCATAGACAATCCGAAAAGCATGGGTGCCGACTGCATCGCCGACTGCGCGGGAGCATATTACGAGTATGGCGGACCGATTCTGGTGGCGGATTTCGGCACGGCCACCACGTTCAACTATGTGACGGCCGACGCGTCGGTGATCTGCGGGCTCATCACCACGGGCATCCGAACCGGCGCGGCGGCGCTATGGGATGCGACCGCACAGCTGCCCGAGGTGGAGATCACGCGCCCGAAGTCGATTCTCGCCACAAGCACGAAACCCGCCATGCAGGCGGGCCTGTACTATAACTTCCTGGGCGGTATCGAACGCACCATCATGCAGTTCCATCGTGAGATCGACGAGGACTTCCGCGTGGTGGCGACCGGCGGATTAAGCCGCGTGTTCGCCGATGACACCGATATGATCGACATCTACGATCCGGAACTCATCTTCAAAGGCATGCTGCACATCTACGAACGCAACGTACGATAAGCACGGATCGGCCCTGACCGGAGCGACCGATCCGCCGCCTCCCATACATGCGGCCGCATGCTCGGCCTACTGAGCCTACTGAATGGTAAAGCCCTGATTGTTGCCGTACTCCTTCAGATCCTTCTGCCACAGCGCAATGCCGCTTTTCAGCTTAAGCCGGTCGGAGGAATCGGTGTTCTTCAAGGCGTCGCCGATGCCGGACGCGTCGGTTTCACCACCGGCGGCAATGATGTTCAGCCTATCCTGTTCGCGACGCAGCAACGTGGCCCACTTGTAGGCCTTGCCCACGGTGGAGCGGAAGTCGCTTCGCGCATACACTTCAAAAGGCAGATACTGGTAGCCCGTCGTCACATTCTCGGCGGCTTGGGAAAGCACCCTGTTATATTCCTGCCCGCCGAAATACGGCACTTCGATGCCCCGGTCATCGGTCACCGTGGTCTTGCTGAGGAATTCCGCATCGGACAGGGTATCGTTGTCGGCCGGAAACGCTCCACCATCCACGCGCGTCTTGATGCCATCGGCTTCATGACATGCGTATTCGATGAACCGATAGGACGCTTCGGGCTTACGAGAACGCTGCAGCACGGCGAGCGCCGATCCGCCGTTTTCCGCCGTGGCGGCCTTGCCATCCGGGGTCGGCATCTGGGATACACGCCATAGGCCCGCGGTACCGGGCAGATCCGACATCAGCAATGACGGCATCCACGCTCCGGAGAACATGGATGCAACGGTGCCGTTGCCCACGGCTTCCTTCCATCCGTCGGACCAAGTGCTCAGACTGGTGTTGACCAGCCCCTCATCGATCATTTTCTGCCAGAATTCGGTGAATCTTCTCGTGCCCGAATCATCGGTCAGGTTGATACTCACGTTCTTGCCATCGTTGGACGCGGAAAACGGACGGCCACCAGCCAGCCAGATCATCGCATCATAGAAACTGGCGTCACCGGAATCCGCCGTGATGTATACGCCGATTTCCTTGAGCTTCTTGGCCGCCTCATAATAATCGTCCCACGTACGAATCTTGGAAGCGTCTACTCCGGCCTGCTCGAACACATCCTCATTGTAGAAGAACGCCATCGGGCCGGAATCCATCGGCAGTCCGTAGATGCGGCCGTTGAGCTGCACCGATGACCAAGTGCCAGGCGTGAAGAAATCCTGATAGTTATCGGCCCGATCGGTAATGTCGACCAACTGGCTGCTCACCGCATACTGCCGTAGCGCATAGTACTCGAGCTGCACCACATCGGGAGTGCCGTAACCATCCTGAATGGCATTGTTGAGCTTGTCATACCCGCTGGTGTTCTTCCAAATCACATGGATGTCGGGGTTCTCCCTTTCAAAACCTGCGATCACCGACTTCATGCTGGGCTCCCACGACCATACGGTGATTTCGGTACGGGTATCCTGGCTGGCTCCGCAGGCCGCGGCGCTCGCCGCCATAATGCCGGCGCAGCAGACAGCGACCAGTCGTTTCACCAGCTTCAGCCTCACGCCCGCTCCCCTCATCCTGTGTTGTGATGTCCTCATTCGCAATACGTTTCGAGTGTACGTCAGGATGATGGGTACTCAATCGCGTTACGGTAGAGATTTGCCAAAGATTATGACATCTTTCCATGAACGTAAGATTGTTGCAAAATGTTGCAATCTCAACATTGTTCACGATAACATGATATGACTCCGGTAAGTCACGCCGCATCTGCGAAGTCGCATGGACGGCGCCATCTCGTCCACCTTGCCGGCAATCAGCTGTGCCGCCGTGGAATTCCACACATAGGACCGCTCCCCGTCGGCAGTTTGGGCAACCATCCAATCTACCGACGCTCAGAACCACCTAGGCGTCGGCGGATTGGGCAGTCATCCAAACTGCCGACGCCTAGGCCACTTGAGCGTCGGTAGATTGGATGGTTGTCCAAACTGCCGACGCTCAGATGCACGTAGCCGTCGAAAGTTTAAGGAAACCCAAACCTGCCGACGGCTATATGTGATTGGCCTGTGTTACTTCCTGAGCACGATTACGCCGTTGGGCCGCACCGTCACCTTGCCATCGCCAACATCGGCAAGAGATGCGATGACCGGCCGGCCATCCTGCATGGCTTCAATCACGGCATGTGTGCGATTGAACAGGAATACGAAGCGCGCCCCGCTCGCCTCGTCGACGCGTTCGACACGTAACAGCCCCGGCTCGCTCGCTTCGGGAACCTCCACGCCCAACGAGGAGAACATCATGGGCAGGCTCCTGGCAATGCCATCACGGCCCAGACGGGCCCCGACATACACCGTACATCCCTCGCCATATGCGTTGCCGACGATTGCGGGACGTCCGTCCATTCCCGTCCACGGATCATCCTTGAACGAGGCGATCACGGTGGCATGCTCGCCCACGGACGTGATGACGTCGGCGAAATCATGCGCCGTCGTGCCGTTGTCAAGATCGAGGTACTCGGGAGTCCCCGGCCAATCGTCCCCCAATGGAGCGAATTCCTCGACCCTCACGCCGACCACATCACGAATCGACCCCGGATAGCCGCCAAGCCAGATATGATCCTTCTCGTCGGACAGGCCCGTGTAATACGTGACAATCAGCCTGCCGCCGCCCGCCACGTACTCGCGTACACGGCGCGTGGTCTCCTCCGAAAGGATGTACACACTCGGCAGCACGGCCACCTCGTACTCGTCCCAATTCGAACGTACCGGCACGACGTCGGCGGTCACACCATTGTCCGCCAGCGCACGGAACCATGCGAGAGGCTCGTCGACATGACGGACCTTCTGGGTTGGGGTGGCGGTGTGTTCGCTTGCCCATTCGGACTCATAGTCGTACACCACGGCCACACGGGATTTCGCCAGCCTGGTGCCAAGCAGTCCGTTGTCCGCCAGCGCGTTCAGGTCGGAACCCAATTCGCACACGTCACGGAACACCTGCGAGTCCTCACCAGCGTGGGGAAGCATCGCGGAATGGAACTTCTCCGCGCCCGCCTTCGACTGCCGCCACTGGAAATAGCACACCGCATCCGAACCCATCGCCACATGCGCCAGGGAGTCACGCACCAACTGCCCGGGTTCCTTGCGGTAGTTGATCGGACGCCAGTTGACCGCCGAGGTGGAATGCTCCATCAGGAACCACGGGTTCTTGCGCGAGATACCGTCCACTAGGGACGCGGAGAACGCCAGCTCGTCCAGATGCGCCTCTCCCGGAGTGAAGTAGTGGTCGTTGGATACGAAGTCGACCTCGCCACCCCAATCGTCATAGTCCAATCCGGTGCCGCTCGCGGAGACCATGAAATTGGTGGTCAGCGGCAGATCCGGCGTGATTTCGGCCAGCGTATCGCGTTCCGCCATGTAGAACGCCTTGAGCGCGTCGGAGCTGAACCGCTTGAAGTCCAACAGCTTGCCCGGGTTCATGAAGTTGCCCTCGCCGATGAAACGCGGCGGGATGATCTCGGAGAAGTCGTTCATCCGCTGCGCCCAGAACGCGGTGCCCCACGCGTCGTTCACTTTCTCGATCGTGCCATAGCGTTCCTCGCACCACTGTCGGAACGCGCGCTCGGCGTCCTCGGAATAGTCGAACCGGTTGTGGCAGCCGTATTCGTTGCTCACATGCCAAGCCACCACATACGGGTTGCCCCTGTAATGTTCGGCCATTGCACGGCACAGTCTCAGCGCGTATTCACGGAACACGGGGCTGGTAGGTCTCCAGTGCTGGCGGGCGCCCGGCTGGCACACATCGCCGCGCTCGTCCTTCCACAGCACCTCGGGATGCGCTTGGGTGAGCCACATCGGCGGCGAAGCGGTAGCGGACGCCAGATTCACGGCGATGCCCGCTTTGCCGAGCTTGTCGATGATGCGGTCAAGCCAGCCGAAGTCATACACGCCTTCCTCCGGCTCGATCCGCGCCCAGGAGAAGATGCCCACGGACACCAGGTTCACGCCCGCCTGCCTCATCAGGCGGATATCCTCATCCCATACGTCCTCGGGCCACTGATCCGGATTGTAATCGCCTCCGTACCAGATGCGTTCCGACCGACCCGACAACGGCTTGGGCCAACGATGTGCTCTGCGCTGAGCCATGAATCACTCCTTCGTAACGATATGCAAGGCCGTCCGCACCGCTTGAACCAGCGTCGACAGCCAAAATGTTTGCGTTATCATTCTAGCATCAAAGAGATACTCGGCAAATCAGCGCATGACACATTTGCACTGTAGTCCTTTATAATGATTACGAAAACATATCTAAACCAACAATGGAACGCAATAATGGAACGCTCACGATCCGTATCCATGCAGGACATCGCCGCGGAAGCCGGCGTGTCCGCACAGACCGTATCCCGCGTGGCCAACGGCGGCAAAGCCGTCAAACCGGAAACACGCCAACGCGTCGAAGAGGCCATGGCAAAACTCGGCTACAGGCCGAACGCCGCCGCACGTGCGCTTAAACACGGCCGTTTTCAGAACATCGGCGTCGTTCTGTTCGACATGACATCCTATGGCGACTCGCGAATCCTCAATGCCATTGCCGAGGCTGCCCAATCACAGGAATATGCGGTGACCGTGCAGCGCATCGTCAAAGGCAACGGCCATACGCTGCAGTCAGCCGTCGAGCGGATGCGACAGCTGCCCGTTGACGGCGTGATCGTCGTACTGCAGGAATACATCGATGACTTCAACACCTACGAGCCGGACAAGGAACTGCCTGTGGTAATCATCGCAGAGGAGCCCGCCGCCCACTGCCCCACCATCGACGCCGACAACTACGGCTGCGCCAAAACCGCAGTCGAATATCTGCTTGAGCACGGTCATCGCACGGTCTACCATATTGCCGGACCGGTCGTCTCTCGCGCGGCGCGCATCCGTCAGCAGGGCTGGCAGGATGCGTTACGGAAGGCGGGAATCGCCATTCCACCGCTATATAGGGGCGACTGGAACGCCGACAGCGGCTATCAGGCCGGCCTCGCACTGGCGAACGAGCCCGACTGCACGGCGGTCTATGCCGCAAACGACCAGATGGCCTACGGTGCGATTCTTGGGCTACAGGCCGCGGGTAAACGAGTTCCGGAAGACGTGAGCGTGATGGGCGTGGACGATTCACTGGTCGGCATGGTACCGAGGCTGGGATTAACCACCATGCGCATGCCGTTCACCGAAATCGGACGTCAGGCCTTCGACATGATTATCAGACAATGCGAGGGTGGCCTCGTGCCCGCCAACACCAGGCGGACCGTCGCAACCACCCTCATAGAACGCGCTTCGGTCAGGTAAGGTAAGACCACAACGCAACATGCCTGACAACCGGATGGGAGATCGGCATATATTCGCTTACGCTTCGATGCCGAGCCGCTGACGCTCCTTCTTGGAATACATGAAGGCCGGCAACTGGCGGCCCTGCCTGAGCCAGGAGTGGTATTCGGCGGTAGCCGCGAATTCCACGTCGGAGGCGGAGTTCAGGCAGGTTTCCACGGAATCCTGAATGACGCCGATGATAAAGCCGACGCCCACCACCTGCATGGCGATGTCGTTGTTGATGCCGAACAGCGAGCAAGCCATCGGAATGAGCAGCAAGGAACCGCCGGCCACACCGGAAGCGCCGCATGCGCCAAGCGCGGAGACCACGGACAGCAGGATGGCGGCCGGCAGAGAGATTTGGATGCCGAGCGTGTTCGCAGCGGCCATGGCCATGACGGTGATGGTCACGGCGGCACCATTCATGTTGATGGTGGCGCCCAGCGGAATGGATACGGAATATATGTCCTTATCGAGGCCGAGTTTTTCGCACAGCTGCATATTGACCGGAATGTTCGCAGCGGAGGAACGGGTGAAGAACGCGGTCACGCCGGATTCCTTGAAGCAACGGTAGACCAGTGGGTACGGATTGCGGCGCAGGTAGATGAAGATGACCAGCGGTCCGAATACAAGCACCATGAGCAGCATGGTGCCGACAAGCAGAAGAAGCAGCGAGCCGTACTTGGTGAAGGCTGCGAGACCGTTATCGGCCACATTGGTGAACACAAGGCCCATGATGCCGAACGGAGCGAGGTTGATGACCCAACGAATCACCTGGGATACGCCGTCAGCCACGTTGGCCATGAACGCCTTGGAGCTTTCGGTGGCGATGGCCTTCATGGCCAGGCCGAACAGGCAGGCCCACATGAGAATGCAGATGTAGTTGCCATCGATCATGGCCTGAATCGGATTGGACACGATGTTGGTCAACAGCGTCTGCACCACTTCGGCAAGGCCCTGCGGCACCACATCGGCCTTGGCCGCCTTGCCTAACGACAGGGTCTGCGGAAAGGCACGGGAAGTAAGCACGGCTACGACCGCGGACAGAAAGGTGGTGAACAGGTACAGGAAAATCACCGTGCCGAAACGGCGATCAAGCTTGGATGCGCCTTGGGCGAGTGCGCTGGCCACGAGCACAAACACCAGAATCGGGGCGATGGCTTTCAGGGCATTGACGAACAAGGTGCCGAATTCGCCGATCCATGTCATGTGCGGCATGATCAGGGCAAGGATGGTGCCGGCAATCAGGCCGACAATGATGCGGATGATCAGCTCCGTGCCATTATATTTGTCGATGACGGCTTTGGCCGCTCCTGAAATATGCTTCATAGTCTTCTCTCTCGTGTTCTCGGCCGGTGTTCCACCCGACCGTCAAGCAGAAAATCATCCTACCGTCACGTTTGCGTCGGGAAAAGGCCATGTCCACAACGGAAGACACGCCCACCATGAGATTCACGCGTCGCCGAGCAATGCGTTGGATACGAACGCGCGGGATTCTCCCGTTACCGGATCGTCGAATTCCAGCCTGCGCGCCACCAGCTCCAATGGCCGTGAAAAATCGTCATACGGTCGCTGGATGACATCTGGATAGAAATCATCGCCGAGAATCGGCAGCCCCAGCGAATTCATATGTACGCGCAACTGGTGCGTTTTGCCGGTTTTGGGATGCAAGACGTAGTTGATCGCCACGTTGCCATCGATGATGCGCGGATTGTCGCCGCGCTCAATCAGGCTTTCCGCGTTGACGGCCGCCGGTATTTCGTATGCCTGCAACCTACCTCGGTCTTTCGCGATATGCGATCTGCGTACCAGCGGGAACGGCTGATTCCGATCGATTCTCGTGACGGTGCCGTACCGCGGTCGTACGACAGGGGCGAGCGGCGCCAAACATTCGTAGGTCTTGACGGTCCTATGTTCCTGAAACAGCATCTGATAGGCACCGCGTAATTCCGGTTTGCGTACGAATACGACGACACCGGCGGTCAACCGATCCAGCCGATGTGCCGGGACGATATCCGGTTCGCCGTACCTCTCGCGCAACCGTATCAGCGCCGTTTCGCGATACCACATGCCGCGCGGCGTGGTCGCGAGGAAATGCGGCTTGTCGATGACGATGATGCCGTCATCCTCATACAGAACCTCATATTCGAAAGGAATATGAGGTTCCGCAATCACATATCTATGTCTGCGCTCCTGACGCAACACGACCTCTTCCTGCGAGGCCCTGCCGGGTTCCGACGGAACCATACGTCGCCACTACTCGACGGTGACGGACTTGGCGAGATTGCGCGGCTTGTCCACGTCATAGTTCTTGAGTTTGGCCATATCCATGGCAAACAGCTGCAATGGCACCACATCCACAAGCGGGCTCATCAGCGTCGGGCATGCCGGACGCCAGAACACCACGTCGGCGTATCGCTCCACATCGGGATCGTTCTCTTCGGCCACGGCGATGATATACGCGCCACGCGCCTTGACCTCTTCGATGCCGGAAATGACCTTGGCGTGCAGCACGTTGCGTCCGCGTGCCGGCGGCACGATGAACACGACCGGCTCGCCCTCGTCGACCAGCGCGATCGGTCCATGCTTCAATTCACCTGCCGCAAAGCCTTCGGTGAAGGTGTAGGCGATCTCCTTGAGCTTCAACGCGCCTTCCATGGCTACCGGATAGCCGACGTGACGGCCGAGGAACAGGAAGGACTTCGCATCGACCATTTGTGCGGCCGCATCATGTACGGCCTTGGTCTGCGTATCGAGGACCCACTGAATCTTACGCGGCATGTCCTTGAGGGAGTCAAGCGTCTGCTGAATTTCGTCGCGGAACATCGCACCCTTGATCTGCGCCAGATACAGGCCAAGCACGTACGCTGCGGTGATTTGCGCCACGAACGCCTTGGTGGAGGCCACGGCCACTTCCGGACCGGCGTGCGTATAGAGCACCGCATCGGATTCACGCGGGATGGATGCCCCCTGCGTATTGCAGATGGCCAGCACTTTGGAACCTTGTTCTCGGGCGTGACGCAACGCCATCAGCGTATCCATGGTCTCACCGGACTGCGAGATGGCCACCACAAGCGTGCGCGGGGTAAGAATCGGGTCACGATAGCGGAATTCGTGGGCGAGCTCCACTTCGACCGGGATGCGCACCCAATGTTCGATGGCGTACTTGGCCACCATGCCGGCATAAGCCGCCGTACCGCAGGCGATGACGATGATTTTGTCGATGGCCTTGAAGTCATGTTCGTCAATGCGCACCTCATCGAGGTTCAGGTTGCCATCCTTGTCGAGACGACCTAGCAACGTGCGCTGCACTGCGGCCGGGTCCTCATGGATCTCCTTGTCCATGAAGGAGTCCCATCCGCCCTTCTCGGCGGCGGAAGCATCCCAATCCACGGTGTAGATCTTCGGATCGGGCACGATATTGCCCATGAAATCGGAGACGACCACCTTGTCGGCGGAGACCATGACGGCCTGATCCTGATCGATTTCCATGGCTCGCTTGGTGTAGGCCACGAATGCGGCCACATCGGAACCCAGGAAGTTCTCTCCTTCACCGAGCCCCACCACAAGTGGCGAATCATGGCGTGCGCCGACCACGATATCCGGCTGTCGGCAGTCGGTGGCCAGAATGGTGAACGCACCTTCAAGCATCCGTGCGAGACGGCGCACGGCCTTGAACAGGTCGGGCCCGCCTTCCTCCTCGATGATTTTGTCGGTGATCTTGCCAAGCAGCTTGGCTGCGACTTCGGTATCGGTCTCAGAGGCGAAATGGTAGCCTTCGGTCTGCAGGTCGAGACGCAATTGGGAGGCGTTTTCGATGATGCCGTTATGGATGATGGCGACCTTACCGTCACGGGAGGTATGCGGGTGCGCATTGACGTCATTCGGCACGCCGTTGGTGGCCCAACGGGTGTGGCCGATGCCTACGGTGGCCAGCGGCATCGGATTGCGTTCGACGTCTTCCACCAGATTGGCGAGACGACCGGCCTTCTTACGTACTTCCACGTGGCCCATGTCGGGCGCGGTCAGCGCCACACCGGCCGAATCATAACCGCGGTATTCCAAACGTTGCAGTCCTTGAAGGCATACTTCCAAGGGCTTGCCGCACGCGGTCTTGACGTTTCCTGCATATCCTACGATTCCACACATAGATACCTAGCCTATCGGTTGATGGTGTCAAGCACGAAACGAACCGCCTCGTTCTCACGAACCTTTGCCATATGAACGCAAAAATCCAATCTGCCGACGCTGACCGCCCCGTCAGCATCGGCAGATTGGAGAATCACCCAAACCACCGACACTGACAGCCCGTCAGCGTCGGCAGAATGCGAAACCTTCCAAACTGCCGACGCTTATCAGCCTGTCAGCGTCGGCAGTTTGGGAGGTTGCGATTGAGCCTTCGAACCGTCTTACAGCACGTGCTGCAGGAAGTCCTTGAAACGCGGCTCCCGCGGGTTGTCGATGATTTCAGGGCCGCCCTGCTCCACGACCACGCCGCCGTCCATGAATACGACCTGATCGGCGACTTCGCGAGCGAAGCCGATTTCGTGGGTCACGACCACCATCGTCATACCCGCTTTGGCCAACGACCGCATGACGTTGAGCACTTCACCCACCAATTCCGGATCAAGTGCGGAGGTAGGCTCATCGAACAGCATGATCTCCGGCTTCATGGCAAGGGCACGGGCGATGGCCACACGCTGCTGCTGACCGCCGGAAAGCTGTGCCGGATAGTGGTCAAGACGCTCCCCCATGCCGACGCGTTCCAGTTCCTGAATGGCCAGCTTGCGGGCCTCCTTCTTGCCCATGTGCTTGACGCGGACCGGCGCCTCCATCACGTTTTCGAGCGCGGTCATATGCGGAAACAGATTGAACCGCTGGAACACCATGCCCAGCTTGGAACGCTGCACGGACACTTCCTTGTCATTCAAGGTCTGTAGCACCTGCCGACCGCCCTTGTCGACATACTTGTAGCCGATCATCTCGCCGTCGACGTCGATTTCGCCGCCGGTCAGCGTCTCAAGCTGATTGATCAGGCGCAGGAAAGTGGATTTGCCGGAACCGGAAGGACCCAGAATCACGGTCACGGTTCCCGGCATTACGGTCATGTCAACGCCTTTGAGCACGTGCAGGCTGCCGAAGGCCTTATGTACCTGCGTGGCCTTCACTGCAGGAACGACACCATCAATCGTTGTTTCAGTCATTGCCACTCCCTCACGCGTTCATGCCAGCGAACGTGGCTTCGTTCTGCTTGTTGATGTCATCCTGCGGCTCACCTTCGGTCTTGCCCGGAAGCGGGGTCTGCTTGCCACGGGCACCGGCGGGGCGTGCGTCGAAGCCCTTGCCGAAGTGCTTTTCAAGGCGGGACTGGATGATCATCAGGATGGAGGTGATCACCAGATACCAGATGCAGGCCACGATCAGCAACGGGATCGGCTTGTACAGGCGGGTCGCGATGGCGGTGGTGGCGAACTGCAATTCCAACGTGAACGGCACGGCATTGACCAGCGACGTGGTCTTGAGCATGCCGATGAATTCGTTGCCCGTCGGCGGGATGATGATGCGCATGGCCTGCGGTAGCACGATGCGGCGCATGATCAGAGAACGCTTCATGCCCAAAGCCTTGGCGGCTTCCGTCTGGCCCGGATCGACGGCTTCCAGACCCGCGCGCACGATTTCGGCCAGATAGGCGGCCTCATTCAGCGCCAAACCGAGCCACGCCGCGTTGAATGCGGTGATGACGGACTGCGAGTCGACGCTCCAGAATTCGATGGAGGTAAATGGAATACCGATGCCGATACGCGGAATCAGCACGGCGAACAGGCCCCAGAACACCAACTGTGTGTACACAGGGGTGCCACGGAAGAACCAGATATAGAACCAGCTCACGCCACGAAGCACTGGGTTGATGGATTTGCGCATCACGGCCAGAACCACAGCAAGGACAATGGCGATGACCATTGAGATGACCGTCAGCAACAGCGTGTACTTGATGCCTTCCAGCACATTCTCGTTGAACAGATACTTCCAGACCACGTTCCACTCGAAACGCGGGTTGGTAATCAGGCCTTGCGCCAGCATCGCGGCGAACAGCGCGACGATGACGGCCGCAACGATCGGACCGGTGCGCCTGACCGGCAACGCCTTGATGCGATTCGGAATATCGAGGCCGTCGCCGTCGACTTGTTTCTTCGCCATGATGCTGACTTCCTTTTGTCTCCGCTTGCGCCGGAATCAGTCGAGATTGGTCGGATTGATCTCGGCCTTGTCAAGAGCGCCGGATTCGACGCCCCAATGCTTGAGGATCTTCATGTACGTGCCATCATCCATAAGCTTCTGCAGGGCTTTCTGCACGGCTTCATCCAGCTTTTCGTTGCCTTTTTCGATGGCGATGCCCTGCTTGGCGACGCCTTCCACGTCACCGAGAGCTTCAAGGCCGTCGGTCTGCGAAATGGCATAGCCCGCAACCGGCGAATCCGCGTAGAAGGCATCGGCCTTGCCCGTGGCCACGGCGGTGGCGGCTTCGGCCTGACGCTTATAGGAGAGCACCTCGGCCTTGTTGTCGGCCTTGCATCCCTTGGCGATGTCGTTGGCGTCATCCTCCTGGGTGGTGCCGGTCTGCACGGCGATCTTCGCGCCGCACATGTCGGAGGCATCGAGCTTCTTCGGATTGCCCTTCTGCACGGCCCAGGTGGAGCCGGCACGGTAATAACTGACGAAGTCCACGGACTCCATACGTTCCTTGGTGATGGTCATGGAGGTAATGCCCAGATCGTACTTGGTTCCGATGGACGGGATGATGGTGTCGAACATGGAAGAGACGATCTTCGGTTTCAGGCCCAGCACCTGGGCGATGGCCTTGGTCATGTCCACGTCGTAGCCGACCGGGGTCTTGCCATCTTCGGCATAGAATTCAGCCGGAGCGTAGGAAAGTTCCATACCGGAGGACAGCTCACCGTCCTTGACGGTGGTGCCTTCGGTGACCAGCTTGGCCAGCTCGTCATCCTTCTGGACGCCGGAGACGTCATAGCCGGTGGTGGTGTTTGATGAACTCGCCGAGGCGCTGGAATCGGCGCTGTCGGTGGTGCCGCAGGCGGCCATGGAGAGCAACATGGCGGCGCTCAGCGCGAGGGCCGCCATGGACTTGAATTTCACTGCCATTATCGTATTCTTCTTTCTTCTGTCTTCTCTTCTTCTACCGAACATTCATCGCTTCCCGAAGCAACGAATCCCCAGTATCCCAAATGGGTACGATAAGGCAGTAATGCTACGTGAGTATTTCCTCCCCCGCCAGAGGCGGGAATCGGAGGAATCAGCTTAGATCGGTCGGATTGATCTCGGCCTTGTCGATGGCGCCGGATTCGACGCCCCAATGCTTGAGGATCTTCATGTAGGTGCCGTCATCCATGAGCTTCTGCAGGGCGGCCTGCACGGCCTTGGCAGTGTCGGAATCGCCCTTCTTGATGGCCACGGCCTCCTTGGTCACGCCGACATCCTCGCCAAGGGCCTCCAGCGTATCCTCGGTCTGCGCGATGGCGTAGCCGGCGACCGGCGAGTCCGCATAGAACACGTCGGCCTTGCCGGTGGCCACGTTGGTGGTCACATCGGTCTGCAGCTTGTTGGACAGGATCTGGATGTCCTGCTTGCCGTCGGCCTTGCACTGCTCTTGGGCCTCGTTGACTTCCTCTTCCTGGGTGGTGCCGGTCTGCACCGCGATCTTGAGTCCGCACAGGCTGGAGGTATCCACCTTATTCGGATTGTCCTTCTTGACGACCCACGTGGAGCCGGCCTTGAACATGCTCACGAAGTCGACGGCCTCCATACGCTCCTTGGTGATGGTGAAGGAGGAGATGCCGATGTCATACTTGGACCCGACGGATGGAATGATCGAATCGAAGTTGGAGGTCTCCGGATCCGCTTCCAGGCCGAAGATGTTGGCCAACGCCTTGGCGATGTCCACATCGAAGCCGACGGGGGTCTTGCCGTCTTCGGCAAGGAATTCCGCCGGAGCGTAAGAAGTGTCCATGCCGATGGACAACTTGCCGTCCTTCGTCACCGAATCCGGCAGCATTGCGGCGATGTCGTCGTCCTTCTTCACGCCGGAGACATCGTAACCGGTGGTGCTCGAAGACGAGCTTGAGCCGCCGGAAGCGGAAGAATCCGCCTTGTCTGAAGTACCGCAGGCGGCCATCGACAGCACCATTGCGGCACTCAATGCAATCGCCGCGCACGCCTTCATGTTCCTGAATGCCATATCAAGTCCTCTCTCTAAAGACCCAGCCAAGCCGACCCAGCCAAACCGGGTCATGTCAGGCACGATAAGAGGCCATTGCTACAGCTACGTAAATCCTGCGCAAAATGTTCGAAATGTGGTCAGCGGACCTGCCTGTTGGCGTAGCGCATGGCACGCAGTGCCTCACGTTTGTCCTGCTCCTCACGCAGGGCCTGCCGCTTGTCGAATTCCTTCTTGCCTCGGGCGAGCGCGATTTCCGCCTTGACCCGTCCGTCTTTGAAGTACAGGCTCAACGGCACGATGGTGTACCCCTTGGCTTCCGATTGCCGTGCGAGCTTGGCGATCTGTTCGGCATGCAGCAGAAGCTTCCTCTTGCGCTTGGGCGCATGGTTGTTCCACGTACCGTTCAGATATTCGGGAATATTCGCTCCTTCAAGCCATATCTCGCCGCGGCGATCGATGGTGATGAAGGATTCCGCCAACGATGCGCGCCCCTCACGAAGCGACTTCACTTCGGTGCCGGTCAACACCAGACCGGCCTCGTACTTGTCCTCGATGGCGTAATCGTGCCGCGCTTTCTTGTTCTGCGCGATCGGTTTCGTTCCCTGTTCCTTGACCATCCGGACCTCCTTTCCGGTTTCCCATGGTGCGATGCGATGCAACAACAGACAATATCACGAAAGCGTGCCGCCCGACGATTCGAACGGCACGCTTGGCCACAGGACATTCACCGATATGTCAGTAATGGATGTACTGATAGGCTCCCGCATTGGAGATCGTCTCCCATGCGGGGAACGTGGAGAATCCGGTGCCGCCTTCGGAGATCAGTACCGAACCATCCGCATTGACGCGTTCCACCACGGCCACATGCCCATATTGCCAATCGGCGGTCCAGTGACCTCCGACGCTCTGCCCACGGGCGAACACCATGACCGCGCCATAATGCGGGGTATTGTTCACCAGATAGCCAAGGCTGCGCGCGGTATTGGCCCACTCGGCACCGTTGCCCATATAGGACCCGACGGGAAGCCCGAGTTGGGAGCGCCGCAGGTATGCCCACAACGTGCACTGCCGTGCCGGATAGGCGGAGCCGCCGACCGTATTGCCGGTGTTATGCCCGTAGCAGTATCCGGAACCGGATGGGCAGCTGCCGGGAACGGAGTAGTCCATGCCGCTGGCACTGCCCGAATTGGTGTTGCCACCGGTATTGGTATTGGTGGATTGACCGTTGCCACCGGTGTTGGTGCCGGAATTGTTCGACGATGTGTTGCCGCTGGAATTGCCGCCGGACTGCTGCTGGTTGTTTCCTGGATTCGGCGTGGCGCTATTGCCGCTGTTGTACTGGTTGTTCCACGAATCGATCTGTGATTTCATGGCCACGATGTCCGCGGCCTCACGTGCGCTCTGCGTGGTCAATTGGCTTTTCTGCGCCTCCAGCTGTTCACGCTTCGCCGCACCCTCATCGCGCAGCTGCTGCAGGGCCTCCTTCTTGGCATTGGCGTCGCTGGCGGCCTGCTGGGCGCTGGCGGCCTGTTCATCGGCCTGGGTCTTGAGCTGGGTGATCTTGTCTTCGATGGCGCTCAGACGTTCCTCACGATTCATCGATGTGTTCAGATCGTTCGCGGCATCGCTCGCCGCGTTCGTTTCGCTACGGGTCACCGCCGCTTCGGACTGCATCTTGTTCACGAATTCGTCCGTCGTGGTCGAGTTGGTCACCACGTCCAACACATCGGACACGTCGGAACCATGGAAGCTTTGACGTGCCAACTGGGCCACCGCGGCCTTGGCATCATCGTAATCGCTGCCGGTCTGCGCGATCTGCTCCTCCAAAGTCGCCTTATCCTGCTTGGCCGCCTCAAGTCGCTCCGCAGTGGCATCGGCCAGGCTCTGCGCCTGCTGAGCCGCCTGCTGAGCGGCGTCGGCGGCCTCGACGGCGGCCGGAATCTGATTGTCGTTGAGATCCGCAAGCTGCAGAATCGTATCGGCAAGATCGCTGCTTACGCCGGAAAGCTGGGCTTTCAGCTTCGCATGATCCGCAACCTTGTTCTGATATTCGGAGACGCTCACCGCACGGGCCTGCGGTGCGGGCGCCACCATGACCGCCATCCCCGTAGCGCACAGCATCGCCGAGGCCAGCAGCATGCCGGTGACGGCGTGTGCCCGTTGAACCATTTTCCTTGACATTGAAGCCTTTCCGATACCAACCGTTCTTTCGGCATTGTACAGAAGAAAGCTGGAAGTCCAAGTAATGAAACTTCCTGGGACCATGCCGGAAAAACCTTGGGAGCCGCTACGCCTTGAGGTACCTTCTCAGCGAAATGCTGGAGGCGACGACCGACAACGCGACCGCACCGAGAATCAAAGCGGGCGCGACCAACCACACCGTTTTCTGCGTAATCAACGGCATCCACTGCACGGTCTGCGACAGCCAATCGGTAATGAACACCTTCACGATGCCGCTCAACGCACCGGCCGCAAGCAACGATCCGAGGAATGAGGCGAATACGCCTTCCAGCACGAACGGCAATCGAATCGTCCAATTGGAAGCGCCGACCAATCGCATGATCTCGGTCTCGTTCTTACGCGAGGCGGCGCTCATACGAATCGTGGTGCCGGTCAGCATGATGGCCACCACTATCATCACGGCCGCAAGCACCATGGTCACCGCGGTGGCGCGGTTCAGTACGGAGAACACCGGATCGAAGATCTTGCGCTGATCCTGCACTTCCTCCACGCCGGTTCGCCCGTTGAGGATTTCGGAAACGACCTGATACTTGGTCGGATCGCTCAGTTTCAGCCGTAGGGAGGCTTGCATATCGGAGGCGGTCAACGTACGGCCCTGATAGGTACCTGTGGGGTATTGCTTGAGGAAGGTGTTCTTGTAGAAGTCCTCACGACTCACATAGGTGATCTTGGAAACGACCTTGCCTGCTTCCTGATGGATCAGGTTCTCGAGATCGACGATCTCCTGATCGGTCGGTGCCGTGCCGGCGGCACAGGATGCGGCCTGGCTGGTGCCATCCGGGCAGAGCCACACCACGACCTCCACCTTGTCGTACCACTCGCCCTTCGCCTCGGTGACCTGCACCTGCATGAGGGCCGAAGCACCGATGAACAGGAAGGAGATGAAGGTGACCAGCATCACGGAGATGATCATCGACACGTTGCGGGTCAGGCTGGTCCAGGTTTCGGAAAGAATGAAGCGCAGGCGCATCAGTCGTCCTCCTTGTGTACTTCTTCCGCCTCTTGGGCGGCATCGCTGGATGGAGCGGGCGGTGCCGGAGGATTCAGGGTCTCGTTCTCTCCCGGTGTTTCGGCTGCCGTGGCAGTCTCGGTCGTTGCGGTCACCTCGGATTCCGCAGACGTCTCGGATTTTACCGACGTCGGCGGTGCGGGAGGCTCGCTCACGGCTTCGGCCTGCCCTTCAGACCCGTCGATATCGTCAAGCTTGAGACCCTTGCCCCAGGTCATGGTGTCTTCCGGAGAGGCGAAGGCATCGCCATATCGTCCGGTACGTCCGGAATGCACGGAGTTGGCCAGTCGGGCGATGCCTTCGTCCCCTGCCCCGGAACTCAGCGTCTGTGTGATGGCGTCGACGGCATTCGCCGCGGTCTCGACGCGGGTCTCGCCTTCCACATCCACCTGCGAACCGGTTTCGATGGCATTGGGGGCGCGATACCGCTGGTCCTTATCGGACGTGCCCAACGCCTGATGCGATTTGGATTCGACTTCGGCGTCCGGGAAGTACAGCGCGGAATCGTACGATCCCTGCTGTTCATCGCGCACGATTTTCCCGGTATGCAGTTCGACCACGCGTTTGCGCATGGAGTTGACGATCTCTTCGTTGTGCGTGGCCATCACGATGGTGGTGCCGGTACGGTTGATGGCGTCCAGCACCTCCATGATGCCCAGCGACGTAGTCGGGTCGAGATTGCCGGTAGGCTCGTCGGCAAGCAGGATCTGCGGATGGTTCACATAGGCGCGTGCGATGGCTACACGCTGGGCCTCACCGCCGGAAAGCTCATGCGGATAGCTGTTCTCTTTACCGGTCAGACCGACCGTCTCCAGCACTTTCGGCACCAGCGACTTGATGGTGGACCGGCTTGTGCCGATCACCTCCAACGCGAAGGCGACGTTCTCCCACACCGTCTTGTTGTTCAGCAGTTTGTAATCCTGGAAGATGAAGCCGATGGTACGACGGTAGAACGGGACCTGACGTGGGGCCAGCCGTCTCAGATCGTTGCCGGCGACGCGGATCTCGCCATCCGTGGCTTCCTCTTCACGAAGCAGCAGGCTCAGCAGCGTGGTTTTGCCGGAGCCGGATGCGCCCACCAAAAAGACGAAATCGCCTCGATTGATGGAGAGGTTGATATCATCCAATGCCGGACGCGTGCCCTTCGGATAGACTTTGCTTACGTGATCGAGCGAGATCAGCGCCATCGTGGTTCCCCTTTGCGTTACGCTTCTGCCTCTTCGGCCGCGGCACGGCGCTGTTCATGACGCCAACGGATGCCGGCCTCGATGAATGCGTCGATGTCGCCGTCGAACACGGCCTGGGTCTGGGAGGTTTCGTAGCCGGTGCGCAGATCCTTGACCATCTGGTATGGGTGCAGCACGTAGGAACGCATCTGATCACCCCAGCTGGCCTTGATGTCGCCGGCGAGTTCCTTCTTCTTCTTGGCTTCCTCTTCGTGACGCAGCACCAGCAGTCGGGACTGCAGCACGGCCATGGCGGCGGCGCGGTTCTGAATCTGCGAACGCTCGTCCTGCATGGTCACGACGATGCCGGTCGGAATGTGGGTGATGCGCACCGCGGAATACGTGGTGTTCACGCCCTGGCCGCCCGGGCCGGAAGAGCAATACGTGTCGACGCGGATTTCGGAATCCGGCACGTCGATATGATCGGTGGCCTCGACCAGAGGCACCACTTCCACGGCGGCGAAGCTGGTCTGTCGGCGGCCCTGGTTGTCGAACGGGGAGATGCGCACAAGACGGTGGGTGCCGCCCTCCACACTCATACGACCGTAGGCATACGGAGCATCCACCTGGAAGGTGGCGGACTTGATGCCCGCCTCTTCCGCATAGGAGGTGTCCATGACCTTGGCCTTGTATCCGTTGCGTTCGGCCCAACGCAGATACATGCGCAGCAGCATCTGCGCGAAGTCGGCCGCGTCGACGCCGCCGGCGCCGGATCGAATCGTCACCACGGCGGAACGTTCGTCGTATTCGCCGTCGAGCAGGGTCTGGATCTCCATATCGTCCAGATCGTGCCGAATGCCTTCGATCTCGTTTTTCGCCTCTTCGAGGGTGTCGGCGTCTTCCTCCTCGCGGCCGAGCTCGACGAGAGTCTCCACATCGTCGATGCGCTGGCTCGCGGAGGCGAGACGCTTGAGTTGCGACTGCACCGCGGAGAGCTTGCTGGTAATCTTCTGGGCGTTCTCAGGGTCGTCCCACAGACCCGGCTCGGCCGCCTGCACCTCAAGCTCCTTGGCTTGGGCGGTAAGGCGATCGACGTCAAGCGCCTTGGAAATGGACTCATACTTGGCGCGTGCCTCGCCAATAGCCTGGGAATAATCAAATTCTGCCATCGTGTACACCATACATTTCTTTACGTTGATTATCTTGATCTGTCGGGGAGCCGCTTACAGCTCTCGCACAATCCTTCGGTGTTTCCGCGAGCCCGCACGCACTTCCCTTGCAGCGAAACCGCGAACCTGTTCTCGCTTGGGGGAATGCAGACCCGCTCCGGACCATGCGGGCCTAACGACGTCAAAGACCTGCGTAGATAGCAGGAATAACCACACTCAGCAACATCGCGGCGGCAATGATGATGCCCACCGCACGCACTACGGTGCGACGGCGGCGTTCACGCTGCTCACGATTGTTCTGATAGTCACTCACGTTGCCAAAGTATACGCAACACGTCGTACTTTGCTCCCCTCTTCCGATGTCACGCCCCGCCTCTTCCGATGAGGGCCCGCGCGCACCGCCCCGGGCAGGGGCCATGCCCGGTGACACCCGACACATGGAATCTTGGCGCCCAACGCCATCCCCTGACGCTAATGTTGCTAACGGAACAAGCAATATTCGCATTGAAGGAGAGTCAAATGACCAATCAGCGCACTGCGTGGGGTTGGGGCCTGGCCAGCGTGGACGCCGCCGGCAACACCTTGGACGTATGGTATCCGGAGCTCAAGCTCGGCGAAGCTCCCGAAGAAGTCTCCCGCCCGAACCACGGCTTCGGCAATCTGGCCCATGAGGGCACCGATGCCCGCGGGGTGCGTCGCATTCCGGTGTTCACCATCTCCAAACTCGACGAGCCGATCGAGAACGCCGCCGACGCCTATCTGCGCCTGCATCTGCTGAGCATGCGTCTGGCCCAGCCGAACAGCCTGAACCTCGATGGCATCTTCGGCGCGCTTAACAACGTGGTGTGGACCAACTACGGTCCGTTTGCGGTCGAGGATTTCGCCTTGCGCAGACTCGACGTGATGAATGTTGCCAACCAGGCCGCCCCGGGCCTGCCGAAGGCCGATGTGAACGTACTGTCCATCGACAAGTTCCCCCGCATGGTCGACTATGTCGTGCCGACCGGCGTACGCATCGGAGATGCCGACCGCGTGCGTCTGGGCGCTCACCTGTCCGAGGGCACCACCGTCATGCATGCCGGTTTCGTGAACTTCAACGCAGGCACCCTCGGCGTCTCCATGGTCGAAGGCCGCGTGTCTCAGGGTGTTGTGGTCGGCAATGGTTCCGATATCGGCGGCGGCGCCTCCATCATGGGCACCCTGTCGGGCGGCGGCAAGCTGAAGAATTCCATCGGCGAGCACTCCCTGCTCGGCGCGAACGCCGGCATCGGCATCTCCCTGGGCGACAACTGCGTGGTCGAAGCCGGTTTGTACGTGACCGCCGGCACGAAGGTCACCATCTACGACAAGGCCAAGGTCGCCGCAGGAGAGCCGCTCGAGACCGTCAAGGGCGCGGATCTGTCCGGCAAGGACAACATCCTGTTCATCCGCAACTCGGTGTCCGGCCGCATTGAGGCCCGGTATCGCAAGACCGGCATCGAACTCAACGAGAAGCTTCACAACAATTGAAAATAACGCTTATCACCGTCGGCAAGGTCAAGGAGAAGTATCTTCGAGACGCCATCGCGGAATATTCGAAACGGCTGGGCCGGTATTGCAAGCTCGACATCGTGGAGGTGGCGGATGAGAAGACGCCGGAGCACGCGGGCGAGGGCTTGGAACGCCAGATCAAGGCGAAGGAAGGCGAACGCATCGCCAGGTATATCCGTGACGATGCGTTCGTCATCGCCTTGGCCATCGAAGGCAAGCAGCTCACCAGTGAGGAGCTGGCCGCCAAAATCGACGGCCTCGGATTGCATGGCACCAGTCACATCCAGCTCATCATCGGCGGCTCGCTTGGCCTCGACCCGTCGATTCTCCAACGTGCCGACTATCTGCTGAGCTTTTCCAGAATGACCTTCCCGCACCAGCTAATGCGCGTCATCCTGTTGGAACAGATTTACCGCGCCTACAAAATCAACGCCGGCGAGCCCTACCACAAGTAGTCTTGGCGCGATTCCGGCGGTCAGCGCTTGTCCATCGGGGTGTAGTCGCGCTTGGTGTAGCCGGTGTAGACCTGACGAGGACGGCCGATCTTGGTGTTCGGATCGGCAAGCATCTCGCGATATTGCGCGATCCAGCCCGGAATGCGGCCCAACGCGAACAGCGTGGTGAATATGGATGGATCGAAGCCGATCGCACGGTAGATCAGACCGGTGTAGAAGTCGACGTTCGGGTACAGGTGACGGGTGATGAAGTATTCGTCGTTCAGCGCGATCTCTTCCAGCTCGGTGGCCACGTCGAACAGTGCGCGTTCATCGGCCGGCAGCTTCAGGGTATCGGCACGCTCCATGATCTTCTGCAGATACGTCTTGGCGATGGCCGCGCGCGGATCGTACGACTTGTACACACGATGGCCGAGGCCGGAGATGCGCTGACCATTGGCCTTGGCATCCTCCACGAATTCCTTGACGGACTTGCCGGAATCGCGGATGGCCTTGAGCTGGCGAAGCACGGCCTCGTTCGCACCGCCGTGCAATGGGCCCGACAGCGCATTGATGCCGGCCGCGACGGCGGAATACAGATTGGCGTGTGCGGAACCGGCGATGCGTACCACCGAGGTGGAGCAGTTCTGCTCATGGTCGGCATGGATGATGAGCAGTCGGCCAAGCGCGTGCACATACAGCGGATCGGAGTCGAACGGCTCGTACGGAACGGCGAAGCACATGCGCAGGAAGTCATCGACATAGCCGCGTGAATAATCCGGGTATAGCATCGGCTCGTCACGGCGACGGCGGAAGATGTAGCTCACGATGGTACGGGCCTTCGCCATGATGATGGTCGCCGCCTCGTCGAGCTGGTCGGAGTCGGTGATGTCGGTGGTGTCCGGATAGAAGGTGGCAAGCGCATTGATGGCGGATGCCATTACGCTCATAGGATGCGCGGTGCGCGGGAAGGAGCCCATGAACGTGCGGAAGTCCTCCCCTACCATCGTACGGTGGTTGATGTCGGAGATGAATCGGTCGTACTGTTCCTGGTTGGGTAACTCACCGTGGCGCAGCAGCCAGGCGACTTCAAGGAAATCGGATTTTTCGCACAGCTGCTCGATGGGATAGCCTCGATATCGCAGAATCGAGTTCTTGCCGTCGATGTAGGTGATTTTCGATTCGCACTGCGCAGTGGTCAGGAAGCCCGGATCGAGCGTGACCCAGCCATCGTTGCGCAACGTGGATACCACGATGCCGTCCGCGCCTGCCGTGGCCTCGACCACCGGCAGGGTGAAGTCCTTTGATTCCACACTCAGATGGGCTGTGGCCATACTCGCACGCTCCTTAACCGTTCAAAGTAGTGTTCACTATATGGCATGCTTGTTTCGCGACAAACCTACGTCTCAAAAATAGCCGCCGCATATGCAAAACCTCCCTCTTCGCCAGAGGGAGGTTTTGCATTGCGAATCGACTAGTCGCGAACGGTGAGGATCACCGGACCATTTTCGGTGATGGCGATGGTGTGCTCGCTGTGCGCGCCACGTGAGCCATCCTCGCTCCTCAAGGTCCAACCGTCCTTCGGATCCTGATAGATTTCATCGGTGGTCTTGAGGAACCATGGCTCGATGGCGATGACCAGACCCGGACGCAGCTTGTAGCCGTGATGCGCACGACCGTCGTTCGGCACATGGGGGTCGCCATGCATGATGTGCCCCACGCCATGACCGCCGAACTCCAGATTGATCGGATAGCCATACTCACGGGCCACGTCGCCGACGGTGCTGGAGATGTCGCCAAGACGGTTGCCCGGCTGCGCGGCGGCGATACCGGCCTCAAGCGCCTCTTCGGTGCACTTGATCAGGCGCAGGTCCTCCGGATCCTTGTGGTCGCCGACCACGAAGCTGATGGCGGAATCACCCACCCAGCCGTCCACGTTGATGGCGAGATCCAGGCTGATGAGGTCGCCATCCTTCAGGTTGTAGTCGAACGGCACGCCATGCAGCACGGCGTCGTTCACGGAAGTGCAGATGTAGTGGGCGAACGGACCGGTGCCGAAATCCGGGGCATAGTCCACGTAGCAGGACGTGGCGCCCTTGCGGTTGACGATGCGCTTATGCACGAATTCGTCGATTTCAAGCAGGTTGGTGCCGACTTTGGTGAATTCCTTCAGGTCGCGCAGGATTCCGCCGACAAAACGACCGGCCGGCTTCATCGCTTCGATCTCTTTTGGAGTTTTCAGTTCAATCATGCTTCCAACCCTACTTCGCACGCCCTACAGCGGCGACGTTACCTGCGACGGGGCTTGCCGAAGGTGAAGGCACGGACGATGGCGACGACGCCAAGCACGATCAGGGCGCAACCGCCGAAGAGGATGAGCCATGCGGTGGAACTCACCGGGGAGAACAGCACGATGAAACCGGCCACGATCGACAACAGCGCATAGACCACGGCCCATCCGGAGCTTGGCATACGCCAGGATTCGACGAGCGCCATCACGCCTTCCATCATCCAGCCGAGACCGACCACCATGGTGATGAGCACGGCGAGCGTGGCACCAGACAGCGCGGCGTTCTTCAGTACGATCACGCCACCAACGGTCAGCAGCACGCCGATGAGGATGTCCAGCACGCGCCACCCTCCCGGCAGGCCGAGTTCCACGACCGCGGTGACGATACGAATCACGCCGGAGACCACGAAATAGGCACCCAACGCGATGGCTGCCACCTTCAAGGTGGCACCGGGCCAGATCAGCAGGGCCAGGCCAAGGATGAGGGCGACGACGCCGAGTACGCCGTAGACGCCGCGAATGGCGTTCTTCGCCTGCTGCGGCAGCCATTCCTCCACCAGCTTGAACGGGCTCACCGGCTGCCAGGAGCCATCCTGCCCCTGATTGCCGCCGGCCATATAAGGATTTCCATAAGGATTGTCGAAATAGCGCGGCGTCTGCGCCTCGTCGCGATTCCGGTCGTAGTGGCTCCGGTCGTAGGCGCCATATTCCGGCTGTTCCTGCGGATCATGCATATTCGGATCGGTCATGGTCGTTCCTTCCTTTACGTTCCGCCACTATCTTAGACAGCTTGTCTAATTCTAACCATCAACACTATTCGACAAGCTGTCTATTTTGCCGTCGGCTGATATCGGGGGTTCGGCCAAGCCGGAACACCGGCATGCATAACAACGTTTTGTCACCAAATATGGATAGTGTGAAGCCATGAGTACCACTTTGACTTCCGGCATCGATCCGGCATCGTTCTCCGCCGTGACCGCTCCGGCACAAGATCTGTTCCGCTATGTCAACGGCCCGTGGATCGACATGTACCGCCTCCCCGACGACCGCTCCCGTTACGGCTCCTTCGACAAGCTTGCCGAGGACGCCGAAAACCAGATTCACGACATCCTCGAAGACGATGACTGTCCGGCCGTCAAGTCACGCACGCTGTTCAGGAGCTTCCTCGACGTGAACGCCATCGATGCCTCCGGACTCACCGCCATCGCCGACCAACTCAACGCCATCGACGAAGCCACCGACAAGGCCGGGCTGGTGCGCGCATTGGGCGCAATGAACCCGATTGGCGGACCGGACCTATTCGGCATCGCCGTCTATGGCGATCCCGGCGCCCCGGAGACCAACATCATCCACATCGAACAGGCCGGTCTCGGATTGCCGGATGAGGCCTACTATCGCGAGGATCATTACGCACCGATCCGCGAAGCCTACGTCAAGATGGTGGCCAAGCAGCTCACCAACGCCAAACTCGTCGAAGCCGACGATGAGGCCGAATCCCAAGCCAGACGCCTCCTTGAAGTCGAGACGACAATCGCCTCGTACCACTGGGACAATGTCGCCACCCGTGATTCGCAGAAGACCTATAACCCCACCGGTCATGCCGAGCTGAGCACCATGCTTGCCGACTATGGCCTGGATGCCTGGATCGAGTCCTGGCAGGAGGCGTACAACACCACCACCGCGGCCGCGACGCAGCCGATTGATTTCGCAGGATGCTTCTCCCGCACAATCGTGCATGAACCGAGCTTCGTCAAAGGCCTCAACGCCTTCTGGGCCGCCGCCGATCTGGATGACCTCAAACTGTGGGCCCGCGTCCATGTGATCATCGGATCCACGTTGGAACTGCCACATGAGTTCGACGACACCAACTTCGACTTCTACGGCAAGGTGCTTTCCGGCCAGAAGCAGCAGCGCGACCGTTGGAAACGCGGTGTTTCGCTCGTCAACAGCGTCTGCGGCGAAGACATCGGCCGTGAGTATGTGAAACGTCACTTCCCCGAATCCTCCAAGCGGCGCATGGAACAGCTGGTCGCCAACCTCATCGACGCCTACCGCGTCTCCATCTCCAACTCCGCCTGGCTGGGCGAGCAGACCAAGGCCAAGGCGTTGGAGAAGCTTTCCAAGTTCGTGCCGAAGATCGGCTACACGAACCATTGGCGCGACTACACCGCACTGGACGTTCGCGAGGAAGCCGGATTCGCCGAGAACATGCACGCGGCCAACCTGTATGAGACGGGCTACCAACTGGCCAAGGTCGGCAAGGCGGTCGATAAGGACGAATGGCTGATGAACCCGCAGACGGTGAACGCCTACTACGAGCCAACCATGAACGTGATCGTATTCCCCGCCGCCATTCTGCAGCCGCCGTTCTTCAACCCGGATGCCGAGGACGCCGCGAATTACGGCGGCATCGGCGCGGTGATCGGTCACGAGATCGGCCATGGCTTCGACGATCAGGGTTCGCAGTATGACGGCGACGGCAAGCTCAACGACTGGTGGACCGAAGAGGACAAGGCCAACTTCGAGGCATTGACGCGCAAACTCATCGGCCAGTACAACGAGTTCGTGCCGACACAGCTCGCCGAGAAGTACTCCGATGACCCGTCCAAAGCCCCGCATGTCAACGGCGCACTGACCATCGGTGAGAATATCGGCGATCTGAGCGGCGTGAACATCGCACTGAAAGCCTACGCATTCGCTCTTGATGACGCTGCCGGCCGCGAAAAGGACGGTTCCGAGGAGGCCATTGAGTCCTCTCTGGCCGGAGCGCCTGAAATCGACGGCTTCACCGGCTTGCAGCGTTTCTTCCTGAGCTATGCCTCCATCTGGCGCACCAAGAACCGCGACGAACTGGCCGAGCAGTATCTGCAGATCGACCCGCACTCCCCCGCCGAGTGTCGCACGAACGGCATCGCACGCAACGTGGACCTGTTCTACAAGGCTTTCGACGTGACTGCGGACAACGGCATGTGGCTTGCCCCCGAACAGCGCGTGCGCATCTGGTAGACGAACAGGCCGCTAAAACTCCTGGCCGCCGAATTCCCCTTCTTCCTTGACGGATTCGGCGGCCTTCGCATATTCATCCGGCTGCACGTCAGTCGCCGGCCATCCCGAAGAATCGCCCGGTGCGTCAGCGCCGACCTCCGCCGATTGTAGTTCAGGTTCATCGTGAGGCAATACCTCCACCGGTTGCGAAACCGCCGTACCGGTCGCACCCTGCGGATTCGTGTACGGATCGACGCCGATCTGCACTCCGGCATTGGATCGGGCCGCCGGCGTCTGCGTCGCCGACTCGGCATTGGCCGCATTGGGTTTGGCGAATCGACGCAATGCGGTGACCCCATAATTGAGATCATGCCCCGCATTGCTGGCTTCAAGCACCGTGCGGGACCGCGATTCCCCGTTTTCGCCATTCCACGTCTCCGTGGCAAGCACACCGGTCACTATGACCGGCTCGCCCTTTTTGAATGATTGACAGATGTTTTCCGACAACGTCCGATACGCTTTCACCGTGATCCATGTGGTCGGCAGGTTACGCCATTGCTGCGCACGATTGTCGAAATAGTGGCGGGTGCTGGCCAGACGGAACGAGCTTGCATGAGGCATGCCCTCCCTGTTGAATGGCACCGGATTTGCGCCGACATATCCGGTGATGGTGAGTAAGCCTTGTTGCTGTGCCATAATCGGCCCTTTCTGCCAACGGATGTGGGCCGCGGAAAGTACCGAATCGGTACGGAAGCACATACGGTCAGGTAAAGGGGTATGAGAGAGAGGAGCGCCGTACGACTTCCCGCATCCTTGCGTTTCCGCGGTGATTCCACTATTGCCGATGATGACGGGCCGACGCAACGTCGAATGGGGAATGTGGATAACTGAAAGACCTCCGGGCGAGTCGTGGACAATGGGTGGACAAGACACCCACTATCCACACTCATCCACAATCGGTTGTGTATGGACTGTGCTTCGATCTCCCCACACAAACAATGCCCGTCATGATGAACGGACGCAACAAGGCCTCGGATCCCCAATATCGTAGAATCCTCGGCTTCGCTGCGCCCGTTCGGAAAACAACGGGTGGCGCTTGCCGCTATTGGAGCAGAGCTGCGACGCGGTCGGCAATCACCTGCGCCGCATCGGCGACCGGCACCGCCTCGGCGTTCTCGCCATTGCGATCGCGCACTTCAATGGTGCCATTGTTCACGGTGTCGCGGCCGGCGACGGCGATCAGCGGTACGCCGATCAGCTCGGCATCCTTGAACTTCACACCCGGTGAGACCTTCTTACGGTCATCGAAAATGACCTCGATGCCCTTGGCCTCGAGTTCGGCGATCAGCTGTTCCGCGGCTTCGAACGCTGCCGCATCCTTGCCGGTAGCGACCACATGCACCTGGGCCGGGGCGATGACGGCCGGCCAAGCCAGACCCTTGTCGTCATGGTGGGTTTCGGCGATGCAGGCCATCACACGGGACACACCGATGCCATAGGAACCCATCCACACCGGAACGGTCTTGCCGTTCTGGTCGAGCACCTTCAAGCCAAGGGCGTTGGAGTATTTCAGGCCCAGCTGGAACACCTGTCCGATTTCCACGCCACGCTCGAAGCTCAACGGGCCGGAACCGTCCGGGCTCATATCGCCGTGACGCACCTCAACGGCCTCGACGGTGCCATCGGCCTCAAAGTCACGCCCGTAGACAAGGTCATAATAGTCAACCTCATGTTCGTCGGCGCCGGTGAACCACGCGGAACCGCGGGCGATATGCGCATCCACGAAGTATCGCAGCGCTTCGCCGGTCTCTTCGGCGGCTTCGGCCTTCTTGCCATCACGGGCCTGCGGACCGAGCGCCATCGGGCCGATATAGCCCTTGACAAGTTCCGGATGCTTCTTCAGATCCTCTTCGGTGGCCTCTTCGATTTCGGCCGGGGTGAACTGAGCCTCGAGACGCTTCATATCGACCGAACGATCGCCGGGCACGCCTACGACCACGAGTTCGCGCCACGGTTCGTCATGGTTGTCGTCCTGCGGATGCATGACGGCGATTACCACGTTCTTCAGAATGTCGGAGGCCTGCCACGCACGACCATCGGAACGCGGATGGTTGGCATTGGCGAATTCGACCATCTTGTCGATGGTGGCGGCATCCGGAGTCGGACGCTTCTCGGCGGCCGGGGTGTCGGTGCAATCGATGGCTTCCGGCTCCGGAGTGGTCAACGCCTCGACGTTCCAAGCCTTGCCGGACGGAGACTGCGCGAAAGTGTCCTCGCCGATCTCCATCGGAGCCAGGAATTCCTCTGATTCGAAGCCACCCATCGGACCGGCCATGGCATGCACCGGCACATACTTCAGGTCAAGGCGGTCGAAGATGCGTTCGTAGGCACCGCGTTCGTCCATATAGGCCTTGACGAGGCCTTCCTTGTCAAGGGTGAAGGAATAGGCATCCTTCATGATGAATTCGCGGCCTCGGATCAGACCGGCACGCGGGCGGAATTCGTCGCGGTACTTGGTCTGGATCTGGTAGAGGGTCACCGGCAGGTCCTTGTACGAGGAATACAGGTCCTTGACCAGCAGGGTGAACATTTCCTCATGGGTCGGCGCCAGCAGATAGTCGGCTTCATGACGGTCCTTCAATCGGAAGATGTTGTCGCCGTATTCTTCCCAACGGTGGGTGGCCTCATACGGCTCGCGCGGCAGCAGGCCGGAGAAATGAACCTCCTGGGCGTCGATGGAGGCCATCTCCTCACGGATGATGTTCTCGATCTTGTTCAGAACGGTCAGGCCCAGCGGCAGCCAGGTCCAGATGCCCGGGGCGGCCTTGCGCAGGTAGCAGGCGCGCTGCAGGAGCTTGTCCGACACGACGTCGGCATCGGCAGGGTCCTCGCGCAGGGTACGCAGGAACATGGTAGACATACGAAGTGCTTTGGTCATACGCCCCAAGTTACTCAGGCAAGGCGACGTAACCGCTACGAACACTCGGAAAACATCTTATTTATAGGATTATAAATAAGTCATGTGGCCTGTATATAATCTCAGAAAACTGACGATTGAGCAGCGCACGTTGAGAGAGGACGGCATGTCATGCGTCACATTACCGCGCACATTTCGATTTGGAACAAACTCGGCTGGATCGGCATCATCTGCTATTTCGTATTCGCCGCAGCCGCACCGGAAGTACTGTCGGAAGGCAATACATGGGTGGGCCTGAGCATGGCCCTGCTGTGCGTGGTGTTGATTTCACTGCCATGGAAGAAACTGTTCAATGTCCTTGCGCTGGTCGGCATGATGGCATGGCTCGTCGTCACACGTGCGATTCCCGGGTTCACGTTCCTGCAGCACAATCCCATCTGGCTGCTGATCGGCTTGGCCTGCGTGATCGTCAGCTGCTGGGATCCGGATCCGGAAGACGTCGAGACGGAAGTCGAGCTCGACCCCGATCTCGCCCGCTCATTGCAGGCGATGGGCTGACCAAGGGCCACAAAGCGAATCAGAACAGGGCATCCTGGGCGAACTCGTCGTCCGCATCGCTCGACGGCAACGGCATGAAGGCAGAGGCGCCATATCTGGCAAGCGCATCGCTGGCATTCGCCGAACCAAGCCTGAGCTCGCCGTCAAGCCGCACCGCATCCGGCGAGACCAGGAACATACGCTCGTTCACGCCCGCCAGATATAACCCCTCAAGATTCTCCACCCGCGACAACGCCACATACCCCATGCCGGGCGCGAAAGTGCGCCGCAGATCCATGACCGCACGGTCGAGCGTCATCCCCTGCGACTTGTGGATCGTAATGGCCCACGCGCAGCGCAACGGCACCTGATTCACGCAGGCGAGCACGGTATCACCGTCCTGCATCTGCCAACAGTTCGGCTTCATGGTCACGATATTGCCGTTCTCGAACTCGACGATCGGCCAGCCGCCTTTGGCATCAGAGGCAAACCCACGCACCGTGCCCAAGGAGCCGTTCACAAACTGACGGTCGGTATCGTTACGCACCGCCATCACGGCAGCTCCGGTCTTGAGCAACAGATGTTCCGGCGCGAGCATGTTCCTTTTGAGCCGTTCCACCAGATTTGCCGGGCCGGAGGATTCGGCGACATACTCGTGCGGTTCCTCCCTGATCGCGAACAGACGCATGTCGTTGAGTGAATCGGCCTGTCTGTTGACCGGAAACAGATTCACGGCCCGTTGATTCGGCTCTGGCATACGGCCCAGCCGGGTCAACAGAAGATCACGATCCTCATCGCTGACGCAACCCTCCCGGATGTCGGTGAGTACGCCAAGCAGTTTGCCGTCATCTTGACGATGCTGCTCGGTCAGGTAGCAGACAACAGGGCTCAACTCCTGCCATACCAACGATTCGGTGACGAATCCCTCAGGATTGAGCCCGGCACGCGCATAACGTTCACGAGATGCCGCGAATTCCGGACTGGGCACGATCAGGTCATGATCGCGCCCGGAAACGGACACCGGCGGCAACTGGAAGAAGTCTCCGGAAAGCACCACCTGCAGTCCGCCAAACGGCCGCGAATCCTTGCGAATGATACGGCACACCTGATCGACCATGTCGAACAGCCACGCATGCAACATGGAAACCTCGTCGATGATGAGGATGTCGGCCGCCTGCAGCTTGCGCTTGCGTCGCATGCGAATGGTGGTGACGAGTTTATCGGACAGCGCGTTGGCAAGACCTATGCCACTCCATGAATGGATGGTAACTCCATTGATATGCGTGGCCGCGATGCCGGTCGACGCGGTGACCGACACGGAGGCGCCATCCGCACGCGCCTGACGTATGAATTCGTTAAGCACGTAGGTCTTACCGGCACCGGGCGCACCGGTCAGAAAGACGTTCGCGCCGGTGCCCAGAATCGCAAGAGCCTCTTCCTGCCGCATATCGCACCGCCTTCCCCTCCGTCATGTGACCGCCCGCACTCGGCTACGACCGAATCGCATGGCCGTCACCGGGCAATCGCGCCTCCGCGCGCAATCATCCGTCAGTCAATCAGCCTATCAACAACCTTGAGCACACCACGACTGGCGTTCGACGGCGCAAGATAACGTGCGGCCGCCCGCAGATCCGGATGGCCATTGGACATGGCGAACGACCAGTCACCCGCCTCAAGCATCAGCAGGTCGTTAAGATAATCGCCGAACACCGCCGTCTGTGCGGGAGTGACGCCCAACGCGCGCTGCAACGCCTCGACGCCCTGCTTCTTGTCGGTGGCCGGATTCATGATGTCCACCCAATGCTGCCCGGAGACGACCACCTGGTAATCGTTCCTTACATGAGCGAGCTTGTTGTTCGTCATCTGCTCGGAACTGCCGAAATCGAGAATCGCGAGCTTCAGGATGATTTCTTCGCCCGGAACGTAATCGTCCGGTTCGACGGCGAAATCCAGCACCTCGCGCAGGTTATCGACGATCTTCAACGCCGCGTAATACTTGCCGACCTCGTCAAGGAACGGCGTATCGGTACGCTGCACGTATGCGGTGTTGAGACCGCAGATCACCAGACCCATATCGTATTCGCCGGCGGACACGGAGGCGTTCACCATGTCGATGGTGCGACGCGTGATGCCCAGATCGACGCCATGTACTTCGACGACCTTGCCGTCCACCGCCACGACATTGCCGTTCTCCGCGATATAGGAAAGCTCTCCCCCGTCCAGTACTTCGGACGCCTTCGAAGCGAACATGTTGCGCAGCGTGGCGTACTGGCGGCCGGAAGCCGGCACGAATTCGACGCCGCGCGCACGCAGTCTGGCGAGCATGTCCCAGAAGCCTTCGGGAATCCGGCCATGTTCGTCCAACAAGGTGCCGTCCATATCGGCGACCACGAGTCGGATATCCTGCGGCTGGTCGATGGTGGTCCAGTCGGCTGCGCTCATAAGGGTCCTTTCCTGCATTGCCTTCGATTGTCGGGAAAACATCACGGACGGCATGGACCGCCGTCGTTCCATGCGCCCGAATCGATCAGTTCTCGCCGATCAGACTGGTGGCCTTGATATCGTCGGCGATGGCCTTGGCCTCGGCCTCATCCGGTCCCGGCGTCGGCGCCATGAACGCCTTGCGGTAGTAACGCAGTTCATCCAGGGACTCAATGATGTCGGCGAGCGCGCGGTGACCGCCGTTCTTCGGAGGACGGTTGAGGTAGACGGCCGGATACCAGCGACGGGCAAGCTCCTTGAACGTGCTTACGTCGATGGTGCGGTAATGTAGGTGCTCCATGAGTTCCGGCATGTAATGGTCGAGGAACTTCTTGTCGGAGCCGATGGTGTTGCCGGCCAGCAATGGCTTGACGCCGTCCGGCGTGAATCGCTTGACGTATTCGACGACCTTGGCTTGCGCCTCGTCGAGAGAAAGGCCGTGTTCCCACTCCTTGATCAGGCCGGAGCGGGTATGCATGTTGCGCACGAAGTCGTTCATATGATCCACGGCCTTCTGGCTGGGCTTGATCACGAAATCGACGCCCTCGTCAAGCACGTTCAGATCGAAGTCGGTCGGCACTACGGACACTTCGACGAGTTCGTCGCCGCCGAAGATATCCAAGCCGGTCATCTCGCAGTCGATCCAGATCAGACGCGAGCCTTCAGCGGTGTATGTTTCGCCGTCATGCGCATCTACCATTGTTGCCTCGTTTCATATGTTTGCGGCCGCGCCCGCTGCGTGGAGCCGAACATATGAAGATACCGCAGGGTAGGGAGATTCTTCCCCGCCCTGCGGTATGCGGTGCGCTCCGGTTCGTTGTTCAGCGCACGCGTTTGATGCCCAGCACGCTGATGGCGGCGATGGCGGTCATGCCGATGGCCACCGGGAACACCACCGTATAGGAGCCGAGCACGCTCACCAGCGTGGAGGTGATGGCCACGCCGATGGCCTGCCCCGCACAGGTGGCGATGTTCATGAAGCCGAGATCCTTGCCGGCGGTTTCCTTGTTCGGCAGTACATCGACGTTCAGCGCTTGGTCGACGGACAGGTACATGCCATAGCCGAAGCTGGCGATGCCGCCGAAGAGGAACATGCCCTGTTGCGTCGGGAAAATCCACGGCATGGCCAAACCGATGGCGAAGAACGTGCATGCCACGATGATCGGCGCCTTGCGGCGGTTCAGAGCGTCTGCAATCGGTCCTGCCACCAGGGACGCGATGATGGACACGATCATGGTGATCACGGAAATGACCTGGATGGAAGCCGCCGCCGACAGCTTGTCTTGGCCGATGTAATCCTGCAGGATGTACAGCTGATAGCTGAACACCATCTGGTAGGCGACGATCAGGCAGGTGCGGCAAATGAACGCACGGTAGAAGTCGGCGCAATTCTTCAGCGGCGGGGTGAGCGACGCCGCCACGACCTTCCACAGCGGCTCGTCGGTGTTCTTCGGCATGTTTTCACTGGAAGGCTCGCGTGGAGCGATCACCACGGACAGTACGCCCGCGGCCAGCGCACACATGCCTGCGCAGATGAAGCCGAGTTCCATATGTTCGATCAGCGAGGAGCCGACCAACGTACCGATGCCCTGGCCGATCACACCGCCCGCGCCGATTGCGGCGGACACGGTGGCACGCGATATCGGAGCCACCTGATCGGAGATACGGGCGTAAATCGGGGCTTGCACCATGTTCAGACCGATCAACGCCAGCACGTAGACGAGGCCGATGATCACGGCACTGATCGGACGGCTCAACGCCCAGAAGCAGACGCCGTAGATGAACGCGCCGCAGAAGATCCATGGCGTACGCCTGCCCCAACGGGTTGCGGTGCGGTCGGATAGCGCGCCGATGAACAGTGCAATGAAGATGGAAGCGATTGAGCCGACCGCGTTGATGGTGCCAAGCACCGCAGTGGAGTTGGCGATGCCGATGTCACGCAGGCGCTGCGGCACCAGCACCGACATCGTCATGTAGAAGGCCGCGCCGGACAGCACCGAAAAGGCAAGAAAGCCTCCGGTGAAACGCCACTTGGCATTATCCGCCGATCCTTCCTCCGTTACGACCGGCACGGTGGATGCGACCGTAGTGATTTTCGACATGATTATCCCCTTTACGCGATGTTTGCGATTAGTCGGCCAATTTCAGCCAGGCGCTGGTATCTTGCGGCAGCCTGCCGTCATCGGTGAGCGGTCCGGAGGCCAGCAGCACATCGCCCTGCGGCAGTGCGACCGGTTCTTCGCCGAAGTTGGTGATGGAGGCCCATCCATTGGCACGCTTGTAGGCGATGGTGCCGCCGGGGAATCCATTGGCACCGTCATGCGCTTTGCCCGGTCGGTCTTCCGGCAGCCATTCGACGCTCAGGTCGGTGGTCTGCATGTCATGGCGCAATGCCAGCACGCGGCGGTACAGGTTCAGCATGGAATCAGGATCGGCGGATTCCACGTCGACCGCAAAATCCTTGTACCATGCCGGCTGCGGGAGATGCGGTTCGGCAGTGGCGTCGGCCGGGGAGAATCCGAAGGAACCGTCGTGACCGAATTCATCGTCTGGATCATCCAGTTTCGGCGCGTCCGCGGCGACCCACGGCAACGGCACACGGCAGCCGTCACGGCCCTTGGTGCTGGCGGAACGGGACGTACGCCATGCGGACGGATCTTCCAGTTCATCCCACGGAATGTCGGCCACCTCGAACAGGCCGAGCTCTTCGCCCTGATACACGTAGGCGGAACCGGGCAACGCCATCTCCATCATGATCGCGGCGCGGGCGCGTTTGGTGCCGAGCTCGCGATTCTCTTCGAACGTGGTGCCGTCGCGCAGCAGCCAATCAAGCGCCAGACGATGATATTCGCCGGTCGGCACCTGCGGCAGGGCGTAACGGGTGGCATGACGGATCACATCATGGTTGCTCATCACCCACGTAGCGGTGGAGCCGGAACGTTCCGCGCTCTCCAACCCCTCCTCGATGGCCAGGTGCATGTCGTCGCGGATCCAGTCCTTCTTGGCGAATTCGAAGTTGAAGATCTGGCCAAGATCGTCCGGCGAGGCATACAGATGCTGTCGGCTCGGACGCACCCAGGCCTCGGCCACGGCGAACGCCGGAGGATTGTACTCGTTGAACACCTTGCGCCACTCGTGATAGATGTCATGTACTTCGTCACGATCGATTACCGGATGGGAACCGTCCTCCGGCTGGTCGTTGGTGCACCAGACCACATAGTCATCGAGGTCATCGCGGTCAAGATCCTTGGCCAAGCCGTGCGCCACGTCCACGCGGAAGCCATCGGCGCCGTGATCGAGCCAGAAGCGCAAGGTCCTGAGAAAATCGTCGCGCACCTCACGATTGTTCCAGTTCCAGTCAGGCTGTTCCTTGGTGAACATATGCAGATACCACTGGCCGTCGGGCACGCGGGTCCATGCCGGGCCGCCGAAATGGTTCTCCCAGTTGGTCGGTGGCTGATCGCCATTCGGCCCCTTGCCGTCGCGGAAGATATAGCGGTCACGCTCCGGCGATCCCGGTTCGGCTGCGAGGGCGGCCTTGAACCATTCGTGCAGATTGGAGCTGTGATTCGGCACGATGTCGACCACGACCTTGATGTCTCGTGCATGTGCGGCCTTGGCGAGTTCGTCGAAATCATCCATGGTTCCGAGCTTCGGGTCGACGTTGCGGTAATCGTCCACGTCGTAGCCACCGTCGGCCAGCTGGGACGGATAGAACGGACTGAGCCAGATGGCGTCGACGCCAAGGTCCTTCAGATAGTCGATCTTTTCGGTCACACCGGCGATCTGGCCGAGTCCCTCGCCACGGGAGTCCTTGAAGGAACGCGGGTAGACCTGATAGACCACGGCCTGCTTCCACCACAGTGCGGGATCGGTGACTTCAGTCATTTTTTTCCTCCTATCATGCAAGCGTTTGTACACCTTTTTAGCGGCAATCAATGTCACCCATCATTACTAGGCAGCATTGATTTTCCTTGCAATTATTTGACTATTCTTCGCAACCACATTGTTGTTTGTGCATTGGTTGACTAATCTCATAATAGCGCTTGCGCAAATTTTTGCAAGTCATAACCCCAGCCATCTTCAAAGTATGCCAGAAAAGGCAATAATTACAGTGTTTGCAGTCATGCAAGCGTTTTTACAAAATGGGCGTGTCGTGATATGGTAGGGTGACGAACGAAGCAAATATGAATCGCAAAACCCGACTTAAGGAGAACCGAACGTGACTCGCACCACCATCGCAGACGTGGCCAAGGCGGCCGGAGTATCCGTCTCCACCGTATCCCGAGCACTGCGTGGACTGGACAGAGTCAACCCCGAAACCAGAGAACGTGTCGAAAAAGAGGCCAACCGTCTCCACTTCTCCTTCTCGAAAAGCGCATCATCCCTGGCATCCGGCAAAACCATGCGTATCGCGGTGCTGTTGCCGAGCGAAATCAGCAGCTGGTTCAACTCCCACGCCTTCGAAGGCATCTACGAGGTGATGTCAAAGGCCGACTACGACGTCGTTCCCTACATCGTGTGGACGCAGGAAGATCTGGATCGTTTCTTCCAGAATCTGCCAGGCAATCGCAATGTCGACGCAATCATCGAAGCATCCTTCGACTTCGACGAGGCAAAGAAGCGGGTACTCGGCGAACTGACCATCCCTGTGGTCGGCATGAACGCCCCCAGCACGCACGGACTCGACGCCGGAGTCGCAATCGATGACGCGGCGGCCATGAGCGCAATCGTACGCTTCCTCAAGTCACTGGGACACAAGACGCTCGCCTACATCGGGCAACCTGTCAACGCCTCACCGTTCATCTGCTCGGACATCGTGCGCGAAAAAGGGTTTCTGGACGCCGCCAAGGAATGCGGCTACGGCGATGATGACATTATCATCGTGCCATCGTTGACCCATATGGACGTGCAAAACGAACAGGACATCTATTCCGGCATCGTCGCACAACTGCTCAGCGCACCAAAACAGCCGACCGGCATCTGCGTATCCGTCGACGCGGCGGCCGTTCCCCTTCTCAAGGAACTGCGCCGCATGGGATGGCGTGTGCCTCAGGATGTATCCGTAGTCGGATTCGATGACGATCCAAGCGCCTCGATTGTGGACATGACCACCATGCACCAGAATCCTACGGAAATCGGACGCATTGCGGCACGTAAGACACTCGCGTTGCTGGCAGGCGAAACCTTGGAGGAGCCGTTCTCCGTCATACCCACTTCCCTTGTGCTACGAAGCACCACGGAACGCGTGCATTGATTGCCCCAACTTCCCCAAATCCTGCCGTCGCGGGCCGTGTCCTGCAAGAACCGTCCCGCTGACCAACAGGCACCCTACCTCCGGGGGTGCAACCTGCGAGAACTGCCCCATTGCCCGACGGCCACAGCCCCGAACATGGCCATCAGAGGCATCACCCCGCGAGAACCGGCCCATTATCCGACGGCTACGTCCCCAGCCCCTGCTGTCATAGGCCATGTCCCGCGAGAGCCGACCCGTTGCTCGACGGTTGCGCCCCCAAACCCTGCCGTTGCGGGCCATGTCCTGCGAGAACCGGCTCGCTGCCCGACGGCTACGTCCCCGAACCCGCCGTTGCAGGCCGCCACCTGCGAGAACCGGCCCATTGCCCAACAGTCACGTCCCATAACTGCCCACGTTGGCCCATGGACCAATACCATGCCGCGACAATGGGAGAAGTTATCCACATCAGAAAAGGTTGGATTTTCAAGGTTCTTCAGCTTCCGACACGCCAATAGGCCATTCTCCGACCACAGGACGAAAAAACATCATCCGCACAAACCAAATGATTTATCTTCGCTCTCATGAGAACGAACAAGCGATGTGTCCAACTTCTTCAAGAGGCAAAGCGTGAGAGCCGATGCGCCATCCCCGCAACGCAGGCCGACGGGAAGGCGCTGCGTAAGCGAGTGGAGCACGGGGAACTTTGCTCGCCGCACCGTGGCCTCTTCATGGAGAACGAATACTGGAACACATTGGACCCTGCACAAAGAACCATTCATCAGGTTCGCGCCCTGCAGATCCAAAATCCACGAATCATCTTTGCCGGTCCGAGCGCAGTGGCCGTATATGGATATGAACATCCATGGAGCATACATGCAAGCGGAATATACCGCGCGGACTGCTCGCGCGGCAATCAAAAACCTACGAATCATGCTCTTGGGCGCATCTACATGCCAAGGATTTCCGAACGAATCATCAACGGAATACGCGTCACCACACCGGAACGGACGCTTCTTGACTGCTCGTTGATGTTCCCTTTCCGCAAGGTATTGCCCATCTTCGATTCCGCAATGGCACAGGATTCAGAGCTTAGCGAGAAAATCATGGACCTCATTCCAAGGATTCGGCGAAACACAGATGTTTTGAAGAAACTGCTTGCGTACTGCAACCCACTATCCGACAACGGAGGCGAATCGTTCACCCGTGCAACGATGATCGAGGAAGGATTCCAAAATCCGCTCATCCAGCACGTAATCCATGATCCATCCGGTGGCGGTAAATGGTATCGGGTCGATTTCATCTGGTTCCTGCCTGACGGACGGATTATCGTCGCCGAATATGATGGCATGGCGAAGTACACCGATCCCATGATGACCGACAGGAAAAACATCCAGACAATCGTCAATGAACAACGAGATCGCGAGCAGTCGCTCTGCAGTTGGGGCGTGACCAAAATAGTACGTTTGTATTACGAAGACGCAGTGAATCGAACTGGCCTGGTAAGCAAGCTCTGCCAAGCCGGAGTGCCTCGCCCGTTCGTACGAATGCAACCCAGTTTGTCATAGACGGTCTTCGGACCGGGGATTGATTCATCTGCACTCGAAATGCATCGGATTCGTGCGGGAATCATTCTCAGTGGCTGGTTTTTGGGGCAATAAGCCGGTTCTCTACGGCCACAGCTCCAGATGTGGTGCTTGGGGCACGGTTGCAGGGTAACGGACCGGTTCTCGCGGGGCGCGGCCCCTGATGACCATGTTCGGGGTTGTAGCTGTTGGGTAATGGGCCGGTTCTCGCAGGGCACGGCCCGCAACGGCGGGGTTGGGGGGCGCAACCGTCGGGCAACGGGTCGGCTCTCGCGGGACATGGCCTATGACAGCAGGGGGTTGGGGAGGTAGCCGTCGGGCAACGGAACGGCTCTCGCAGGATACGGCTTCCGGAGTTGGGGTCTGGGGCATGACTGTCGGGCAATGGGATGGTTCTTGCAGGACACGGCCCGCAACAGCAGGGGTTGGGGGCGCAACCGTTGGGTAACGGACCGGTTCTCACAGGCAAAAGCCCATTCAATCACATGGCGGACCATTATGGCGGCCCGTTCCAAGTCATTCAGTACCTACAAACAAAAGGTGGTATCAAACCATAAAGGTTCGATACCACCTCATAGCTGCCGCCCGGCCCACCGGCCGGTCAGGCTCACTGACGACCGGAGTAGTTCGGCGCCTCGGCAGTCATGACGATGTCGTGCGGGTGGGATTCGCGCAGACCAGCGTCGGTGATGCGGATGAAACGTCCGCGTTCCGGCATTTCGGCGATGTTGTGGGCGCCGATGTAGAACATGGACTGGTGCAGGCCGCCGATCATCTGGTACAGCACGGCGTTGAGAGGTCCGCGGTACGGCACTTCGCCTTCGACGCCTTCCGGAACGACCTTGTCGTTGGACGTGACATCGGCCTGGAAGTAGCGGTCCTTGGAGTAGGACTTCTTGCCGCGCGGAGCCATGGCGCCAAGGGAGCCCATGCCACGGTACAGCTTGTACTGCTTGCCGTGCAGGAGCACCTTCTCGCCCGGAGCCTCTTCACAGCCTGCGAGGGTGCCGCCGAGCATCACGGAGGATGCGCCGGCCACAAGAGCCTTGGCAATGTCGCCGGAGTAGTGGATGCCACCGTCGGCGATGCATGGAACACCGGCGGCACGGCAGGCCTGAGCGGCCTCATACACGGCGGTGAGCTGCGGAACGCCGACACCGGCGACCACGCGGGTGGTGCAGATGGAGCCCGGACCCACGCCAATCTTGACGGCGTCGACTCCGGCGTCGATCATGGCCTGTGCGCCCTGACGCGTCGCCACGTTGCCGCCGATGATATCGACGCCCTTGAAAGCGGAATCGGACTTGAGACGGCTAATCATGTCGAGGGCGAGCTTGGCCTCACCGTTAGCGGTATCGACCACGAGCACGTCCACGCCGGCCTCCATCAAGGCGGAGGCACGGTTGTAGGCATCGCCCAGGAAACCGATGCCGGCGGCAACGCGCAAACGGCCCTGCTCGTCCTTGGTGGCATCCGGGTACTGCTCGGTCTTGACGAAGTCCTTCACGGTGATCAGACCGGTCAGATGGCCTTCGGCGTCGACCAGCGGCAGCTTTTCGACCTTGTACTTGGCCAGCAGGTCGTGGGCGTCTTCCTTGGAGATGTTGGACGGACCGGTGATCAGATGCTCGCGGGTCATCACGTCGGAGACCTTGAGGTGATCGTAATCCTCGGAAGCGATGAAGCGCATGTCGCGGTTGGTGATGATGCCGACGAGCTTGTTGTCCTTATCGACGACCGGCAGGCCGGAGATATGGAAACGGCCGCAGAGCTTGTCGAGATCGGCCAGCGTCACATCCGGGCTCACGGTGAGCGGATTGTTGATCATACCGGATTCGGAACGCTTGACGACATCGACCTGAGCGGCCTGATCGTCGATGGAGAGGTTGCGGTGCAGCACGCCGATGCCGCCGTTACGAGCCATGGCAATGGCCATGTCGGACTCGGTGACGGTATCCATGGCGGCGGAAATGGCCGGAACCTTCATCGTGATGTTACGGGTCAGATGAGTGGTGGTGTCCACCTCGGACGGAATGACATCCGTCTCGTTCGGCAGCAACAGCACATCATCATAAGCGAGGCCAAGCTGAGCGAAAATCGGTGGAAGTGGAGCGTACGTGGAATCTGCATTCATATCAGGAATTGTAGCCATAGACACACTATATGAACGCGTGCTGACTTAGCGCGACACGACGGAATCTACACGGAAACCAGTCGTAAGGCCGGTACGTCACATAACCCCGTGGCCGTTCATAGGGGTGCATCGTTTCCGTAGGATTCGCGGATGCGGCTCAGTCGTGCCTGGCATGCTGTGCGTCGGCCCGGGCGTTCTCTTCGCGCAATTCCGGAATCCTATGTTTCAGATAGGGATACATCGTGGCGATCGTCAGCAATACGGTCGCAATCAGGAAACCGATCAGCACATGCTGCGCCTTGAAGAACAACGTCATAATCGAACCGAATGCGATCAGCGCAGCCCAGCCCCACAGAATCAGCACGGCTCCCTGCACGGAATGACCGATGCGCAACATGCGGTGATGCAGATGCATTCGGTCAGGATGCATCGGCGATTGCCCTTTGCTCACACGCCGTACGATCGCCAGGCACATGTCGAGAATCGGCAGGAACAATACCAGAATCGGCAGCAGAATCGGCATGAATACCGGCAGATAGATGCTGGCATGGATGGTGGCCGGATCGAGCCGGCCGGTCATGACGATGGATGCGCATGTAATCAGATAGCCGAGCAGCATGGAACCGGAATCGCCCATGAACAGTTTCGCAGGATGCCAGTTATGCAGGATGAATCCGACGCACATGCCGACCATGGCGATGTCGATCAACGTCGCCATCGACGCGTACGACGGCGAATTCCGGGCGATGATATACGAGTAGATGGCGAATGCGATGCCACCGATGGCGACGATGCCGGAGGCGAGGCTGTCAAGACCATCTACGAAATTCACGGCATTGATGGAGGCGACGATGAGGAACGCGGTGATGGCCATGGAGAGACTCGGCGATGCCGTCACCAACGAGCCCAATGGCAGCGAGATGATCTGCAGGCCGCCCCATGCCACGAATACGGAGATCAGCAGCTGCCCTGCAAGTTTGAGCATCCAATCAAGATCCCACAGGTCGTCGGCCATGCCGAGCAGGCTGATCATGACCGCGCCGGCAAGAATCACCCACGCCTGCTTCGATTGCGCGAACAGCACTTCGATGAACGGGATCTTCGACGCGAAGAGCATGGAAACCGTAAAGCCCATGAGCATGCCGAGACCGCCCAGCCGCGGCGTCGGAATGGTGTGTACGTCGCGTGCGCGCACCTCTCCGACGGCGCCGATTTCGATGGCGACGTGGCGAATCAACGGTGTGATCAGATAGGTGACTCCGCCGGCGATGGCCGCGATGAACAGGTAGATTCTCATATGCCCAATGCACCGCCATTCAGGGTCAGCGCCTTACGGATCACGGCTTCGCGTATCACTCCCTCTCGAAGGATCGAGATACCGTCGCGTCCGTGAGGATCGGCCGCGACCACCGTGGACGACACATGCCCTGGCGTCGCCCCTCCATCGAGATACAGGTCGACGGCATCGCCCAAGGCCTCGACCGCCTCGTCGACGGTCTGCGCGCTTTCCTCGCCGGAACGGTTTGCGCTGGTTGCCGCCAGCGGGCCGACGGCGCGCAGGATGCGCAATGTGGCGGCGGAATTCGGAATGCGTACGCCCTGCGTGGTTTTGCCGGTGGCCGGATCCCTGCGAATCGTGGCCAGCGAACAGTTGTCTCGCGCTTCGGCAATCGGCGAGAACGCGCCCGGCATGAACATGGCGGCCAGCCGGTTCAACGGCACCGGAAGATCGAGCCGAAGCGCGTCCAGACCGTCGATCGAAGCCAACAGCACCTGCAACGGCTTGTATTTCGGCCGCTGCTTGACCATGTAGATTTTCCTGATGGCCTCGACGTTGCGTGGGTCGCAGGCGACGCCATACACCGTATCCGTAGGAATCACAATCAATCCGCCGTCACGTATGATTTCGACGGCCTGGGCCAGGGATTCGTCCGTAATTGTGCGAACCTCGCTCATGACACCTCCCTCATAGCCTTGTCGACCTCACTATTGTAAGGCAGAACATTACGCACCAAGATAGGCCTTGCGTACCTGCTCGTCATGCAGCAGATCCTGTGCATCGCCTTCCATGGTGATGCGCCCGGTTTCGAGCACATATGCACGATCGGCGATTGATAGCGCCATTTTCGCGTTCTGCTCGACCAACAGTACGGTGATTCCTTCGTCATGAAGCTTGCGGATGATGGCGAAGATCTCCTTGACCAGCTTCGGCGACAGACCCATCGACGGCTCGTCCATCAGAATCGTATTCGGGTGGCTCATCAACGCACGCCCCATGGCCAGCATCTGCTGCTCACCGCCGGACAGCGTACCGGCCAGCTGGTTACGGCGTTCCTTCAGTCGCGGGAAGTAGTCGAACACCATGTTCAGGTCGGCGGCCATGTGGGAGCGGTCCTTCAGGCTGAAGGCACCCATCTCGAGATTCTCCTGCACACTCATGCGCGTGAACACGTGGCGGCCTTCAGGAATGTGCGCCATGCCAAGGGTCACGATCTTGTTGCTGTGCGTTTTGAGCAGGTCAACGCCATTGAACATCACGGAGCCGGATTGCGCCGGAGTCAGGCCCGTGATGGTGTGCAACGTGGTCGTTTTGCCGGCACCGTTCGCGCCGATCAGCGATACGATCTCACCGTCGTTCACGGTAAGGCTGATGTCTTTGACCGCTTCGATCGCCCCGTAGGAGACGCTCAGATTCTTGATTTCCAGCATCAGGCTTCCCTCCCCTCGGCGGTTTCGTCGGTGTCATCGGCACCCAGATACGCGGAAATCACCTGCGGATCGTTGGCGATTTCCTCGGGCAGTCCCGATGCGATGGTGCGTCCGTAGTCGAGCACCTGGATGCGCTGGCACACGTTCATGACGAGACTCATGTCATGTTCGATGAGCAGGATGGCGATGCCGAAACGATCCCGGATCACGTTGATGCAGTGCAGCAGATCTTCGGTTTCCGTAGGATTCATGCCGGCCGCAGGCTCGTCGAGCAGCAGCAGTTTCATGCCGGTCGCCAGCGCACGCGCGATTTCCAGCTTGCGTTGCGCACCGTACGGCAGATTCGCCGCTTCGGTGTTGGCCAGACCTTCCAGACCGAAGATGCGCAGCAGGTCGATGGCCTTGGCATGCATGTCACGCTCCTGCTTCCAGAACTTCGGCGTTCGGAAGATCGCACCGCCCAACCGATACGTGAAGGACTGGTCGAACGCGACAAGCACGTTCTCCTCCACGGTCATCTTGTCGAACAGACGAATGTTCTGGAAGGTCCTTGCGATGCCGGCACGCACCACCTGATACGTTTTCTTGCCGTTCATACGCCTGCCGTCGAGGAAGAATTCGCCTTCGGTCGGCTGATACACACCGGTCAGCAGGTTGAACACGGTGGTTTTGCCGGCGCCGTTCGGGCCGATCAGTCCGACGAGTTCGCCCGCGTTGATGGTCATGTTGAAGTCGGAGACGGCTTTGAGGCCTCCGAAGGTGATGCCGAGGTGTTCGGCGCGCAGAATCGGTTCGCTCATGCCTTCGCCTCCTTGTCATCGGCGTCATCGGAGGATTTCCCGGCGGTCTTTGCCACGGTGGCGGACCTGCCGTGCGCCTTGATGCGCGACGGATAGAACAGCTTGTTCACGAGTTTCGGCAACGAGAACTCCCAGTTGCCGAAGATGCCCTGCGGACGGAACACCATGATGAGCACGAGCACCACCGAATAGACCAGCATGCGGTATTCGGAGAAGGCACGTAGCAGTTCAGGCAGAATCGTCAGGCCCACGGCGGCCACGATGGAGCCGGTGAGTGATCCCATGCCGCCGAATACCACCATGATCACGTAGTTGATCGACTGCAGCCAGCCAGCCATGCTTGGCGTCAACGCGCCGATGTACTGCGCGAAGATACCTCCCGCGATGCCCGCGAAGAACGCGGAAATCGCAAACACCATAACCTTCAGGTAGGTGATGTTGATGCCGGACGCGCCGGCCGCGATCTCATCGTCGCGAATCGCCTTGACCGCACGGCCGTACCGTGAACGGGCGAACATGAACAGCAGCACCACGGTCACGACGGTGATCCAGAAGACCACATACAGATTGGCAAGACGGTCGATGCCGATCAGTGCCTGTCCCTGCTGGCCTTCCGACAGGCCCTTGCCTCCGGCCACTTTCAGATTCTGGATGATCACACGGATGATCTCACCGAAGCCGAGCGTGATAATCGCAAGATAATCGCCGTGCAGTCGCAATGCCGGAATGCCGACCAGGATGCCGAAGATGCAGGCAACCACACCGCCCGCGAAGGTGACGAGCAGGAATCGTAGCGTCGCATCCATCTGCACGCCGTTGGCGACGAGTAACTTGCTGAGCAAAGCCGCCGAATAGGCGCCGATCGCCTCGAATCCGCAACAGCCGAGCGTAAGCTGGCCGAGCACGCCGATGGTGAGGTTCAGCGACGTGGTCATGATCACCGCAATGCAGCAGGTCATGATGATGCCCTTGACATACAGCGAGGCCACGCCGGTTTCGCACACGGCCATGAGCAGGCCGAACAGCACCGCCACGCCGATGGCGCATACCAGATACGACTGCTTGATGGAAAGCATCGATTTCTTCATGATCACACCTTCTCGCTTTCCGGCTCACCCATCAGACCGGACGGCTTGACCAGCAGCACGATGATCAGGATGCCGAACACGATGGCATCGGAGAACGCCGATGTGATCACGCCAGCGGTGATGGTGCCGATATACGCCTTGGTGAGGCTTTCGACCACGCCGATCACCAGACCGCCCACCATGGCGCCCGGAATGGAACCGATGCCGCCGAGCACCGCGGCGACGAAGGCTTTCAGGCCCAGCATGGCGCCCATCATCGGGGAAACCTGCGGATACGAAACGCAGTACATCAGCGAGGCCACCGCGGCCAGACCGGAGCCGATGGCGAAGGTGAGGGTGATGGTGGAGTTCACGTTGATGCCCATCAGAATCGAGGCTTCCTTGTCTTCGGAGACCGCGCGCATGGCTTTGCCTTGCTTGGTGTATGTCACGAACAGCTGCAGCGCGACCATGATGACCAGGCCCAACAGCACCGTCAGGATGGTGGCACCGTCGATCTTGAGCCCACCGAGCGCCAAGGTCGGAATCTGGATGACGGTGGGCACGGTCTGATAGTCGGCGCCGAAAATCGCCTGGGAGCCGTTTTCCAGCAATAGGCTCATGGCGATGGCGGTAATCAGGGCGGTCATGTTGTTGCCCTTTTCGCGCACCGGCTTGTAGGCGGCCTTTTCGACGATCACGCCGACGGCCACGCATACGAGAATCGCAGGAACGACGGCAAGCCATGCGGGAAGACCGCAGGCGAGGATGAACGGAATGGTAAGCATGAGCACGTAGGAGCCGACCATGATGAAGTCGCCGTGCGCGAAGTTGATCAGTCGGATGATGCCGTAGACCATGGTGTAGCCTAATGCCACCAGCGAATACACGCTGCCGATTTTCAGACCGTTGAAGATCTGACTGATGAACATGATGATCTGATCGCCCATCATTCCCCCTTTCTTGTTGCGTTATGCGGCTTATTCGGCCGGCTGAATAGTGTCTTTGTAGGTCGGTGAGCCGTTCTTCATTTCCAGCACGATGACCGATTTCTTCGGGGAGCCGTGCTTGTCAAGCGTGAATGCGCCGGTGACGCCGGAGAAGTTCATGCCGGCGATGGCGTTGCGGATGTCGGTGCGGGTGGCGTGTTCGCCTGCCTGCTCGATGGCCTGCTTGAACATGTAGACGGAATCGTATCCGAGCGCGGTGAAGGTGTTCGGCGACTCGCCGTTGTTGGCGGCCTTGTACGATGTGATGAACCGCTGCACCTTCTTGTTGGACTTGTCGTCCGGTGAATAGTGTGTGGTGTAGAGCACCTTATCGTAACGAGCCTTGTTGCCGGTGGTCTTCAAGCCGTCATAGCCATCGGGTCCCATGATGTAGCCGTCGTAGCCGACGGAGCGCGCCTGCGGCACGATATACGGACCAACGGCGGAGTAATAGTACGGCGCGTACAGGAATTCGGCTCCGGACGCCTCGATTTTCTGCAGCTGTGACGAGTATTCGGTATCGTCGGTGCTGGAAGAGTTCTCTTCGGCCACGACCTGAAGCCCGGCTTGCTTTGCGGCTGCCACGAATGCTTTGCCCACACCGGAGGAATAGGGATCGCCGGTGCCGTAGAGTACGGCCACCTTCTTGACTTTCAGGGTCTCGGCGGCGTACTTGGCCGCGATCTCGCCCTGATAGGAGTCTTTGAAGCATGTACGGAACAGGTATCCGCCGGTTTCCACGGAGTCGGCGGTGGCGGCAGGTGCGATGGATGGCATCTGATTCTGGTCGGCCAGCGGCGCCACGGCTCCGGAGGTCGACGAGATGGTCGGTCCCAGCACCGCAATGACGTTCTTCTCGCCTGCCAGACGGTTGAACGCATTGGACGCTTCGATGACGTCGCCCTTGTCGTCCATGGATTCAAGCTTGACCTGCTTGCCGAAAATGCCGCCGTTCTCGTTGATTTCCTTGATTGCAAGCTTGAAGCCGCTGACTTCGGATTCGCCATAGGCGGCGGCTGCACCGGAATTGGTGGTGACCGATCCGATGGTGATCACATCGTTGTCCGCGATGCTGCTGCTGTCGTTGCTTGACGCATACATGTTGCCGCCGGAACAGGCGGATACGGACAGCGTCGTCGCCGCTGCGAGACATAGCACGGCCAGCCTTTCGGCATATTTGAATCTCATGTGCCGTTCGTTCCCTTCTCGTCTACCAAGCGCAGTCCGTTATAGTACGGTTCTGCGGAATTGTCACGATTTTCCCGAAATAAGATATCGGGGTCTGCCGGTGTAGTCGTTGCGTACCCGGGTGTTGGCGAAGCCGTGCGCGTTCGCATAGGCGGCCAGACGCTCGCCCTGTGAAATGTCGTGTTCCATGACCAGCAGACCGCCTGGTCGCAGCAGTTTGCCTGCGCGTAGGATGATGCGTTCGGGAATCAGCGTGCCATCGGCGGAACCGCCGTACAACGCCATGTCGGGATCATAGTCGCGCACTTCCGGCTGTTCGGGTATTTCGCTGAGCGGCACATATGGAGGATTCGTGAGCACGATGTCGATGGTGCCGTCCAGTTGATGCAGTGTCGGCATCTGCGTGGCATCGCCGATTTCCAGATGATAATTGCCGATGATGCTGGGATGCGCTTGGGCCGTCTCATTGAGGTTACGCCGGGTCCATTCGGCGGTTCGCTCGCTTTTCTCCACGGCCCACACCTCGCTGCCCGGCACTTCCGTGACGACGGCCAGACCGATGGCGCCGCTTCCGGCGCACAGGTCGACCACACGGGCATGGTATCCGCCGTTGCGGGTGATCCAATCGATGCCTTCCTGCACGATCAGCTCGGTTTCCGGCCGTGGGATGAACACACCGGGACCGACCTTCAAGTCGAGATAGCGGAACGGCGCATGGCCGGTGATGTGCTGCAGCGGTTCGCGCCGGGCACGACGGTCGATCATCGCGTGGAATGCTTCGAGCGGTTTCACGGGATCCTCGGCCAGTCCGAGAAGCCCATCGCCCAGCAGCATGGTTTTGTTCACGCTCTGCAGATCAACGCCGAACGCCTCCGCGCACAGCAGTTTCGCATCATGTTCGGGTGTATCCACGCCTGCGGCGCGCAGCATGGCCGCGGCACCGCGGACGATGGTCGCCACGGTCTCGTCTCCGGTCGACCGCGCCGATGCGGGGAGGGGCTTCGCCACGTCAGTCACTCGAACCCTTACTTCTGATTGGCAAGACGGTCGGCCTCATCCGCCTGAATGTCACTGTCGATTACGGCCTGCAAATCGCCGTCAAGCACGGCGTCAAGATTGTAGGCCTTGTAATTGGTGCGGTGATCGACAATGCGATTCTCCGGGAAATTGTACGTACGAATACGCTCGGAACGGTCCAGCGAACGCACCTGCGAATGACGCATGTCGGCGGCCTGGGCCGCTTCCTCCTCATGCTTCATGGCAAGCAGACGGCTCTTGAGCACGCGCAATGCGGACGCACGATTCTGGATCTGGCTTTTCTCATCCTGCATGCTCACCACGATGCCGGTCGGAATGTGCGTCATACGCACCGCGGAATAGGTGGTGTTCACGGACTGTCCGCCCGGACCGGAGCTCATGAAGATATCGATCTTGAGATCCTTCGGATCGATATCGATCTCATCGTCATCCTCATCAGCTTCCGGGAACACGATTACGCCGGCCGCGGAAGTCTGGATGCGGCCCTGCGATTCGGTCACGGGGATACGCTGCACACGGTGCACGCCGCCCTCATACTTGAGCGATGCCCACACGCCGTCTTCCGGCGCAGGCGTTCCCTTGGCGCGGATGGCCAGCTGAACGTCCTTGACGCCGCCTAATTCGGTGGTGTTCTCGCTTTGCAGGGTCACTGCCCAGCCACGCTTTTCCGCATACCTCATATACATGCGCAGCAGGTCGCCGGCGAACAATGCGGCCTCCTCGCCGCCGGTGCCGGCCTTGATTTCCATGATCGTGTCGCGGGCATCGTCCGGATCGCGCGGAATCAACGCGGTGCGCAATTTCTCCTCGATCTCCGGCAATTCGCTTTCCAGTCGCTTGGCCTCTTCGGCGAAGTCCGGGTCTTCGGAAGCCATTTCCTTGGCGGCTTCCAGATCATCCTTCGTCTGCTTATAGGCGGTGTAGGCGGAGACGATTGCGCCAAGCTCGGCATGGCGACGACCCAGCTTGCGCATCTTGTCGGGATCCGATGCGACTTCCGGCTCGGCCATCTGCTGTTCGATATTGCGGTATTCCTCAAGCGCGGTGACCGCTGCGGGGAACTGTTCGTCTGCCAATGTACGCCTTTTCTTTACTTCATGATTTTCAGCGACTTGTTCACGGTTTTTCAGCGTCGCCGAAACCTACTCAACCTGTTCATCATATAAGGTGCCCCGGAAACGAAAAAACGCCAGTCCATAACGGGCTGGCGTTTTCATTGCCTAGGCAATAAGAATCACTTGGCCTTCTTGCCGTAGCGCTTCTCGAAGCGGGCCACGCGACCACCGGTGTCGAGGATCTTCTGCTTGCCGGTATAGAACGGGTGGCAGCTCGAGCACACGTCGACGGTCATATGATCGCTCTTGGCGGTGGAACGGGTCACGAAGGTGTTGCCGCAAGAGCAGGTAACCTGCACTGCGTGATAATCAGGATGAATACCCTGCTGCATAATTGTCTCCTAGAGATTCGGGGGACCCGGGTCGCAATGCCCCTATGGCAGAGCGTGAACCGGATAACCTTTGGGATTATAGCAGAAGGCCGGACTTTGTCTCATCTGTTCGCTGAGCGCTTCTTGGCCGGCGGTAAAACCGTGCCTGCCAATGCCCGGAGGGAATGGTGGGGCGTCACGGGCTTGAACCGTGGACCGGCGGATTATGAGTCCGATGCTCTAACCGACTGAGCTAACGCCCCACGTTGCAACATGCGAACATGCCAACTTGCCCAGTCTAGCAAACGGGTGGACTACTCCCGTTCGAGAAACTCCAGGGGATTGTCCACAAAGTTGCGCAGACCCACTTCGGCGGCCCCGATCAGGGCCGGCCGCGCCACGACATCGGCCATCATCACCCGGGCCTGCACCTCAGGGTACGACAGCGCCTGCGGTCGCACCATGCGTCCGATCCGACGGATCAGGTCGGGTTCGAAATGCGCCCATAGACCACCGAGCATCACGGTATCGATATCGCATACGTTGATGATCGACGCAATCACCGAGGCCATGGCCTCCAGGGCCTTCTCGACCACGGCCACGGCTTTGGAGTCGCGCTGGCGCCAATGGTCGATCAGCTCGTTGATCGATTCGCGCGTGGCCGCGGCATCGCTGCTGGCGATGCCGGCCGCACTGACCATCGACCGACGGCCTGCGTACACCTCCAGGCATCCGCGGCGACCGCAACGGCAGATCGGTCCGCGCATATCCACCGACACATGGCCGAGTTCGCCGCCGAACCCATGATCGCCCCGCACCACATGGCCGTCACGCACCACGGCGCCGCCGATGCCAACATCGGTGGACAGGTAGATGAAGGAGTCGGTCGGTTCGACCAGTCCGATTCCCCTGCGTTGCGTGGCATAACCGGGAATCTGCGCCAATGCGGCCGCATTCGCCTCGTTGTCGACTTTCGGATTGAGCCGGCGCACCACGTCGAAGGTCTTCAGGTCAAGATGCTCCCAACCAAGGTTGCGCGCTCCCAGCAGACGAGGGTCATCGGTGACCAGGCCCGGCAATGCGAGCCCCGAGCCGACCAGCGTATACCCCATACGGTCAAGTGACGCCTCCTGTGATTTTGCGAGTTCATCAAGATTGCGGAACACCTCGTCGGCATTGGCGTTCGTCATATCGGCATCCACCCACTGCTCGTCCACGGTGGTGCCGTTGATGTCGAGCACGGCGATGCCGTAGCCGTCGGTATTGACCTGCAGGCCGATGCCGCACAGCCGACCGCCTCGGATCAGCAACGGGATGCTGGGGCGGCCATATAGCGATTGTCCGGTGGGCACGCCCTCTTCCAGTACGCCGTTGTCCATCAGCAACGACACCAGCACCGACATGGTGGCTTTGGTCAGCCCCGTCTCCTTGGCGAGGTCGGCACGACTGAGCTGATCCGTGGCCCGCAATAGCGAGTCGAGCACCACGGAAAGATTGTGATTGCGCAGATCATCTTGGTTGATTCTTCTCAGCGAGGTCATCGACACTCCTTCCCGACGCGACTTTGCAAGGAAAGTACACCAAATCAGTTAGTCAAACCAATTTATGATGGTACACTGGACATTATAGTTCATTCATCTAACTAATAGAGCGTGGCCGACGTCCGTGTCCAATGACGCACGGCTCACGGCAAGGAGGCATAATGACCAGAAAACTCGTGGCCGGCGTCGATACCTCGACCCAATCCTGCAAGGTGCGCGTGACCGACGCCGAAACCGGAGAGCTGGTGCGTTTCGGTCAGGCGAAGCATCCAAACGGCACATCCATCGACCCTTCGTATTGGTGGGATGCGTTCCTTCAGGCCGCGGAACAGGCCGGCGGACTGGATGACGTCGAAGCCTTGGCCGTCGGCGGACAGCAGCATGGCATGGTGATTCTGGACAGGCAGGGCAACGTGATCCGTGACGCCATGCTGTGGAATGACGTAAGCTCCGCTCCGCAGGCCGCCGCCCTGATCGAAAAGATGGGCGCCGCCCCGGCCGTCGACGGCGAACCGGAAGATCCAATCGCCCGAGGCAAGCAACGCTGGGTCAAGGCCGTCGGCTCCTCCCCCGTCGCCTCCTACACGCTGACCAAGGTGGCCTGGGTTGCGGAAAACGAACCTGAGAACGCCAAGAAGATCGCGGCCGTCTGTCTGCCTCACGACTGGCTGAGCTGGCGCATCGCCGGCTACGGCCCGGTCGCCGAGGGTGAGGACGCCCATCTCGACGCCCTGTTCACCGATCGTTCCGACGCTTCCGGCACCATCTATTACGATGCCGCCTCCGGCGAATACCGCCGCGACCTGATCGCCATGGTGCTCGAGCCGGCCGAAGGCGATCAATCCGCCAAGGCGCATGCCGACGCCATCGTCCTGCCGACCGTATTGGGACCGCGCGACGCGGCGGCAGTCAAGGCCTCCCCCGCAATCGCAGGCGGAGACGTCGACGGCGGATGCCTGATCGCACCGGGCGGCGGCGACAACGCCATGGCTTCGCTGGGACTGGGCATGGCGGTCGGTGACGTATCCGTATCCCTCGGCACCTCCGGCGTGGCCGCAGCCATCTCCGAAAACCCGACCTACGATCTGACGGGTGCCGTCTCGGGCTTTGCCGACTGCACCGGCCATTACCTGCCGCTCGCCTGCACCATCAACGGCTCCCGCATTCTCGATGCCGGCCGCGCAGCCCTCGGCGTGGACTACGACGAGCTGGCCAAGCTGGCCTTCGCCTCCGAACCGGGGGCCGGCGGCATCACCCTGGTACCGTATTTCGACGGCGAACGCACCCCGAACCGTCCGGACGCGACCGCCACCCTTTCCGGTCTGACATTGGCCAACACCACCAAGGAGAACATGGCGCGCGCCTTCGTCGAAGGCCTGCTGTGCTCCCAGCGTGACTGCCTGGAGCTCATCCGTTCCCTCGGCGCCGAGATCAAGCGCATCCTGCTTATCGGCGGCGGCGCGAAATCCGAGGCCATCCGCACGCTCGCCCCAAGTATCTTCGGCATGGACGTGACCCGTCCGGCCACCGACGAGTACGTGGCCATCGGCGCCGCACGCCAGGCCGCCTGGGTGCTGTCCGGCGAAACCGAGCCACCGGCATGGAAGCTCACCATCGACGGCGTCGAAACCGGCGAGCCGACCCCAGCCGTCTATGAGGCCTACGCCAAGGCCCGCGGCTGATCCTCCGAAACGCACACGACGCACATTCGAAACGGGGCGGTACCTGACGTACCGTCCCGTTTCGACTATCATCGGCACATATACTCGAAAGACGGGTGGAATATGAACGACGGCTTCCGTATGAGGCTTTACGCACTGACCTGCATCGCATGCATCGCCTGGCTGGCGCAGTCCGTCACCTCCGCGCTGAAGGACGGCACGCTGACGACCGCCCCCAGCATCATCCTGATCATCTGCATCGCCGTGGCGGTGCTGTATACCGGCTTCAACGCGGCGCAACTATGGATTGCGCAAGGCCGTCAGCATGATGAGGGCAAATCCGAGGAATCCGACGAATCCTCCGACGATGCCGAGTGATGTCAGGTAACGAAAGGAATGTTGATGACTTCTCCGCTATCCATCGCCATGGCCGTGGTGCTTGGCATAATCTGCCTGGCCTCGGGCCTGCTGTTGGGCGCAATGCCGATGCAGAACAGCAAGATGACCGAACGGCAACGCCGCGTCTCTTCACTGCTGTGCTTCATCATCGCCATCGTGTACATCGTGCTGCTGTTCTCCGGACAGGATCTGGCCACATGGACGATGCTTGGCGGCATTTTCGCAGGCTTCGGCATCGGCAAGATCCCACCGGTACATAATTTCCTTGTTTCCAAATGGGATTTTCTCAAGCCTTATGAGCCGAAGAAATCCAAACAACGCAGGCGCAAGTAAAAAAAAACGGCAAACCGCAATCCATACGGGTTGCGGTTGTTCATTTGCCTATGGGCGCAACGAAAGAGGCGCCGCCCCTCCAAGAGGAGAGACGACGCCTTGCGGAGGAGGAGGAATCAGCCCTTCTTGCGCTTGCTGACCAGATCGTAGGCCACAGCCGCGATCACGACCAGGCCCTTGATGGTCTTGACCCAGGCTGCGTCAACGCCCATGATGGACAGGCCCTGGTTCAGCACGCCCATGATCAGAGCGCCGACCATGGCGCCCGGGATGGTGCCGATGCCGCCGGTGACCGCAGTGCCGCCGATGAAGCAGGCCGCGATGGCGTCCATCTCGAACTCCATACCGGTCTGCGCGGTTGCGGATGCCAGTCGGGACAGGGTGATGACGGCTGCGATGGAGGTCAGGAAGCCCATGTTCAGGAAGATCTTGAAATCGGTCGCCTTGGTGTCGATGCCGGAAAGGATGGCCGCCTTGCGGTTGCCGCCGACGGCGTAGACGTTACGACCGTAGACGGTGCGGTTCAGTGCGAACCAGTACACGCCGATGAGCACGCCGATGATGAGCATCACGATCGGGATGCCGCCTTGGGTGGCGTTGCCGGAGCAGGCCAGCAGGTAGGTCACGTAGGCGATTGCCGCGACGGCGATGACCAGCTTGAGGACCACGAAGCTCATCGGCTGGACCGGAAGGCCGTTCTTGATGGCATTGTTGCGCTTGTGCAACTGCATCCAGATGACGAGCACAATGGCGACGACTCCCACGATGATTGCGTTGCTGGAGAAGTCTCCCCAGAATCCGAGGACGTTCGGCAGGTAATCCTTGGAGATGGCGCGGAAGGTCGGATCGGAGACCGGAATGGATTCGCCGGCGACGACGGTGGCGAGGCCACGGAAGATCAGCATGCCGCCCAAGGTGGTGACGAAGCCCGGAACGCCGACGTAGGCGACCCAGAAGCCGTGCCATGCGCCGATGGCCAGACCGATGACGATCATCAGCACGATGGCGAGGAACCAGTTCAGACCCCAATTCTTCATGGCCAGTGCGCCGACGCCGCCGATGAAGGCGACCACCGAGCCGACGGACAGATCGATGTGGGTGGCGATGATGACCATCAGCATACCTATCGCGGCGATGAGCACGTAGGCGTTCTGCTGGAACAGCGCGACCACGTTGTTCGGATTGAGCAGGCGGCCGCCGGTGAGGATCTGGAATACGATGATCACCACAACCAGCGCGAAGAAGATGCCGTAGGAGCGAGCGTTACCGAGCAGCAGCTCCTTGAGGGACTGGGTTTCTACCTTGTCGTCGCCCTTCTTGACGGCGGCGGAATTTGCAGCTGACATTTGAATGCGTTTCCTTTCACGGTTCAAGTCACGGTTCAAGCCCGTCATTGGACTTGAGGATTTCAGGCTTTCAGGCGTATACCTTGCTCGGATCGATCGGAACCTCGGCGGTCATGTAGCGCATCAGCTCCTCCTGATTGGTGCTCTTGGCATCCACATTGGCGGTGATCGTACCGTTGCACATCGTGTAGATGCGGTCGCAGATGCCGAGCAGTTCCGGCAGTTCCGAACTGACCACGATCACGGCCGAACCCGCGTCGGCAAGCTGGTCGATGATCTCGTAGATGTCGTATTTCGCGCCGACGTCGATGCCTCGCGTCGGTTCGTCGAGAATCAGCACCTTGGGATTGGTGGCCACCCACTTCGCAAGCACGACCTTCTGCTGGTTGCCTCCGGAGAGGTTGCCCGAGGGCATTTCTATGGTCGGCGCCTTGGTGCGGAATTCGGTGCGGTACTTTTCGGCGACCTTCTTCTCCTGGGTCTCATCGATCACCCCGAACCTGCTCAGTGCCTTGAGGCTGGCCAGCGAAGTGTTGCCGCGGATGGTATCCATAAGGTTCAGGCCGTAGACCTTGCGGTCCTCGGTGGCGTACGCCACACCGTTGTCGATGGCGCTGCGCACGGACGGGAAGTGCACTTCCTTGCCTTCCAGATACAGTGTGCCGGTGGCGTGGGTTCCGTACTGGTGGCCGAACATGCTCATCATGGTTTCGGTGCGCCCGGCACCGACAAGGCCCGCGACGCCTACGATCTCGCCCTTGCGTACGTTCATGCACACGTCCTTGGACACGAGACGGTTCTCGTCGAGCGGATGGTGACACTTCCAGTTCTCGATGCGGAACATCTCGGCGCCGATATGCGACTGGTGGTCCGGGTAGCGGTTGGTCAGCGGACGGCCGACCATGTCGCGGATCAACGCATCCTGGTCGAGCGGATGTGCGGCGTCGATGTCGATATGGCTGATGGTCTGGCCATCTCGAATGACCTGCACCGCATCGGCGGAGGCCGCGATCTCATTGAGCTTGTGCGAGATGATGATGGCGGTGATGCCGTGTTCCTTGCGCAACTGGTCGATCAGGTCGAGCAGTTTGAAGGAATCCTCATCATTCAGGGCCGCGGTCGGCTCGTCGAGAATGAGCAGCCGCACATCCTTGGTCAAGGCCTTGGCGATTTCGACGAGCTGCTGCTTGCCGACGCCGATGTTGGCGATCAGGGTGTCCGGGTTTTCGTTGAGCCCCACCAGATTCATCACGCGCAGGGCTTCCTTGCGCTGGGCGTCGGTGTCGATGGCGATGCCCTTCTTGATCTGATTGCCCAGGAAGATGTTCTCTTGGATCGACATATACGGCACCAGGGCAAGTTCCTGATGGATAATCACGATACCCTTGCTTTCGGAATCGCGAATGGTCTTGAATTTGCAGGTCTCGCCGTCGTAGACGATATCGCCTTCATAGGTGCCGTACGGATACACGCCCGACAGCACGTTCATCAACGTCGATTTGCCGGCGCCGTTTTCACCGCAGATGGAGAATATCTGGCCACGTTTCACGGTGATATTCACATCCTTGAGCGCAGTGACCGGGCCGAAACGCTTGACGATATGATTCATCTGCAGAATCACGTCATTATTGGTAGCCACAGCAACCTCCTCCGTTGCGTCATTGCTTCACGATTGCTTACTGACTTTCGGGGAACACGAGAGCGCCGCTCCGGCGCGGTGCAGGCGCGGCGCTCGCCTTGTTCCGTAAGGACCCGCTACTCGAGTCCCGCATCCTTGGCGGAGATGTAACCGCCGTCCACGAGAACCTCCTTCAGGTTGGTCTTGTCGACGGAGACCGGGGTCAGCAGCTGGGTCGGCACATCCTTGGTGCCGTTGTTGAAGGTGTCCTTGGCTTCCGGCTCCTTGCCGTCGACCAGGTCCTTGATCATCTGCGCGGTGGCCTTGGCCAGCTCGCGGGTATCCTTGTACACGGTTTCGGACTGCTTGCCCTTGACGATGGCCTGAACGTTGGCCTTCTCGGCGTCCTGACCGGTGATGACCGGGTAGTAGTCCCAGCCTGCGCCTTCGACGGCGTTCACGGTACCGAGGGCTTCGGCGTCGTTCTGGGCGAGGACCGCGTCAAGCTTGGTGCCGTCGTTGTAGAAGGAGTTGATGCGGTTCTCCATTTCGTTCTGGGCCTTCTGACGATCCCAGTTGTCGATGCCGATGGACTGCCATTCGCTCTCGTCGGCCGGAACCTTGCCGGACTTGGCCTGCAGCACGCCGGACTTGTAGTACTTGCCGAGCACGGACCATGCGCCCTTGAAGTAGTAACCCGCGTTGTTGTCGGTCGGGGAACCGGCCATGAGCTCGACGTTGAACGGCCCCTTCTTGCCGTCCTTGAGGCCGAGGGCCTTTTCGATGTACTCGCCCTGCATCTTGCCGACTTCCTCAAGCGAGAAGGTGGCGTAGTAGTCGACGGCGTCGGTATTCATGATCAGGCGATCGTAGGCGATGATCTTCGCGCCGTTGGACTGGGCCTGCTCGCAGGCCGCGCCGGTGGAGGTGCCATCGATGGATGCGACGACCACGTAATCCATGCCGTTGTTGGCCATGTTCTGAATCTGGGAGGTCTGCAGATCGGTCTTGCCATCCGCATACTGCAGGGTGACCTTGTAGCCGTAGCCTTCAAGCTGCTTCTTCAGGTTGGAACCGTCGATCTTCCAACGCTCGAGCATCTGCTCCGGCATGGAAATGCCGATGTTCACATCGGAAGCGTCTTTGGATGAGCTGGAGCCGGAGTTGCTGCTGCGGGAGCTTCCACAAGCAGCCAGAGGGATGAGCATTGCGGTTGCGGCAACGGCAGCGATGGCCTTGGTCCACTTGTTCATGAGATTCCTTTCGCCGATGAAACTGAATCTTGCGATTTCTCTTCCTTGAGAACCACATGTTCTTTCATGTGGTCTAGCAACAATTCTAGCACTTAGTTCATTGATTAAACATATTGTTTCGCCATTTCCATTGGAAACGCCGAAATTCCAACGCAATTTAGTGCATTCATCTAACTTACTAAGTGGCGATTCAGTAACAGCTATCTCATTGCAAAAGTAGCGATATCGATCTTCTGTTTCATGCCTTTCAAATATTTATCAGTGCGCAAACTGTACGAATATCGCAACACGCCGACATGGAGCTGATATGACAACATACCGCCCTTGCACCCCTCTTGACCATGAAGCCTCCGCCCCACTCCTACGTCAGATGATGCCTTCGACCTCACGGAAGGCGGGATCATGATCGGGAATCTCACGGATCACGCGGGCCGGATTACCCACGGCTATGGAATTTTCGGGAATGTCATGCGTCACCACGGAACCGGCGCCGATGATGGAGTTCGAGCCGATGGTCACGCCCGGCGTCACGGTCACGTTTGCGCCGAACCACACGTTGCTGCCGATGGTGACTGGCGAGGCGCACTCCCAACCGGCCAGGCGGGTGGCGGCATCCTTGGCGTGGTTTGGGGTGGCGATGGTGCAGCGCGGACCAATCAGGCAGTTCTCGCCAATGGTCACATAGCCACCGCCGCAAATCATGAAATCCTTGTTGATAAACGTGTCGCGGCCAATCCTGAGCCCGATGCCGTAATCGACCGTGAACGGCGGCGTGAATTCCACGCCTTCGCCCGCCTCCGGAATGAGTTCGTGGAACAGGCGGTATGCCTCACCCGGATCATCGAAGAAGATCCGATTGATCCTTGCACAGACACGCGCCGCCTCACCGGTGTATTTCGGCAAGGACTTCGACTTGCGGTACTGCGTCGGCCTGCCGCCGAACAGTCTGGACAGTTCCTCGTCAGAGTTGATCAGCGCTTCCGCATCCCGTGCCATATCCTCTCCCGTCTTCCGTTTCCCGCGTATGTTGTGAGCGTTCACGCAACATATTATTTCGACCATCTAACAAATTGGCGAATCGGCGGCAGAGGTATCGATTCCCCGCCTGCCGCCTCAAAGAGCCACAGCTATTCGCAGTCAGGAAGTTCCTTGTAGTCGAAGTAGTCGAATTCGGCCGTCAAGCCGTAACCGGACAGGTCCACGCAGGCAAGGCCGACGAATGCTCCGGTAAAGAAGCCGCCATATCGCTGCACGACGTAATCATCAGAGAGGATCTTAGCGTCCAGTCGCACCGGAATCTCAGTGAAATGCTCGCCGTCGAAGGAGTATTCGTAGGAATAGTATTCCGTCCGTACCTTGGTGCGCAGCCATACGGCTTCGGCATCCCGAGGCACTTCGATGGCGTTGTCTTTGAGGAACGAGGTGTACTGGTTGAAGTCGTTCTGCGCCACTTCGATGACGCGCGTTCCGCGTCCCTCATCCCAGGTCACGAACGCCCATGACCAGCACAGGTCGTCGTAATAGTTCGTCAGTCCGGCCATCTGCATGTAGTTGTTCGGGTCGAAACGCACCTTCGTCTCGGCATCGAAGTCGAACGCCTGCCAGCGGCGGGCCACCATCGACTGTTCGAATGCATTGCACAGGGATCCCTGTCCTCGCAACGTCAGTTTGCCGCCGCCGACCCTGCCCATGGCTTCGGTGAACGGCACACGTACGGTGTTCCAGTTCACGCCAAGCATGTCGGATTCGAATTCGTCATGTTCGTCGCGACTTGGTGGAGCCGCGGTTTCAATGGCATCCTTTGGAGCGTCCACATACCGTTGACCTGCACGGCCTCCGACCACGCGAGGCCAGCCATCCTCATCCCACTCCACCTTTTGAATGGAGGTTTCGCGCCCAAGCGTGCACCAGCCGCGCACGCCATGCGACGGTTCGATGGCATGACGCCACGGGCGACCACATAGGGACGCGTAATACCACTCCCCTGATGGCGTGTCCACGAGCGCACCATGTCCCTGCTTTTGCAGGTAGAAGTCAGGAGTGTCGTAGTTACCGATGAACGGACCGTCAGGCATGGCCTCGAAGGAATGGTCGTCGAGCGTACGCGAGCGGGCCACGGATTCCTGATGCTCATATTGGGTGCCGCCTTCGGCCGCAAACAGGTAATACCAACCGTCCTTCCTGTACAGGTGCGGGCCTTCCACCACCTTCACCGCGGTACCGTCCCAGATCGTTCGTGCCGTTTCCGGCTTGAGCCGCATGGCATCCACATCGAATTCGGTAAGCGTGATGCCGTTGAACGAATGATGATATTCGCGGAAATCCCAAGTCTGCTGCACAAGGTACTTGCGCCCGTCATCGTCGTGGAACAGGCTGGAATCGAAGCCGACGCCGTTGATGCGGATCGGATCGCTCCACGGCCCACGGATGTCGTCGGCGGTGACCAGGTAGTTGACGCAGTCCTTGAATGCGCCGTTGACCACCTTCACGTCGGTGTAGACGAGCCAGAATCTGCCATCCGCATAGCTCAGGTCGGGAGCCCAGATCCCACCGGATGATGGATTGCCCTTCATGTCAAGCTGACTGACGCGACTCAACGGGCTGGGCAATGCGTTCCAATGCACCAGATCCTTGGATTCGTGCAGGCGCACGCCAGGAAACCATTCAAAGGTGGAATTGGCAATGTAGTAGGTGTCGCCGACTCGGATCATCGACGGATCGGCGTGGAAGCCGGTGAGTACGGGGTTGGAAATCTGCATAATGGTAGGGTTCCTTTCGCTCTCAGCCCTTGACCGCGCCGGCAAGGCCGCCGACGATTTTCTTCTGGAAGATCGTGAAGCAGATCAAGGCGGGAATCATGGAAAGCGACGTGAACGCCAGCACCTGAGCAGTGTCCACGGAATGTTGCGAACTGAACATCTGAACGCCCAACGGCAACGTATACTTGCTCGAATCATTGAGCAGGAACAACGGCAACATATACGCATTCCAACTACTGACGAACGTCAGAATGGCCACGGTAGCCACGCCGGGGCCACTTAGCGGCAGCACCATCCTAAAGAAGAATCCCAGTCGTGAGCAACCATCAAGTTCGGCGGCCTCCTCAAGTTCCAAGGGAATCGATTTCAAAAAAGGAACCATGATGATGATCGCCTGGGGAAGCCCGAAGGCAATCTGAGGCAGAACAATGCCGAGGTGGCTATTGATCAGGTGCAGATTGCGCAGCAAGAGGTACAACGGCGTGATGGCCACCGTGATCGGAAACATCATTCCCGCAGCAAACAGTGAATACAAGGCCTTATTGAGCCTGAAACGGTACCGTGCGATGACAAAGCTTACCATGAGCGCCAGGGCCACGACTCCCACCATGGTTCCCAAGGAGACGACGAGCGAGTTGACCAGTTCGCTCCAGAACGTGTTCGAAGCGAACACCGTCTTATAGTTTTCAAAATTCCACGGGTTCGGCATCCCTGCAGGGTCGCGCGTGATTTGCGAATTCGTCCGGAAACCGCCGATGATGATATACACTACCGGCGTCACGCAAATCAGAACCAATACAAGGGACAGAACGTACACAATGGGATGGCCCCAGGGAGTCTTTGACGATTTCCTCAACGCATACGGGTCGTGCGTATTGCCTCGAGCGTTCGGGCCGCTCGTTTGAGATACGGTAGTCATGCTCATGCCACCTCGCTTGTTACGATTGTTCCACGTGAACGTTTCCCGCGCTTGCCATCCGTCAAAGCGCCATCCAGGTCACGGTTCATGACAATATGCTGATATGTCAGCGCGATGACCAAGGAAATGACGAAAATCACCACAGCCACCGCGGAACCATATCCGTAGTTATTTGCCAAGCGCCCTTCTCGAACCATGTATGTCGCCATTGTGGAGGTGCCTGCGGTCGATGACACGTACTGTCCCCAGATGATGTACACCAGATCGAACAACTGCAAGGAGCCGATGATGGACATAAAGGCCCACATACGAATCGTCGGCCCCAGCAGAGGCAGCGTAATGCTCCATTGCTGCCGCCAGAATCCGGCACCATCGACTTTTGCCGCCTCATACAGGTCTTCAGGGATCGACTGCATGCCAGCAATCATGAGAATGACGGCGAAGCCGATATATTTCCACGAAATGATGAACATAAGGGTCCATATCGCTATCTTCGGATCGGCAATCCAATCAGCGCCGCTGATGCCGAATTTCGCCAATACCGCATTCACCGCGCCGGTCGGTTGCAGCATCAGGCTCCAACCCGTGCCAACGATGACTTCCGATACGACGTATGGCACGAAAATCAGGGTCCGAATCAGAGCACGGCCTTTAAATTTCTGGTTCAGCAGGAGAGCGAAAAGAATGGCCAGGGGGCCTTGGATCACCAAGGAAGCGACGACTACGAAAAGCGTATGGCCGAGTGCCTCCTGAAAGTTCGGATCCGTGAGAATGATCTTGTAATTCTCGAATCCGACGAATTGGCCGTTGACCTGCGGCTTCCCATATCCCTTCCATCGAAAGAAGCCGTAATATGCCGCCATAATCACAGGAAGAATCACAAAACCGAGGAACATCACTAGGGCAGGAATCGAAAGCACTCCAATCTCGAAATGCTTACGAGCCGTATCCGACAGACCATTCGGTCGAATCCCGCTTTGATCGCAACGCTTTGACATGGGTGAAATCTCCTCTTTGCGCTGTGGGGACCTGCCCACTTCCGGCAAGCCCCCACATCCGGTCGATATCGTCAGCCTTTGGCAGCCGCTTTCTCAACACCCTTGACGATGTCTTCGGCGCTGCCTTTGCCGGCCATCATGTTGACCACACCCTCATTAAGGGCGTTGCCGATGTTCTGTCCGAACACCGTGTCCAACCACATGGAGACCGAAGACGCATTGTCGTACACCGACAAAACCTGCTTCAATGCGTCACTGGTCACCGCATCCTGCGCCTCCTTAGAAGCTGGAATCGTAGCAAATGCCTTGGCGAACTTCTCCTGCCATTCCTTCTCCGAAATGAAATTCAGGAAATCGACAGCCTCTTCAGGTGCCCAAGCGCCTACGGTCATGCCATCGGAACCGCCCATAATCGCGCTGGGATCACCCTGTCCGCCTTCAACGGTGGGAAAAGCGAAATACCCAAGATCCGCCATATCCTTCTTGTCGGGAGTGAGGTCACGGACCACACCCGGTTCCCAACCTCCCATAAGCTCCATGGCAGCCATATGGTTGGCAAGAAGACCTGCGGATGAGCTTGCGCCCTGTTGCGCCGACGTGGTCAGAAAGCCATCATTGAATGCATCAAAATCAAGCAACTTCTGAACATCATCTCCCGTTCTGGTCCAGCAAGAATCACTGAAATCCTTGGTGGACTGCGCCTTTTCAAACGTATCGGCCGAGCACTCACGAAGGGCGAACCAGTACCACCAATGCGCGGCGGGCCAGGCGTCCTTGCCACCTACGGCAATCGGCGTAATGCCTGCATCCTTGAGTTTCTGCACTGCCGTCGCAAATTCGCTCCAAGTCGTCGGAACCTCGGTGATTCCGGCCTTGGCAAACAAATCCTTGGAATACCAGATTCCGCCGGGGAGCACGGATTGCGGAACACCATAGATCTTTCCATCGATGGTATCCGCGGCAAGTGCCGTCTTCATCTGGGTCTTAACGGTATCGGAAATCTTATCGGTCAGGTCCATCGCCTGGCCTGCCTCAACTACATCACGCAACTTTTGACCGCCGCGTGCAAGAAAGACGTCCGGCGCCGAATCAGGATCCTGCAAGGCCGTCTGGAGCTTGCCATCCATATCTTCATTCTGAATGGCTTCGATCTTGATATGAACGTTGGGATTCTTCTTCTCATAAGCGGCAGCGGCGTCTTCCCAGAACTTCTTGCCGTCACCGGTGGTGGAATTCTCCCACACCACAATTTCGGTCTTTCCTCCGGAGCTGGAATCAGTGGAGCCGCAGGCTCCCATGCCCAGTATGGTGGCCACGGCCAGTGCGGCCGCGGCAGCGGTTTTGAACTTCATTGTCTTCTCCTTGTTATGAATCGCCATCGATACTGACGGCATCGAAAGAACGAAAGCTTCGAAAGCGCATATCAACGATGGATTGGCGAACAGCTGATGAAACGTTCGCAACGCATATCAGCTTGGGAAGATGGAATCGGCCTTTGATTCATCTTGCCTCGAAATTTTCGTTTTAATTTCGTTGTATCACTAGGATAATTGAATAATATATTGCGAGTCAAATTAATATACTCACCAAACTAACTTCAAAAATCGTTGATATTTCAACGAATCCAATACATCCACATAATCCGAAAGTTTCGAAATCCGTAATTCGAAACTTTCGCTCTCCAAGCGTATAGAATGATGTCAGAAGGAGACCCACTCATGGTTCGTAAAGCAACAGAACATGGCAAACAGTCAATCAGACTGGCCGACATCGCCAAGGAAACCGGCTACTCCCTCGCCACGGTATCCAAGGCGCTCAACGGACGTGCGGACGTATCCGAAGCAACCAGACAGACCATCAACGCCGTCCTCAAAAAATACGGCTATTCACGCAAGGCGACAACCGGCAAAAAACAAAAACTCATCGAAATCGTCTTCCAGGACTTCGATAACGTCTGGGCCCTGGAAGTCATGCGCGGCGCCATTCGGGAAGCCAAACTGCATGACCTCAGCGTCATCACCACGGAGGGCGGCGACCGTCGGCATCCCGACTCGACCTGGATCGACAACATGTTGCGCAGGCAAATCGCCGGCGCCATCCTCGTTTTCTCCAACCTGACCCGCATCGAACGGAACAAACTGCATTCCCGCGGCATTCCCTTCGTTCTGTTCGACCCATTCGGAGACCCGGATCCGGCCACATTGTCCGTACAGGCGGACAATTGGACCGGTGGCGTGATCGCCACCCGACATCTGCTCGCCCTCGGACACCAACGTATCGGCATCATCACCGGCCCGGAGGAAATGATGTGCTCCAAAGCGCGTCTCGACGGATACACGTCCGCCCTTGCGGAACACGGCATCTCCGCCGACCCTGAACTCATCACCGAAGGCGACTTCACCACCCCGGGAGGTTACGCGCAGGCCATCTCGCTACTGGAAAACCCACACAGGCCGACCGCCATCTTCGCCGGCAGCGACCTGCAAGCGATGGGCGTGTACGAAGCTGCCAGACAGCTCGGACTACGCATTCCGGAGGATTTGTCGGTCGTCGGCTTCGACGACGTGCAGACGGCATCCTTCCTCGGTCCGGCATTGACCACCGTCAAACAGCCTCTGCAGGACATGGCTCGCGCCTCGGTACGCATGCTCGTCGAAGCGCTGACCACCGATGACGTACTGCAACCGCACGTCATCATGCCCACGTCGCTGGTGGTGCGTAATAGCACGCAGCAGTTGAACCAATAGTCAGGCCGGAACGGTCGAGCCGCGCCATCCCGCGCATATACCTCGACCTAATCGGACAATCCCGCCATACAGCCAACAAAACCACCCGCCCATTCCGCACTCAGGAACCGCGCATCGAATTCGGCCAGAACCCGGCCATCATCCGCACAATCGTCATCATGGGACAAGTCGGCACCAACCGGCCGCACGTCTTCCGCCACAATGACCATAAGACGACTGTCCGCAAAACGGACCATAACACGAGATAACGGGACGCCCGACAGTTCGACTCGAGAACGAACGATCCGCCCGTCACCGACATGCAGCAAGGACATCACGGCGTCATCCGCCAACGTGAATGTCGCATAATTGGCGGAATCCTGACGGATCACCAGAGAGCCGAACTCCGGCAACGGCATCAGACACGGCAATTGCGCGATTCTTCGGTAACGCACGGCCGTCTCGCCGCGAATGAAAACCTCATCCGAAACGCGCTGCCGGATATCCAGCAGCATTGCCTTCGATTCGGCGGCGGCCTGCCCGACATGCGCAACCATATGCGCATGCCCTTCCTCGCTCAATTCCATCGTAATCGAGTCGGGAAGGCGCCCGATGCCCGCACCGGTCACCGGCCAACCCGGGTCATTCTCCGCCAAAATTGAAGTCTCATCCCCTCGCGACTTCCAATCAGCGGAATCATGCTCCCATCGCACGGGAGTGACGAAGCTCTCCCTGCCCAAGTAGCTCAGCAGCTCACCCGGAGTCTCACCCGGAGTCTCGCCCGCAATCTCACGCACACCCAGACACACCATCCACCAACCGAATTGCGGATGCTGCAGCAAATCCGCATGACCGACGCATTGCACCAGTTCGGACATGCCCCAATGACGATGCGTGAGTATCGGATTCTTCCTATCGGCATGAAACGCGCGAATCGCATTGCCCAAGTAGCACCGTTCGCCTTCGCGCACCGACGGTATCCGCTCCCCCACTTCGACGGCCATACGTTCATACTTGGCGAACGCTTCAGCCAAACCATTCGGAGCATACATCCGCATGGCCATCTCACTGTGTTCGAAACCCGTACCGCCCTCAGCCGTCAGCAGATATACGTAATCACCGATACGGTACAAATGCGGCCCTTCGGCCCATACCGCCTCCATACCGTATCCACGCCAGATAATCGTCTTCCCTCGGCCAGCCGGAGCCCCATCTTCGAGTAATGACCAGGAATCCGCATCAATGCGTTGGGTCCAGATTTCGGCCTGTCCCTCCCACTGCGGATGAATGGCGGGTCTGGTCTGCGTCCAATACACATTGCCGTCCCGGTCCTCGAACACATCCGGATCAATGCCCTCCGCACCGGAAATCCAGAACGGGCCACGCCAAGGTCCCTCAATCGCGTCGGCTTCGATGATGAAATTACCTGCGGACCGTATCGCATCATCCAGTTCCGACCGTGCACACCCCGCCGCAATCGCCTTATCCATGTCGATGCGGGCCACCGTGGAGGCGATCACATATTTGCCCGCGATGCTGCGCAAGGTCGGAGCATAGACGCCACCCGAATCCTCAACGAACGGAATCAGCAGACGTCGGGCCATATCGGCATCGATGGCATCGGCCACATGGCTCCAATGCGAAAGGTCTTCGGACACATGGATCGGCAGACCGGGAACACATTCGAATGAGGAATTGACAAGTACGACCTGCCCACGAAGGTCATCCCAGATCCAACTTGGATCGGGATACATGCCACTGAGAATCGGATTGGTGATGGTTGTTGCTGCAATCGTCATGGTTCGCGCCTTTGCGGACGGATCTCGCGGTAAAGAATCGAACATCTCGAAGTGATGCGTACAACGGAAAATCGCCTGCGGGCTATGCTGCCCCGCAGGCGACCTTCTTGGAAGGAGTATCAGGAGAGAAAGATCGGAGGGAACCGGGGCACGATGCCCCGGTTCGCCTTACACGGCCCCGTTGCAGTCGGGCCGGACTGTGCGATTCAGTGATGAATCATGGGTTCGGACGAACCCGGACCTCAACTCAGGCCTCGGCCAGAGCCTCGACCATGTAGTTGTTGATCGTGGCCTTGACGGACTCAAGATGATCGGACTTGGTGGACTCGATGAGCTTGGCCTGCGGGATGTCCAGAGCGTACTCTTCGAGGGAAGCCAGGGTCGCGGTGCCGTCTTCGATGGTCGCGCCGATGCCGGAGTCGTAGGAGCTGTAACGCTCGGCCTGCAGGTTCTCGATGAACTTGTCCTCGTGCATCTTGGCGGCAACCAGGAGGCCTGCGGCGAAGGAATCCATACCAGCGATGTGGGAGCGGAACAGATCCTCGGCGTAGAAGGAGGTACGGCGCGGCTTGGCGTCGAAGTTCAGGCCACCGTGAGGGCCGATCTGACCAGCGGCGAAGACTTCCCACATGACGGTGGAGGTCTCGTACAGGTCGGTCGGGAACTCATCCATGTCCCAGCCGATGAGCTTGTCGCCCTGGTTGGCGTCGAGGGAGCCGAGCACGCCGGCTTCACGGGCGGTACGGATTTCGTGCTGGTAGGTATGGCCGGCCAGGTTGGCGTGGTTGCCTTCCAGATTCAGCTTCATGAAGTCGATGTCGTAGGTCTTCAGGAAGGCGATGGCGGTGGATGCATCGAAGTCGTACTGGTGCATCGTCGGCTCCTTGGCCTTCGGTTCGATCAGGAACTGGGCATCCAGGCCGATCTCCTGAGCATACTCATGGCACATGTGGAAGAACTTGGCCATGTGCTCCTGCTCACGCTTCATCTGGGTGTTCCACAGGTTCTCATAGCCTTCGCGGCCGCCCCAGAACACATAGTTCTCGGCGCCCAGACGCTTGGCGATCTCGAGGGAGTGCTTCAGCTGGCCACCGGAATATGCGTAGATGTCGGCGAACGGAGAGGTGGAGGCGCCGGAGACGAAACGCGGGTTGGTGAACAGGGAGGAGGTGTTCCACAGCAGCTTGACGCCGGTGGACTTCATGTTCTCCTCGATCTTGTCGACGATCTTGTCGAGGTTGGCGTCGGTCTCGCGCAGGGTGTCGCCTTCCGGAGCGATGTCGCGATCATGGAAGCAGAAGTATTCGACGCCGAGCTTCTGGAAGAACTCGAAGGCGTAATCGACCTTGGCCAGAGACTGATCCATGGCATTGGAGTACTTGCCGTACCACGGGCGCTGGGAGGTGCCAGTGCCGAACGGATCGACGAGCTCCTGATCGAAGGTGTGCCACCAAGCGACGCCGAAGCGCAGCCAATCCTTCATCTTCTTGCCGGCGACGACCTTATCGGCGTCGTAGTAGTGGAAAGCCAGACCTTCCTGCGGTCCCTTTTCGCGACCGACATACGGAATCTTATCGATATCCCACAGACCCATGGGGTGCTCCTTTGCTGTTGGTTTTTACTTTGGTAAAGCATTCTTCCCGGCGGACTTCCGCCCGTCTTGATGTACATAATAAATTCATCTACCTAAGTTTGTCAATTCGCTGAACTATTCGGCGTTTCCGTTGGAAAACAGCCGAATGCCCGCGCAATGCTAAAGTAGCCATGTTTGTTGCAGCATCACACATGCCGCGAAGATGCGCGAAGGAGTTGATACCATGTACGAAAACGTCGACACCACCTGCGTGCAGGGAGGCTACCAGCCAGGCAACGGCGAATCCCGCACGCCACCGATCATTCAGGCGACGACCTTCAAATACCAATCCAGCGAACAGATGAGCCGGCTGTTCGACCTATCCGAAGCCGGATACTTCTATACTCGCCTGCAGAATCCGACCAACGACACCATCGCCGCGAAAATCTGCGAGATGGAAGGCGGCGCCGCCGCGATGCTGACCTCATCCGGCCAAGCGGCGAACTTCTTCGCCTTGTTCAACATCTGCAACAACGGCGACCACATCGTAGCCTCCTCCGCAATCTACGGAGGAACCTTCAATCTCATCAACGTGACCATGCGCAAGATGGGCATCGAATGCACGTTCGTGAGTCCCGAATGCACCGAGGAGGAACTCGAGGAGGCGTTCCGGCCGAACACCAAGGCAGTGTTCGGCGAATCCATTTCCAATCCGGCGCTTATCGTATTGGATTTCGAGAAGTTTGCGAGCGCCGCGCACCGCCATGGCGTGCCGCTGATCGTCGACAACACCTTCCCGACGCCGATCAACTGCCGACCGTTCGAATACGGCGTGGACATCGTGACCCACGCCACCACCAAATACATGGACGGCCATGGCTCCTGCGTGGGTGGCGCGATCGTGGATTCCGGCAACTTCGATTGGATGGCGCATGCGGAGAAGTTCCCCGGCCTGACCACGCCGGACGAGTCCTACCATGGCGTGACCTACGCGAAGGAGTTCGGCAAGGCGGCTTACATCACCAAGGCCACCGCACAGCTCATGCGTGATTTCGGCTCCACGCCGGCCCCGATCAGCTCGTGGATCATGGGCATGCACATGGAATCGTTGGGCGTACGCATGGAACGCCATTGCGCGAACGCGCTGGCCGTGGCCCGGTGGCTGGATGCCGATTCGCGCATCAGCTGGGTGAGCTACCCGGGGCTCGAAGGTGACAAGTACCATGCGCTGGCCGAGAAGTACATGCCGAACGGCACTTGCGGTGTGATTTCCTTCGGCGTGCCGGGCGGACGCGAGAAGGTCTCCGCATTCCTCGACCACCTGAAGATGGTGTCGATCGCCACGCATGTGGCCGATGCGCGCAGCTGCACGCTGTATCCGGCGGGCACCACGCATCGTCAGCTTACCGACGAACAGCTTGAGGAAGCCGGCGTGGGCATCGATCTGGTGCGTCTGAGCTGTGGCATCGAAAACGCAGCCGACATCATCGCCGATCTCGATCAGGCCCTAGCCTCCATACAGTAGACGGATTCAAGGTAGCGCTATTTCGCTTATAGATGGCGGATACCAACCGACCGGCAAACATAAAACAGAGGAAAGATGCCCCCTAAGCCGGCTATGCCGGCTGGTATCCGCCATCTATAAGCAAGATAACCATTCATCCGTGCTTCCTACGCCCGTCAACGATCTCCCTCACGATCATTCGATCGCGCAATTTCACCGGCTTGGCCGAATGCCGCGACATCCTCTGGGCCACACGTTCGGCCAACATCTCCTGGGATGACTCATCCGCGAGATTCTCGGCGGTCACCTGAACATACAGCCACCCTTCATCCTCCAATGCCTCGCGCCTTTTGATATCCGCCAACCATTGGGAGGCATGATGACGACCATCGTATTCAACGATGACCTTCAAATCGGGATAAGCCATGTCAGCAAGGAACATCTGCGAAGACCTTCCGATTCTGATGGGGTGGTTCACTTCCGGGCAGGGAAGTCCGTAGCGCATCAGAGCGATTCTCGTTCTCGTCTCCTGAGAGGAATCCGTATCCTCCCTCATCAGGCGGATGGCCCTTCTCATCTTTGTGATCCCCCGTATGGCCCGGGTTCTTTTCAGGTCAGCATACCGCTCAAGATCATCAAGCCGGTCGACATACAACTGGAAATCCTCAAGCCCGGCCCTTTTCAAACGCCCATTGCGCCGCATCATTGAATCCCCCAACACGACCAGTTCCTCGTCTTCCAGCCGATTGGCATGCATCGCCCAAGTCGTCACGGGGTCGGTACAGCGCAAGCGGCCAGGATAAGCCGAGACATGATTCTGCGGCCCGGGCCAGAGCACCAGACGCACATCCCGCAACACCGTACGAGAACCATTACTTCCGATCACCGCATACAGCCCATCGGCAAGACCACTGCCATGTGGATATCTGGGCCGCTCGATACCCTGCAAATCCAATGCGGTGCCCAAGGCGAAGACCAACTGCCTGCCGGTCCTTCGCTGCGCCGCCAGGCATCGTTCGACGGTTCGGGCCCTTGCCATCGCAAGTTCCTCCGAATACTGTGCCCCATTGCCCATACACAAAAGGTAAAGGAGCCGACAATGCACTGTCTACAGACCCCTAAAAACTTGTGGATAAGTGGATAACGAACGGCGCACGGAATCGTTGAACGGTATCGTGGGCACAACGGGCCCACTCAACGGAAAAGAGGACGCATGAGCAAGAAGACAAGTCTGAAAGGCCTACGATTCGTAGGCACGGACACGTCAGTCGATCTCGAAATCGAAGATGGTCGGATCGCCAAGGTCAACCCATCCGATGATTTCTCAAACACATGGGTCATTCCCGGACTATGGGACCGCCACACGCACTTCACCCAGTGGTCGTACACCCTGGGACGATTGGATCTGATTGAGGCCCGCAGCGCCGAAGAGGCCCTTGACATGCTCCGCGAACATTTGGACGCACGGCGCGCGAAGGGCACGCTCAATCCGGACCAATACGTGGTCGGCATGCGGTTCAGACACTCCCTGTGGGCCGATGACGCGCAGCCGACGCTGGCTTCCATCGACGCCGTCACGGGAAATCAGCCGGTCGCCCTGTCCAGCGCCGACATGCACTGCGGCTGGGTGAACTCCGCCGCCGCCGAAAAGCTTGGCGTGCACGTCGACGAATCTGGATTGGTCGGGGAGCTGGAATGGTTCGACGCCTACTGCAAGCTTGACAAGGGGCCGAACGCCGCCAGTGAACTGATGGGATTCCTACGCAACGCCGAGCTCGACGCCGCACGCAAAGGTGTGGTCGGTATCCGCGACTACGAAATGGCCGAAAACATCGGCACTTGGATCGACCGATTCGCGCAGGGCCTTGATGGACTTCGAGTTCAGGCCGGCGTGTATCCGGAGCGCCTCCGGCAGGCCATCGATGACGGATGGCACACCGGGGACGAACTTCCCGGAAGCCATGGCCTTGGGCACGTCGGCGCGATGAAGATGATCTCGGACGGATCCTTGAACACTCGTTCCGCCTACTGTTCCACACCATACTCAGGCGTCACTCCGGAAACATTCGGAACCTTGAGTTATACGCCGGAACAGATCGAATCCTACATGCGATTGGCCACCGAGCATGGCTTCGACATCGCCTGCCATGCCATCGGGGATAAGGCGAACACCATCGTACTCGACTGCGCGGAGCGTACTCATGCCCATGGTTCCATCGAGCACGCCCAGATGCTTAAGCAAAGCGATATCCCGAGGTTGGCGCAACTTGGTCTCGCCGCGAGCATCCAGCCGCAGCATGCCATGGATGACCGCGACGTCATCACTCGATTCTGGGGCAATCCGGCCGGGGTTCCTTACGCATTCAACGCATTGCACGAAGCCGGAACGAAACTTCTTATGGGTTCCGACGCGCCGGTCGCGCCTCTCGACCCATGGTTGGCTATTTCCGCCGCCGTGTTCGGTACGGAAAGCTCCGACCGGGAACCGTTCCAGCCGGAACAGTGCCTTGACTTCGAACACGCCCTCGCATCGTCCACCGCACAGGGGCGCACGGATCTGCGGGTCGGAGACAACGCCGATCTGGTGCTGCTCGACCGCGACCCAAGCATCATCGATGAACCGGAATCCATGCAGGCCATGCCCGAACACATAGTCGGTACCATGCTAAGCGGGCGCTGGACCTACCAGCGTTGACAGCATCTCGCTTATAGATGGCGGATAATCCACGAGACCCTATGGTTAGGGGGTACGTTTTCTGTGTTTTTAACCCTAAACGCAACGTGGACCCGCCATCTATAAGCGATATAGGGAACTACACCGTACGTACAATGAGGAAATCCGTCACGCGGAAGGAAGGAATAGGGCATGCAGCGAGAGATCATGACATCCATCCCGTTTTTGGAACAACCGTCCCGGGACGCGCAGAACACGGACGAGGACTTTGCCGTGGCTCAGGACCTCAAGGACACCCTTGACGCGCACCGCAATAGTTGCGTCGGTATGGCCGCGAACATGATCGGCGTCTCCAAGCGCATCATCGCCTTCGTGGATGAGGATTTCGGCGGCCGCATCTTCATCATGTTCAATCCCGAAATCACCGCGAGGGACGGCGCGTTCGACACCTCCGAAGGATGCCTTTCCCTTCAAGGAGAACGCCACACCGTGCGCCACCAACGCATCGAGGTGACGTATTTCGACCGCAAATTCCGCGAACGCCATGCCGCGTTCACCGGTTTCACCGCGCAGATCATTCAGCATGAGGTCGATCACTGCGCCGGAATTATCATCTGAAGTGCATGCCCGCACCGGGCAAGATCGCACCGACGACCGTCAAGCGTCCGGCCTGCACGTTTGACGACGACGTCCACGCATGGTCTCGACCATCGGCGACCCGCCCAGACAACACGATATCCTCGCTGAAAATCGTTTGACGTCACTATAATCATTCCTGTGCTTCCCCTGTGGCATCAAAGGAGATTCTTATGGACGCCGTCACCATCTTCAATGATTTCGTGAATCTCGTCGACAGCGATGATCTGCCGATTGAGGCGGTGGCGCTGGCTGACGGTGAGCGGATCGTCGCCGAGAGGCATTTCACGCCCGATCGGAGCCGTAACATCTATTCGCATACGAAGAGTTATGTGTCGACGGCCATCGGCATCGCGGTCGAAGAAGGAATACTGAGTCTCGATGGCAAACTGGTCGACGCGTTCCCCGAATACGTACCGGCCGACGCGCAGCCGGAGTTGGGGCGCATCACGCTGCGCCACCTGCTGACCATGTCGAGTGGCTTCAACCATGCGTATCTCATGAGTCCCGACCGTCGTGGCGGCGTGGGAGCACCGGATTATCTGAAATACATGTTCTCCCGTCGAATCGAGGTGGAGCCGGGCGGTGCGTTCTGCTATTCATCCGCCGATTCGTACCTGGCGGGCCGCATGCTTGAGCGGGCCTGTGGCGAACACCTTGGCGAGTACCTGCATCGCACGATCTTCTCGCGGCTCGAACAGGGGTGGCCGATCTGGGAGTGCGATCCGCAAGGGCATCCCATCGCCGGCGCGGGCATGTTCATGACGCTGGCCGACATGCTCAAACTCGGACAGGTCTATCTGAACGGCGGCACATGGCACGGCACGCGCATCGTAGGTGAATCGTGGGTGAGCGCCGCATCAAGCCAGCAGATCGAAACGCCGCACGACAATATCTGGACATGCGGCTATGGCTATCAGTTCTGGATGTCACCGTACGATGGCGCGTATCGTGCGGACGGTGCGTACGGCCAGATCACCACCGTGCTGCCGAAGCAGGGACTGGTCGTTGCCGTGCAATGCCCGGAATCCGGTGATTTCGACAATGTGATGCGTCCTGCGCTGCATGAGCACCTGTTCGGCCCGCTGACCGCCTGACCGAAGCTCCGGCCACCAATCCAACACATTGGTTCCTGCGTGTAGACGGGGTATGGGATAATCAAGGACGGTACTTTGCGTGATGCACGGTCCGGCCTCCAAACGTGAGATTTCCGTTGACTTGCTCATGCAACACGCTGGAATTCCAACGTTTCTTAAGGATGGAACACAACATTGGCTGAATTCATTTATCAGATGATCAAGGCCCGCAAGGCTTACGGCGACCGCGTGATTCTCGATGACGTGACCCTGAGCTTCCTGCCGGGCGCCAAGATCGGCGTCGTCGGCCCGAACGGCATGGGCAAGTCCACGCTGCTCAAGATCATGGCCGGCATCGACACCGTCTCCAACGGCGAAGCCTATCTGACCCCGGGATTCACCGTCGGCATCCTGCAGCAGGAGCCGCCGCTGGACGAGACCAAGACCGTCGGCGAGAACATCAAGATGGCGTTCGGCGAAATCGCCGAAAAGGTGGCCCGTTTCAACCAGATCGGTGAGGAAATGGCCAATCCTGATGCCGACTTCGACTCCCTGATGGAAGAGATGGGCAAGCTGCAGAACGACATCGACGCCGCCAACGGCTGGGATCTCGACTCCCAGCTCGAGCAGGCCATGGACGCCCTGCAGTGCCCGGACCCGGACACTCCGGTGACCGTATGCTCCGGTGGCGAACGCCGCCGTGTGGCACTGTGCAAGCTGTTGCTCGAAGCTCCGGACCTGCTGCTGCTCGACGAGCCCACCAACCACCTCGATGCCGAGTCGATCCTGTGGCTGGAGCAGTTCCTGCACCAGTACAAGGGTGCCGTCATCGCCGTCACCCACGACCGTTACTTCATGGACAACGTGGCCGAATGGATCTGCGAGGTCGATCGCGGTCACCTGTACCCGTATAAGGGCAACTACACCACTTACTTGGAGACCAAGGCCAAGCGTATGGAGATTCAGGGCGCCAAGGACGCCAAGCTCGCCAAGCGCCTGAAGAACGAACTCGACTGGGTGCGCTCCTCGCCGAAGGCCCGTCAGGCCAAGAACAAGGCCCGTCTGGAACGCTATGACCAGATGGAGCAGGAGGCACGTAGCAACAAGAAGCTCGACTTCTCCGAAATCCAGATTCCGGCCGGCCCGCGTCTGGGCTCCACCGTGTTGGAAGCCGAGCATATCCATAAGGCGTTCGGCGACCGCGTACTCATCGACGATCTGAGCTTCACCCTGCCGCGTAACGGCATCGTCGGCGTGATCGGCCCGAACGGTGTGGGCAAGTCCACCCTGTTCAAGACCATCGTGGGCCTCGAGCCGTTGACTTCCGGCTCGCTCAAGGTCGGCGACACCGTGCAGATCAGCTATGTCGACCAGAACCGTGCCGGCCTTGACCCGAACAAGAACCTGTGGGAAGCCGTGTCCGACGGCCTTGACTTCATCGAGGTGGCCGGCGTGGAAGTGCCGACCCGCGCCTACGTGGCCTCATTCGGATTCAAGGGCTCCGATCAGCAGAAGCTCACCGGCGTGCTGTCCGGCGGCGAACGCAATCGTCTGAACCTGGCCCTGACCCTGAAGCAGGGCGGCAACCTGCTGCTGCTCGACGAACCGACCAATGACCTCGACGTCGAAACCTTGGAGTCGCTCGAAAACGCGTTGCTCGCATTCCCGGGTTGCGCCGTGGTGATCTCCCACGACCGTTGGTTCCTTGACCGAGTCGCCACGCATATCCTCGCATGGGAGGGCGATGACGAGAACCCGGCCAAATGGTACTGGTTCGAAGGCAACTTCCAGGCCTATCAGGAGAACCGTGTGGCCCGCCTCGGCGAGGACGCGGCCCGCCCGCACCGCCTGCACCGCAAGCTGACCCGCTAATCGCACCGCCGGCATAGCTTCGGCGTTACGCGCGGATTTCGACAAGGCACCATCCCTCGTTACGGGGGTGGTGCCTTTGTCGTTGTTCAATCGTTTGCCGATTACCTGCCGTTCACTCTTCTCACGCAGTCGTTACAAAACAATCCGATGAAATTTACTGCTTCTCTATAGACTCGAAGGCATTACGGCACTTGTAGCACCATAACAGAACAAGAATCGAGGCCCTTCATGCCACAGCCAGAAGTCACACCGTTGCAGCGACTGACGAAAGTGCTCAAGCTGGGTACGCCTTCCATTTACCGCGATCATACGTATGTGAACGGCGAAAGCCTGTACTTCCCCACCGGACGCGTCTATGGCGGTCAGGTGATCGCGCAGTCGCTGATCGCCGCATCGAAAACGGTGGATCCGTCACGATTGCCCAATTCGATTCATGGCTATTTCATATCGGCCGGCGATATTCATCAGGATCTGTTGTTCGACGTGGAAAACCTTCGCGACGGTCGTTCCTTCTCGGCCCGTCGAGTGAATGTCACGCAGGCGCAGGGTTCGATTCTGACCGCCATCGCCAGCTTCCAGGAGCATGGTCAGGAGGGTGTCGAGTTCGCCGATCCGATGCCCGAGGATGTGCCGGATCCGGAGACGCTGACAAGCGCGAAGGAAATCATGGAACCGTACGCGGAGCAGTCGTCGTATGCCAAGTATTATGCGCAGAAGTCGCCGTTCGACATCCGGCACGTTACGCAGACCATCATGCTGGGGGCCGATACGAAGAGTGCCCGCAGGGATTCCGGCAAGCAGATGGTTTGGATGAGGGCGGATGGCGAGGTGGATGTGCCACAAGTCATGCATCGTGCGATGCTGGCCATGGGTTGCGATCAGGTCATGCTGGAGCCGGTGCTGCGTCGTGCCGGTCTGAGCATCGCCACTCCGGGCATCTCGTTCGCGTCGATTGATCATTCGATGTGGTGGTACCGCGACATCGACATCAACCAGTGGCATCTGTACGTGCAGGATACGCCGACCGCAGCGCACGGACGAGGCTTGGGCCAAGCGAAGGTGTATACGCAGGACGGCACGCTGGTGGCGTGCATGGCGCAAGAGGCCATGATTCGCGTGCCGCAAGAGGATCTGCGGTAGACCGCTTCGGGAAATTACGGAAAGCGGTTCCGCCTTTCAGCAGGATGATTGGACGTGGGAGGATTTGGTGGCCGCCGCCGCATAGCGTTGACGTTGGGCGGCTTCCTTGATCTTGGGATTTTCGGGGCCGTCGATAGGCGGCAGCTGGCACAGCCATTCGCCTACGATGCCGATGATCATGTCGATCAGGCAGGCCACCGCCGCCACCGTGCATTCGATGACGGCCTGGCTGTAGAACTCCGCTTCCATATGAGGCAGGCTCGCCAGAATCTGCCCGCCATACCAACCGGTCAATGCGGCTCCCGCCAATCCCATGGCCTTGCATGACACCAGCGTGCCGAATGCTTTCTGCGGATCGAGCGGCTTCAGCTGCGCACGTTTGAGCGGATCCTTCGTGGTGTATTTGTGCACCTGCAACGCAAGAACCAGCACCATGATGCCCAATGCGATCAGCACCACCGGCACCACCCATGGCGCACCGACCAGCGGCAGTCCGGTGATCTCACCGTATTTCGCAAAACCAAGTCCGGCAAGCAGGCCGAGCATCGCGGCCAGAACGTAATGCCACCAAGGGGTGCGACGTGCCTTCATAGCGTATCTCCAATAATCCAGTTGTCGGTGAGCAGACCGACCTGCGACGTATCCGGAGCCATGGCCAGCAGGAACGACACCGGATCTCCGCCAAGCCTGGCATCCGGATCCATGTCGAGCCACGGCGCGAGTACGGCCGCATAGTTGCGGGCGGTGGGCCACGGCACCTGGCAATTCGGTTCGTCGCTGACGACGCCTTCCATATCGACCAGATCGAGATCGAGGCTACCGCCGACCGATGTTTCGATGGATCCGAGCACTGTGATCAGTTCGGCCGCACCCATGCGTGTGGAAATCTGCATGACGGCGGCCATGTTGTCGGGTTTGCCGTCAAGTTGGCTGACATGGTACAGCGGCGAAATGCCTTCCACCTGATTGCCGGGGATGCCGTCGAGCGACACGATCGCCTTGCGGAACCGCCGTTCCGCATCAGTGGAGGGGCTGTCCATGGAGATTACGGCTCGACGGGATCGTGCTAGGGATTCGATCCGATGTTGACCGCTTCCGGTTTGTAAAGAGGCCGGCTCCTCGTGGCAGGAACCGGTAACGGGAGACGCAGCGGCGTCATCGGCGACCATCCAGTCTTCGGCGAGCTCGTTGATGTGCTCCCGATCGGAGGATTCGAACAGCAGTTGTGCCACGGATCCGGCATGCGCGCCGACCAGTTCGGCGTCGGGATCCAATGCCAGCCAGGGGCCGAGCACGAAGGCACGCTGCCACGCACGTGGATGCGGCAATGTCAGATCCGGATCATCGCTGACGATGCCGTCGAAGTCGATGATGTCAAGGTCGAGCGTACGCGAAGTCCAATGGTCGGTGCGCACGCGGCCATGAGAGGCTTCGATGCGTTGCAATCCGGCCAACAGTTCGGGTGCGGTCAGCTTGGTGTTGACGGAAACGACCGCATTGCGGAAGTCGGGTGTTCCCGCTGGCATGCCCCATGCGTCGGTGCGATATAGCGGCGAAATGCCGGTGACCTGCGTGGAGTCGAGTCCGTCGATGCAACGCACCGCATCGCGTAGCGTGGAGAGCACATCACCCTGATTGCCTCCCATGGCGATGATGGCATGATGCGTGTCGGCGGATTCGGCCCGGCCCGTTTCACGGAAGCGTTCCACGGTGACGCTGACATCGTCGAACGGCACGACGATCGGTGCGTTCGGCTTGTGCACGGTCACTTCCGCACGTTGCACCGCGGGATATTGCAGAATCATGTCGGCGATGCGAGCGGCGAGTCTTTCGATCAGATCGGCATGCTCGCCTTCGATGATGGCCACAATGCCTTTGGCTATGGCACCGTAATCCACGGTGTCGTCAAGGGCGTCGGAACGGCCTGCGGGCGCCAAGTCGAGCGACAGCGTGGCGTCCACTACGAAGGTCTGCGCACGTTCATGCTCAAAATCAAGCACGCCATGCTTACCCGCCGCGCGAATTCCCGTCAGTCGAATCTGATCCATGCCAACCTTTCCGTCCGTCATTGCCTCATCAGAGGGAGGAAGAACTACTTACTGTATGCGCGCCAAGCGCTGCCGATGGCTATGGCGTCGCGGGTACGGGCCACGTCATGCACACGCACCGCCCAGGCACCATGTTCGGCGCTCAAAGCGCTGATGGCGGCGGTGGCGTTGTCCCTGTCGGCCATGGTCGGTTCGCTGACGCCCGCCGCGGCCAGTACCGCACCGATGAAACGCTTGCGCGAAGCACCGACCAGCACCGGATGGCCCGTGGCATTGAACCGTTCCAGTCCGGCCAGCAACGGCAGATTATGTTCGATGCCCGGTTTGGAAAAGCCCAGGCCCGGATCAATGATGACCTGTTCCGGTTTGACGCCGACGCTCAGCACTGCGTCGACCTGCGCCATCAGTTCGTCATACACGTCGTTCAGCACCCCGTTCGCATACACGGAGGTGTCGGCGTCAGGCACATTGCCGGCCGCTCCGGCCAGCCAACCGCGCCAATGCTGTACGATGTACAGGCTTTCGGGGTGATCGGCCACCACGTGGGGCAGTTCGGCATCCAACCGTCCGCCCGACACGTCGTTGATGATCTGCGCGCCATGCTCCAGTGCCACCGACGCCACCGAGGCGCGTGTGGTGTCGATGGACAGTATGGCACCTTCGGGAACCAACGCATCCACGGCTCCCAGCACGCGGGACTTCTCGTCTTCCTCGCTGACGCGCTTGGCGCCGGGCCGGGTGGATTCGGCTCCGATGTCGATGATGTCGGCCCCATCCTTCATCATCGCCTCGCCGTGTGCCTTGGCCTTTGCCGGATCGAGCCACAATCCACCGTCTGAGAACGAGTCTTCGGTGATGTTGAGCACGCCCATCACCAGGGTGCGTTCGCTATCGTGAATCGCCTTCATATCCTGTGCCACCATGTTTCCCCTTCCGTTATATGGCCTGTGCGGCATCTCACGAATGCTGTGACAGAATCAGGCTCATCGCCTCGGATCTTGTGGCGGCATCTCGCATGCAGCCTCGCACGGCGGAGGTCACGGTACGCGACTGTGGCTTCTTGACGCCTCGCATGGCCATGCACATGTGATCGCATTCGGTGACCACGATCACGCCGCGAGCCTCGATGCCGATCATCAGCGCATCGGCGACCTGCTGGGTGAGGCGTTCCTGCACCTGCGGACGCCGGGCGTACAACTCCACCAGTCGGGCCAGCTTGCTGAGGCCCGCCACCTGCCCATTCGACGGAATGTAGCCGACATGGGCTACGCCGTGGAACGGCAGCAGATGATGCTCGCATACGGAGAACAGCTCGATGTCACGCACCAACACCATTTCGTCGGTGTCGACCTTGAACTTGGTTTTCAGTACCTCTTCGGGACCGTGCCCCAGACCGGCGAACAATTCCCTGCATGCACGGCCGATGCGATCGGGGGTGTCGAGCAGGCCTTCGCGATCCGGGTCTTCGCCGATGGATCGCAAAAACAGGCGTACCGCCTGGCGTACGCCTTCCTCGTCATAGCCGACAGGCCCGGCCGCATGAGCGGCGCGGGCCTTGTCGTCAAACATGGTATCGAATGCTTCGGTATCACTCATCAGTTGGTCAATCCTGCGCTTTTCTTCAGGGATTCGGGAATCTCGACCGGAGGTTTGTCCGAATCGGGCCGCTGGTTGTCGCTCAGCCATACGTCACGCTTCGGCGCCTTCTTGATGTTGGCGAAGATCGCGGCCAGTTCCTTTTCGTTGAGCGTCTCCTTGACGAGCAGCTGACGTACCAGCTCGTCGAGGATGTCACGGTTCTCGTTGATGACGTTCCACGCTTCGGTATGCGCCGTTTCGACGAGCTTCAGCACCTCCTCGTCGATGATTTCGGCGGTGCGGCCGGAATACTTATGATTAAGGGATCCCAGATCGCCCTGTTCGTCGTCGGACCACTTGATGGCACCCAGCTTGGATGAGAAGCCGTAGTCGAGCACCATCTGGCGGGCGATGTTCGTCGCCTTCTCGATGTCGTTGGAGGCGCCGGTGGTCGGATCGTGGAACACGACCTCTTCGGCGGTGCGGCCACCCATGGCGTAGGCCATCTGGTCGAGCAGCTGGTTACGCGACATGGAGTAGCGGTCCTCGGTCGGCATCACGGCGGTGTAGCCGAGCGCACGGCCACGCGGCAGAATGGTGACCTTGGTGACCGGATCGGTGTCGTTCATGGCGGCGGCAACCAAGGCGTGACCACCCTCATGGTAGGCGGTGTTGCGCAATTCCTCGAGAGCCATGCCCTTGGAACGGCGCTTCGGGCCGGCTTGGACACGGTCGATGGCCTCGTCGATGGCACGGTTGTCGATCAGCTGGGCACCGGCACGGGCGCACAGCAATGCGGCCTCGTTGAGCACGTTGGCCAGATCGGCGCCGGTGAAGCCCGGCGTACGCACGGCGATCATGTGCAGATCGACATCCGGCACGAACGGCTTGCCCTTGGCGTGCACCTTCAGAATGGCCTCACGGCCTTCCAGATCAGGCGCTTCCACGGCCACCTGGCGGTCGAAACGACCCGGGCGCAACAATGCCGGATCAAGCACGTCGGGACGGTTGGTCGCGGCGATGATGATCAGGTTGGTGTCGTTGTTGAAGCCGTCCATTTCGACAAGCAGCTGATTCAGGGTCTGCTCGCGTTCGTCGTGACCGCCGCTCATACCGGAACCGCCACGCTTGCGGCCGACCGCATCGATCTCATCGATGAAGATGATGGCCGGAGCGTTCTTCTTGGCTTCGTCGAACAGGTCACGCACGCGGGATGCGCCGAGACCGACGAACATCTCCACGAAGTCGGAGCCCGCCATGGAGTAGAACGGTACGCCGGCCTCGCCTGCGATGGCTCGCGCCAGCAACGTCTTACCGGTGCCCGGAGGGCCGTACAGCAGCACGCCACGTGGAATGCGGGCACCCAAGGCCTTGTAACGGGACGGATCCTTGAGGAAGTCCTTGATCTCCTCGACTTCCTGCACGGCGGCATCCTCGCCTGCCACGTCGGAGAACTTGGTGGTCGGGGTCTGACCTTCGAGCAGCTTGCCGCTGTTCTTCTTGCCGCCCATGCCGAACATGCCGCCGGCACCGCCCATGCGGCTCATCAGGAACCAGAACAGCGCGAGGACGATGATGAACGGCAGAATCGAAGTGATCAGATACGTCCAGACGCTGGTCTGCTGCATGGTCGCCGTCCACCCCTGGGTCGGGTCGGCCTTCTGCACGGCCTTGACCACGGCGGCGCTCTGGGCGTACGTGTAGTAGAACTGCACGTTCTTGCCGTAGTTCTTGACCTTGCCGGTCGTCGGATCGGTGGCCGAATAGTCGGACTTCAGCTTGAGTTTGACCTGCTGCGTATTGTCGACGATCTGCGCATATTCGACGTTGCCGCCGTTGAGGATCTGCATACCGTCCTTGGTGTCGATGGTTTGCGATCCGGTGCCGGCGAACAGCTGGAACATCGTCACGGCGAGCAGCGCCACGACCACCACCCACAGCCACGGGGACTGCCAGAACGGACGGGGACCATTGCCGCCATCGTTGTTGCCGTGGCCGAACGGATTGGTAAACGGATTACCGTTGTTCGGACGATTCGAATTGCCGCCGTTGTTCTGCGGTGGCTGGCCTGAAGGAAAACTCATGCCTGACCTCCTTGGTAGACTGCCGGCTTCAGCACCGCAATCGAATCGAGATTGCGGTAGCGCTCGTCATAATCCAGACCGAAGCCGACCACGAATTCATCGGGAATCTCATATCCCTTATATTTCACATCCACATCCACCTTTCGGCGGGCGGGCTTTTCCAGCAGCGCAAAGATTTCCACGGAAGCGGCGCCGCGGCGCTTCAGCTCGTCGACGAGCCACGACAGCGTGATGCCGGAATCGATGATGTCCTCGACGATCAGCACATGCCGGCCACGCACGTCGGTCGACAGATCCTGACGAACGGTGATCGTACCGCTTGATTCGGTGCCTGAACCGTAGCTTGACAGGCTCATGAAATCCATCTGCACCGGAATGCTCATGGCCTGCGCGAAGGCGGCGATCGTATTCACCGCGCCTTTGAGCACGCATACCAGCAACGGATTTCTGCCACGATAGTCTTCACTGGCTTGGGCCGCAGCACGGTTGATGATATCTTCAATCTGTTCCTTGGTGATCAGTTCATGATCAATGTCTTCTTGCACGTCAGCGATTCGCATGCCCACCATCTTGGCACACGCGAATGACGTGTTTCTGGCGATTGGCTGAATATCCGCTGGGAAGTGCCACACCGTGCTGGCCATGCCAGTCAGTGATAAGCCGGTCGATCTGCCTGACATGCCGTGCGGAGCATGCGATGCCGGCCTGGCCGAGTGCGTGGGCGATGACGCGCAGTCGAATCGCCTCATGCTGCGATTGCAGTACGCCGACGCTGAACCGCACCTGGTCTTCGCTGAACGTCACCGCCCGTTCGGCGATCTCCTGCGCCCGCTTGTTGAGATAATCCCTGTCGGTCTGCGCAAGTCCCGCGCCGATTGAAAGCCGCGAAACGACATCGCCCCCTGCGAAACGTTGCAGATACGGCATCAGATCGTGCCGTACGCGTGAGCGTAACGGATAGTTCGCCGGCAATGGGCCGTTCGGCGGCAAACCGTCTTCCCGGATCGCGTCGGGACCGTTGGTCGGATCGTCCCACCATTCGAGCCCCAGATCCTCGCAGATGCCGGTGGTCTCCTCCCTTGTCACATCCAGCCAAGGGCGCAGGAACGTTACACCGTCACGACTGAACGAGCCTTCCATGCCGGCGATGGCATCAAGCCCGGCCGAACGCAGCAGTCCGATGAGCACGGTTTCGGCCTGATCGTTCTTCGTATGCGCCAACAGCACGGCCGCAGCATCGGAGCATTCCTCGACGATGGCGGCATATCGGGCTTCCCTGGCTGCGGCTTCAAGGCCTTGCCCGTTGCCGTGCACTTCGATGGCACGCACACGTACCGGATCAAGGCCCAGCGCCTCACAACGACGGGCGGTCTTTGCGGCTACCTCGGCGGAACCGTTTTGCAGTTGATGGTCGATGATGATGGCACCGCAGCGCAATCCCAGACTGGCGCATACGGTTGCGCAGACCGCCGCCAGCGCCATGGAATCCCGTCCGCCGGAACATGCGACCATGATCAATGGCGCGTCCGCATTCGGTTCATGCTCGCCGTGCCGCGCGAACCGCGCGTCCTGCAGTCCGAATCCGGCGTCGGCCAGCGCGGCGTTAAGATGCCCTATGGCCTTACGCAGTCGTGGGGAGTACACCATGGGGCATCACAGTTTCGGCAAACCGGCGATGAACGTGTCGATGGCGTCGCGCGCGGCCTGCATATCGTCGGGATCGTTGACGATGACGGCGAAGGTCAGCGCTCCCCCGCGGGTGCGTGACACGTTGCCGGTCATGGCGGTGACACCGTCGAGACTGCCGGTCTTCACACGCAGCAGACCCGCTTCGGAGGCGTCGTTCAGCCGGTCGGCCGCGGTGCCGACGAATCCTACGATGGACAATCCTTCCGCAGCCGCGGCACCGGTCCCGGCGGTGAGATTACGCTGTTGCACTTCAAGCAACGTGCGCACGGTGACCTTGGATTCCTCCGCAAGGCCGGAGCAGTTCATCATACGCAATCCGTTCGTGGAGATTCCCGCCTGTTCCAGAACGCTCTTGACCGCTCGGGCCGCGCCTGCCGGCGAATTGCCCGTTTTTCTATCGATGGCCAGCAGACGGCCGAATTCCTCGGCCAGGGTGTTGTCGGAATGCCGCAGCATGAATGCCATGATCTCGCTCAGAGAGGCTGATTGCACCTGTGCGATCGGGCTGGTTTCCGCCGGTGCGACGCCCTGTTCGACATCACCCTGCACGGTGATGCCCTGCTCCTCCAAACGTTGCCGGAACGTCTGCACGGCATCCAACGCCGGCTGCATGCTCAAGGCGGGATAGGTGGAGAACACATCGGGATTCTGCGGATTCGCGCCGTCCCATTGCCGCGCGCCGTCCACGGCCATGGATGAGACCGGCGCATAATACAGGTGTTCGGTGTCGAGTTCGGCGATGCCGGACGGCCAACGATCATCGCCGAACAACGAATCGTCATAGCGCAGGGTCACCTCGCTGATGCCACGCTGCTTCAGCGCCCGCGCGGTGTCGCTGGCCAGCGTGCCGAGCCCCGCCCGCCCATTGACGTGCGCGGAATCGCTGTTCCCCGCGCCAAGCAGCATGTCACCGCCGCCGACGAGTACCAGATTCTCGGTACCGTCCTGTTTCTGTTCCACATAAGTCTGCGTGGCGAGGGTGCTGCCCATGTCGAGTGTGGTCGCAGCGGCGTATGCGGTCAACGTTTTCATGGTGGAAGCCGGCACCCGTGTCTCGTCGATGCCGCTTTCGGCCACCACCTCGCCCTTGGCGTCGGCGATGGCGATGGAATAGTCGCCGCCGATGCCCTCGGTCGCGGCGAATTCGTCGATAAGCCGCCGTGCGGCGGTGGCATCCACGGCGATCGACGAATCCAGATTCCCGACGACCTTCGAAGCGGACATTACGGTACGGGGCTCCGCGGTTGTGACACGTTCCACCTCGTTGAGCGTCAGGACGCCCGGCAACACGTCATACAGGTCGCCTGCCACATATCCCAGGCACAATGCCGCGGTGACGGCCACGGAAAGCAATACGGTGACGCGGCGGCGAATCGTCCTCTGCTGGAATGCTCCTGCTCTGCGCGTCACCGACCGCTCCCCCTCAATCCGACAAAGATCCGTCCTTACTGTTGCAGGGATGCGAAGGAGTCCAAAGTGGCGAGGATTCTCGGCATCCGAGCTTCCAACAGCTTACCGCCAAGCCATGTACCAATCGCAAGCGCGGCGATGCCGTTGACCAGCGAAACAGGGGCCAACAGCCAATACAGCTCCCAATTGCCCGTCAATCCCAGCGCCAACGCAACGATGCCGGTGGGCAGCAACAGCAGAATCATGCCGAACATGTGCAGGAAGGGGAACAGCATCTGGGCTCCCACCCTGCCCTGCGGCGACGAGAACGGGCGCGATATGGACGGTACCGGGTACATGAACACGCAGGAGACCACTTCCGCCAAGCCCAGTCCGCAGAATCCAAGACACAGGCTTATGCAGCCGAAGACCAATCCCATGATCAGCCCTTCGGTACTGCGCCAGTCGCCGGTGATCGCATAGACGATGACCATCAGTATCGCGATGTAGGCGATCAGCATGACCATATAGACCCGCACGCGGCCGTGGCGGTCATCCACACCGCGAACGCCGCTGATCACCTCCATGGTGAAGCCCCGGCCGTCATAGGACAGGCCGTTACCTTCAAGCAGCACCAGGAAGAGACCCGCCCAGATGATCGACTGCCATACCATCGCGGTTATGCCGTGCGATTGTATGGTGAACACCACGATGAACAGCAACGGCATGAACATCATCGGCGCCTGTCGCGGATCCCTGCGCAGGTAGGTGAGCAAACGGGCCGAAATCGCGCCGGACGGGGAATCCGGCATCATGGAGAACAGGCCGATGCCCTTCGAGGAAACGGCGTGCGCGGTGGAGCCGGCGATGGTGCGGTCCTTCTTCAGGCACCACAGGCAACCGAGGTAGCACACCATCCATGTGGCGACGAGTATCAGCAGGCGAAGCGCCGCAAAGCCCCAGGAACCGGCGACCACGTCGAACGGCAGCTGGAACGCCGCACCCAACGGCGTCCACGAGAACACGTCCGCAACCATCATGAACGGCTTGAGGCTGAAATGATCCAGATCCTGGCTGTTCATCGCCATGCCCGGAACCTGGCACAGCAGCACGAACAGCAGGATGGTGATGATGGAAATCGTGCTTTTGCCGCTGCTGGAATTCGTCAACGTGGTCAGCAGCGAGATCACGAGTTTCGACAGCACCATCATGGTGATGATCGCCAATGGGACGGCGACGATGCCCGCCACGATGCCGATGGCACCCGCGGACTGGTAGATCGGCACCAGGCCGAGCATGACGAGTACGCCCCAGATCGTAGCCAGACCGGTCAGACCGGAGAGGAACAGGCCGCTGACCAAGGTGTGGTCATCGATGCCGTACAGTTCGAATTTCTGCGGATTCATGGCCGTGCCCTGACCGAAATACATGATCTGCACGATGATCACGATGGCTGTCGTGAAGGCGCCGCACAGCACCATCACCATACGTAGGATCTGCCAGATCATGCCGTCGGTGCCGCCGATGAGCGGACCGAGCATAAGCCCCAACGCCACGGAACCGACGATTGCGCCGGCGCCGAATATCGCGCTGATGATGTAGCTGACGAGCATCATGGTCGATTTGCGCATGGTCGCCCGCATCAGCGCCCAGCGCAATCTCATGATGGTACCGACGGCGTTCACTGCGCACCACCGTCCAGCCACGACAGTCGCGCCGCCGCATGACGGCCGCCGACCAGCTGCAGGAAACGGTCCTCGAGATCTTCGCCGGCCGCGACCTGCTCCACGGTGCCGGCCGCGCAGACCTGACCCTTGTTGATGACGGCCACATGCGTGCACATCTTCTCGACAAGCGCCATGACGTGCGATGAGATGATGACGGTTCCGCCGGTGGAGGCGTATTCGATGAGAATGTCCCTGAGATTCGCGCTGGAGACCGGATCGACCGATTCGAACGGCTCGTCGAGCACCAGGACGCGCGGACTATGGATCATGGCGCTGGCCAGGCAGATCTTCTTGGTCATACCGGCCGAATAGTCGGCGACCATCACGTTCGCGGCACCCGTCAGGTCGAACGCCCCCAGCAGATCGTTGGCACGTTTGACCGATTCGTCGCGTTTCATGCCGCGCAGCATGCCCGCATAGACGAGCAGCTGCAGGCCCGTCAGCCTGTCGAAGATCTGGTCCGGTTGCGGCATCACGCCGATGGAACGCTTCACTGCGTTCAGATCGCGCCATACGTCACGCCCGAGAATCATGGCCGCACCGCCATCCGGCACGAGCAAGCCGGTCACCATGTTGAGCGTGGTCGTCTTGCCGGCGCCGTTCGGTCCGACCAATCCGTAAAAGGAACCCACCGGAATGTCGAGGGACAATCCGTTGACGGCCACCTTCTGCCCAAAACGCTTGAACAGACCGCGAATCGAAACCGCTGCGGAGCCATCCAGGGGAACGGCCGGGGCAAATCCCACAGAAGGGGAAACATTGTCTAAACTCATGCCACCACCCTATCAGCCTCATAACGGCGTGCGCATTATGCCCACGGTGAACGCACGGCGTACATCATGCCATCAGCGAAACGTTGTCGTCCAGCGCATAGCGGAAAGCGCAACGCATGGCGAAGGCGCCCCTTCGGCAGATGGACTTCAGCCCTTGTGCTCGATCGGCTTCCACTCGGCCTTGGAGAACACCGCCTGGAACGAGATCGGCACATAGCTGAACATGTAGATCGGGAAGCTCAGTACATAGGCGAACAGTTCCTTGTTGGTGGCTCCCACATGATCGCGTTCCACGATGATGGTCAACGCCGCCAATCCCATCATGCCGACCACCGACATCACAATGCCGGAAGTCCATCCGGTAAGCGAGTTGAGCTGACTCTGCCAGGTCACGAATCCGCATAGCGCGAACAGCAGGCCGAGCAGAATACGGGCTATGCCGAGCACGGTGAACGGGCACAGCAGCAGCGTGAAATCAACGGCGGAAAAATCACGTTCGCGAATCGCCCGCTTGATCAGGGCCGGGCCATAGTAGCGGAACACCTGCAGGAATCCCTTGCTCCACCGCAGGCGCTGACGCCAGCTTTGCGAGAAGGTGACGGGCTGCTCGTCGTACAGGATCGCGGTGCCGCAATAGCCGATGCGATCGCCGTGCAACACGGAGTCCATGGTGAATTCAAGGTCTTCGGTCAGCAGATGGAACTTCCACCCGTTATTGCGGCGCATGATCTCCTGCGAGAACATGAAGCCGGTGCCGCCGACGTGGCAGCTGTTGCCGAGCCACATGCGCGAGGCGCTCAGGAATCGTGATTCACGGATGAACCACAATGCGGAACCCGAAGACACCCAATTGTCGGACAGGTTCACGGAATTACGGTAGCTGGTCAGGATCTTGAAGCCGGACTGGAACGCCTTGTTCATCTCTTCGAAGTAGTTCCGGTCAAGCTTGTTGTCGGCATCGAATACGAAGAAGGCGTCATACGGGTCGGAAGCACCGGATTCGTTCATCCGGTCAAGCAGGTAGGTCAGCGCGTACCCTTTGCCGATGAGCCGCTGGTCGAACCGTTCGATCACATGGCAGCCCATGCCGCGCGCCACTTCGGCGGTGGCATCGGTGCAGTTGTCGGCCACCAGCCAAATATCGATGAGCTCCTTCGGATAGGTCTGCGTCTGGATGCAGGTGATGAGATTGCCGATGACGTTCTCCTCATTGCGTGCGGAGATCAGCACGGCATACCGCTTGTCCATCGGAGCTTCGGGGAACCTGACCGGCTTGGTGAACAGGGAGATGAGAATGCACACCGCCTGATAGACCATGCCCGCGCCGCCGACGACGATCAGGATTATGTCCAGTACGCTCAGCAGTACCATTTAGCGCCACCTACTTCTCGGATTGTCGTCGGATGCGTCGTCCGCGTCGGCCGTTCCCTTCAACGGCCTGCCGCCTTGGGCGGAAAGCGCGTTCTTCGGGATGGCGACCGTCTGTGAATCGTCAGCCTCATCCGAACCATCTGACGGGCTGATATTGTACGCCTGCTCCTGCAGCTGACGCACCTCGTCTGAAATCGGCACATGTGCGGTGGAACCCTGCACGGCACGCGGTATGTGATGCAGCACACGCTCGCTGATCGCCTCGGCGCCTTCCACCACCTTCGACTTCTTTTCCGGAACCGGATCGTTCATCAGCGGGGAATCGACCAGATCGTACCGTTTGGTGTAGGTGCGGAAGATGGTCTGGATGGAAGCGGTGACCGGCAGCGCCAGGAATGCACCGAGCGCGCCGAACAGCGAACCGAAGGCGAGCACGGCGAGGAAGGCGACGGCATCGTTGATGTTCATGGTACGTTGCGAGATCTTCGGCGCGAAGATCAGGTTTTCGATCTGCTGGTAGACGCAGATGAATGCGAGTACGGCGATGCCGTACCAGATGCCACGGTTGCCCCATGCGAACAGCACCGGCAGCGCACCGCCGATATAGGTGCCGAGCATCGGGATAAACTGCGAGGTGACGCCGCAGAACAGCGCCAACGGCAGCCAATACGGCACATGCAGGACCTCAAGGCAGATGGCGGTGAAGGTGGCGTTGAGCAATGCGAGAATCGCGCGGGAAAACAGGAAGGATGAGATCTGCCCCTGGCTGACGGTCCAGACGAACAGGAAGCGGCGCTGTGCGGCCGGCGCCATCCACTGGCAGGCGGCGCGACGCAGTTTCGGGCCTGCTGCGGAGATGTAGTACGTGGTCATCACGATGGTCATGAGGTTCAGCAGGAAGGAGAACAGGCCGGATACCGTGCTCAGGGCCGTGCCGGCGAAATCGGTGACCCAGGAGGTCTGTATGTTCTTGAGGATTTCGCTGCCGAGGCTGTTGATCTCCGGCAGTTCGAAATTCGTGTACTGACTTACGAAGTCGCAGATCTGCTTGTACAGGTCGGGCAGGCCGTTGATCATGGCGATCACCTGCTGCACGAACATGTTGCCGAACAGACCGAACAGCGTACATAGGATCACCGCCAGCAGCACCAGCGCGAACAGCGACGCGAAGGCGCGTTTCCAGCCATGCTTGACCAGCGGCACCACCACCGGTTCCACTGCGAGCGCAAGGAACAGGGATACCACGATGTCCATGACCAGATACGCGATCTGCCCCCAGGAGCGCCAGCAGAAGCTGAACACTACGATGGCGATGGCGATGTACAGCAGGGCGCGTCCTAGCCATTCCGGTGGTCTTCTGGAATCGCCCTTCGCCGGGAACAGGGTGCCCAGATCCCAGCGTTGCCCGTCATCCGCCATGGTTTTCGCCGTATTCGTGGTGTCTTCGGCAGCCATCGTATCGTCCGTCGTTTCATTCATGTGCCGTACGCGTTCGCTCATGGCTCCTTATTGTAGCGACAGGCACCGTGTACGGACTGGCACATATTCTTGTAGGCATGCTGAACGTTTCAATTATCATCCCTGCATGGAATGAAGCGGAGCGTATCAACGATTGCCTGCTCAACGCCACTAGGCAGACCGTGATGCCGCATGAGGTGATTGTCGTCGATAACCGCTCCACCGATTCGACCGTCGCCGTGGTCGAGCAGTTCATGAAGGATCATCCCGAGGCTCCGGTGCGCCTGTTGCATCAGGATGAGGAGCAGGGGCTGATTCCCACGCGTGATTATGGCCTGAACCATGCTACGGGTGATGTGCTGGGCCGTTTCGATGCCGACTGCATGATCCGCCCGGATTGGGTCGAGGTGGTCGCCGGCATCTTCACCGAGGATCCGGAGGCCATGGGCGCCACCGGTCCAGTGATGTACTACGATATGCCGAGTCGTCATTTCGGGCTTCGCAGTGACAATTCCACCCGTAAGCGCATTTACAAGGCCGATGATGGTCAGCCGTTGCTGTTTGGTTCGAATATGGCGTTGCGTGCGTCCGCATGGCATGCGATTGCCGGTGAGGTGTGCCGCGACAAGTCCGATGTGATGCATGAGGATATCGATATTTCGTTGCATCTGCTTGGCAAGGATATGAAGACGGTGTATTGCCCGCGCATGATTGCCGGCATCAGCGCGCGCCGCATGGACACCTCCCCCACGTCGTTCCTGAACTATATGCGCCGGTTCAAGAACACGTTCAATGCGCATCCGCAGCATTCGCGCAAGCATAAGCCGGAGATTCTCATCACTGCGCTCTATCCGGTGATGCATATGCTGTATCCGGTGTGGCAGAAGGTGCTTGACACGGCGGATATCAATCCGGCCGAGGCCGCATGGATCAACGAGCAGATGGAGTTGGCCGAGCAGGAGGGCCGCGAGCTATATGATGACACTCCCACCGATGAGGAGTGGAGCGAAAAGCACGAGTAAGCCGCCATCCCCCTACGGCCCCACAATCCCGGCGTGAATGCATGCATTCCGACCGTCCAAAGGAATCGTGGCGCGTATCCCGTGAAGGCACACCCGAATTTTTTCGAGGTGGATTCATGGGATACGCGCCACGATTGATTATCGACGTCGGATCCTCACGATTCGTGCCATGATCGGCTCATATCGTGAGGATCGGGCTCACATCAGGCTCTTGTAGATGGCGAGGATGTCTTCCTGCGTGGCCTGACGCGGATTGCCTGGCGTGCACACGTCGTGGAAGGCGTCGTTGGCAAGCGCGTCCAAATCGGCCTCGGTGGCGCCGACCTCGGAGATGGTGGTCGGGTTCTTCAGGTCGACGGTGAGCTGGTGTACGGCCTGCACGGCCTCTTCGCGCACCTTGTCGAGATCGCCGGTGTAGGCGTCTTCGACTCCGAACGCATCGGCGATGTCACGGTACTTCTCTCCGGTGAAGTCCTTGTTGTATTCCATGACCGGAGCCAACAGAATGCCGTTGGCCACGCCGTGTGCCACGCCGAGGCGGCCACCCAGCGGGTGTGCCATGCCGTGCACCAGGCCAAGGCCGACGTTGGAATAGGCCATGCCGGTGATATAGGAGGCGTAGGCCATCTGCTCGCCAGCCGGAATGTCGCCGTCGGCGCTCTTGGCGAGGTTCTTGGCGATCATGCGGATGGTCTGCATCGACAGGCAGTCGGACAGGCTCCACGCACCCGGGGTGATGTATCCCTCGATGGCGTGGGTCAGGGCGTCGAGGCCGGTAGCGACCTTGAGTCCGCGCGGCATGGAATCGGTCAGATCCGGGTCCACGAAGGCGACGATCGGAATGTCATGCGGGTCGACGGCCACGAACTTGCGCTTGTTGGCCGTGTCGGTGACCACATAGTTGATGGTGGTTTCGGACGCGGTGCCGGCGGTGGTCGGCACGCCGAAGATCGGTACGGACGGGTTCTTGGTGTCTGCTACGCCCTCAAGCGAGAGCACGTCGGAGAACTCCGGATTGGCGGTGATGATGCCGATGCCCTTGCAGGTGTCCTGCGGGGAGCCACCGCCCAGGCCGATCAGAAAGTCGGCGCCGGATGCGGCGAACTTGGCCACGCCGTCCTGAATGCATTCGACCGGCGGGTTCGGCTTGACGTTGCTGAACACCTCATACGGCATGCCTGCCTCGTCGAGCACGTCCGTGACCTTCTTGGCGGTACCGGTTTCAAGCAGTACCGGATCGGTGACGATGAATGCCTTGGTGAAGCCATGGGACTTGGCGACGCCCGGGATCTCCTTGATGGCGCCACGGCCGAAGTATGCGGTCTGGTTGAAAATCATGCGATAGACCATAGGTGCTCTCCTTTAAGCAAAGGTACTGTGTTCGGGGGCTACAGCCATCGTCGCCGCAGTCCGACGAGAATCATCATAAACCCCGTTAAGGGGATTTCCGAAACAACGACACCAAATTTTCCGTGAACGTTCCCAAAAAAGTTTCGGTACGTTACCTGCATGATCGTTGCATGCGGTCTCACCTTCCGCTTGTCTATCAGAGCGAATCGGAATCGTCGGTAGGCAGGGCTCCCGCATCCTGCGCATTCACCTCGTAGATGAGGTCGGCGAGACGCTTCTGCAATTCCGACAGTTGCTGCGTCAATTCCTTGATCTGACTGCATTGCACCAGAATGATCCTGTCACGCACGTCGGGTGCCGCATCGGGATTCATCTGCTGTGCTTCCGCCATCAACTGCTCATCCTGCTTCCACCGTGCGATGCAACGTTCGATGCGTTTCCGCCCGACGACATCCGGATCGAGACCTACGCTGCGAAAAATCGCGGTCGGCCCGTCGCCCCGCAGATATCTGGCCATGCAGTACAACTGGAATGCACGCGCATAGGTGATCCGGTTCTTCGCGACCTTTTTGACTGCGGGAACGGACCGTAGATATTCGACTTCTTTTCTGGTGAAATCCTTGCTCATCGTGCCTCCTTAACGATGTTTCGCACTCGCCTGCCGGCCGGAACGTTGGATGCGGACATAGATACGGGTTGCATGACGCATGCGCCGCCATACGCCGTGACGCAACCGACCGACCAGCCAGACCAGCAGCCAGCCGACCGTGAGTATGCCTGCGCATGACCAGATGCCGATGGTCCGCCAATCATGCAGGTCGGTCGGGTCGGGTGCCGGTTCGGGAATGTCCACCCTGTGTCCGGACACGAGCAGCCTGTGCGTGTTCACGCCATACGGGGTGCACGTCATCAGCGTGATCCGATCCTGCCCGTCGACCACGCGCAGCTTCGACGTGTCATCCGGTTTGATGACGCTGATGTCGTCCACCTGGTAGGCCAAGGTCTCGCCCATGACCTTCAGGTAGATGAAATCGCCCTTCACCATCTCGTCGAGCCGCGTGAACATGGGCGATCTGACCAGTCCGCGATGGCCGGTGATGACGGTGTGCGTGCTCGTCCCGCCCACGGGAAGGCTGGTGCCGTACAAATGCCCGACACCCATGGCGAGCTGGTCTTCCCCCGTACCGTGGTAGATAGGCAGATCGACGTCTATCTTCGGGATCTCGACTGCTCCCATGACCCCGTTGCCGGTATCCAGAAGACTTTGGTATTCGGCGTCCTTGGATGCCTTGGAGTCGGATTGGCTGGAAGCCTGGCTGCTGCCGTTGGCGATGTCAAATGGATCGACCGCCTCGCCCAGGACCGGCTGACCGCTGGCCGCCAGCTTGGCGTTGTATTCCGTGGCGGCACGCAGTTGGTCGCGCGCTTGGGGGAATGGCCATCCGTCGACCTTTTTGCTCACCTGCTCGCTTTGCGAAGCCAGTTCACGGCTTGACTTCCACTGCAGGGCCAACGGATACGCGCCGAGCAGCAGACCGCCGCCGATCAGCAATACCGTGAGCACGGCAAGTACCTGCGATATGCGTCGTAATGTGCGTCGTTCGCGCATCACGTCCGACACGTCCAACGCCTCGTCGAACGACAACGTGTCGTACCGTCGCACCGGCTCCTGCTGTGCCATGGGTTTCCTTTCCGACGCATGCCGCCATACGCGGCCCTTGGGAATCGGGAACGCCGTCCCACCGGCCCGGATGGGTCGTATGGGGCGGCGTTACGGTCATGATCGACGTGGGGGTTTCAGGCCCCGATCATGCCAGACGGCTGGCGATGCCACGGCGCTTCATGCCGACCGCGAGACCGGCACCGATGACCAGGGCGGCCATCACACCGAAGATCGCGATGCCTGCGGCACCGGTGAGCGGCAGCTGGGTGATGGACTTCAGGTTCTTCACCTTCGCGCCACCTTCGGCGGCAGTACCGTCGGCATTGAGGTTGGTCAACAGGTTGAAGCCGGTATTGCCGTTCACGAACTCGATCTTGTGTTCGGTGCCCAGAACGTTACCGTCCTTGTCCTTGTTGGTGGAGGTGATGACCACCTGGAACTTGGCCTTGGTGGTGGACAGGTAGCCGGCCGGAGCGTCGGTTTCCACAACGTCGTAGGTACCTTCGGCGAGACCCTTGAACTCGAAGACGCCGTTGGTTCCGGTGAACTTGTCGGCATCCACCGGATCAGCGTCCTTGGTGCCGTTCTCCCACAGACCGGTGGTCGTGTTGAACCTGAAGTACTGGTCGCCCTGCTTGATGACGAACTTGGCGCCATCGAGGCTGGTCTGGCCGTCGGCCTTCACCTTGAGGAAGCCGAAGTCATAGGTGTACACCTTGACTTCCGGGCCGGGCACGTGGTACACGGTGTTGTCGTCCGGGTTGTGGGTGTAGTCGAGGGTGACCTTGTTCGGGTTCGCACCATTCACGGCATGGACCGCGTCCTTGTTCAGCTTGGCGGTGTATACGACGGTGATGGTGTCTTCGGCCTTGGCATCGGCTTTGCTGTTGGAGGCGTTCTGGCCAGCCGCATACACGGCGTTGGACAGATCGAACTTCAGAACGGTCGCCTTGCCGTCCTTATCGGACTCGTCATACTTCTGGTTGGCGGTGGTGGTCAGCTGGTACTGGTCGGCGGTGGCGGTGGCACCGTCATCGGCCCTGGTCAGCGTCTTGTTACCGATGGTTACGGAGGTGACTTGCTGGAAGGTCAGGCCCTTGCTCATGGTATCGCCGATGGAGAAGTAGTACGGCTTCTCAGCGGTGTTCAGGTAGCCGACGGTCAGCGGAACCTGGCTGGTGAGCTTGAAGGTCACGGTGTCGCCGACGCGTTCGGTCGTGCCAACCCACTCTTTCTTGTTCTTGACGATGACCTTGTCGATGTAAGTGGTCTGGTTCTTGACGTTGACCACGCCCAGCGGCTGGCCTTCGAAGTCCTTGCCGTTCACCTTGGTGCCCACAAGCATCGGGATGGAATCAGTCTGCTTATGGTCAACGTTTTCAGCGTTGCTGATGGTGGTGTCGACCACCACGTACAGACCTTCTTCAAGTCCACTGATGGTGAGAGTATCGCTGTCGGTGCCGGCGGTGTATGCCGTGGCGGTCGCCAGAGCGGCCTGGAAATCGGTCTGCCTGACCAGCGAACTCACGAAGTTACGCAGATTGCCGCTCCACGGCTTGTTGGGGCTGCTGGTGAAGTAGCCGCTTTCCGACGCGACATAGCCGACCGGGTTGCCTTGGTAATCGCCGGTATTCCAAGTGGTTCCCTCGGCCACTGCCGCATTCAGAGCGGTCGTCGCACCGGTCGCGACTGCGGCTTCGGTGTTCACCGTAAGGCTTTCGACATAGGTGACGTCATCCTTCTCGACGAAGGATGCATGGTCATACGAGCCAATCCTCACGGCCTTGTAGGTGTGGCCCTTCACCGCGCCGGTCTCACCGTTGAGAGTGATGGTCGCAGGTTCGACTTCGTCGGCCACTGCGCTTCCGGCGCCGAACGCCATACCCGACAGGAGCGTGGCCGCTGCGGCCACTCCTGCCAAAAGTTTCCTGAATGTCATGGTTTCGCTTCCTTCTTTCTTCAATTTATGTTGTTTTTGGGTAAGTTCAGCCCCGCCCCGCCGCTGGCTGCGGCGGAAGCGAAGGGAAAACGATTTGGATGAATGGGGTCAGCCCTGCCGTGCCATACGTCGACGGGCCACGTGTAGGCCAAGACCGACCGCCAGACCGGCGCCGACCGTTCCCAGCACGTATGGCAGGAACATGCGCGGCGTCTGGCTACCGGTGCCGGTGAACGGCAGACTGTTGACGGTGATCGGCGTATTCGTGATGATGTTGCCCGTCACCGGATCGGTGCCGTTCTTGATCTGAATCTCGGCAGGGCTGGTATGGTCCTTGTCGATGACGAACGTGTAGGTCGTCTCAGACTTATGGAATCCGGCCGGAGCCTTGGTTTCGACAAGCTCGTACGTGCCCCAGTCAAGATTCTTCAGCTGGAATTCGCCAGCCTTACCGTCACGGTCCGTTGGGTTCTGTGGGTTCTGTGAATCCGTCGGGCACTTCGTATCGTCATCGCTGATGCAGTCGGTCACGGTGATGGCCTTACGCTTGCCGATAGCGATATCGTTGTCCTTCTCCTTGGTTTGGGTAAGGGACCATTCGGAGCCCTTCAGTCGGGCGTCATCCCCTTTCCCTTCCTTGGTGGAGTCGGTCTTGTACCAGATGACACTGCCCTTCGTACGGTCGTTCGGCACCTTGTTCTCAGTGACCTCAGTGACGCCATCCGCCTTGTAAAGCTTGGCATTCATGCGATCATCGTTCTCTTTGATGGTGAAGGTGTAGTACACCGTTGCGTCATCGGGCAGGTCGTAGCCGTCCGGAGCCTTGGTCTCGACAAGCCTGTACGTGCCGAGTGGCAGATACGTGAGCTTGAACGAATCCTTGGTCGAATCGACATCCTGATAGGGGTTATCCTGCGAGGCGGAGCACTTGTCGGCTTCGATGCAGTCGGTGATTGTAATGGCCTTGCCATCGGCACCCGTGATGTCTTGAGCGTTGCCGTCGCTTCCGACGGACTGCAGTTTCCATTCACTGCCCGACAGTACCGTCATCCCGTCCGTGGAATCGACCTTGCTCCAGCTGACCCCACCGTACGGCGTATTGGTGATCAAGTTATTGCTCAACGGCGTTCCATCGGTCTCCGAAATGGTCGGGGAATGATCCTCCTTGATGGCGAACGTATAGGTCTTTTCGGACTTCACGTACCCGTCAGGAGCCCGATACTCCTTCAGATAATATGTTCCATCGCGCAGACCTTTGACCAGGAACTGACCATTTTCGGAATCCTTGTCGATTCCGGAATTGTCAGCAACCACAGTCACATACTTTCCCTTGAATTCGGAATAGTAGCTGTCGGTAACGGAATCCGGAACCTTGCACCACACACCTTCCTCCGGAGCGGCTGAAACCGAACCAGTAGCCGAAACCGTAGTGGTGCAGTCTGTCGCATTGCCGAAATCAAGATGAATCGGACCGGACTTGACAGCCCCATCATTCTGTGCGACCAGCAGCCACTCGGAGCCAGACAGCATGTTACTGCTTTCGCTGCTGATCTTGTTCCAGCTGACGTTATACACCTTGACGAAGTCCACAGTACCGTTGGAGCCAAAGGCGCCACCAGACAGTCGGGCCGTATTTTTGGTGAAAGTTATAAAAGCATCTTTAGCATTCTGTTTCGCCTGATCACTACCGAATTTCGTAACCTTCAAACCATATCCATGGTAGATGTTGTTTGCAGGACCTGGGTCGAGAGTAGCGTCACTCGTGTATTCGTTTCCTTCAGTTAGTCGCTCCATTGAATTGACACTCAAATCATTGACGCCGTACAGATAGCCGTTAGCACTCTGAGATGGTTCCCCGTCATCATGCCAAGTGACATGGTCCCCGGTGAACCATTCAACCGACAGCTGGAAGTAATTCGTTTGCTCGCTCTTACTCGGATACATGATGGAGAAATCATCACCGGCACCGGATACTCCCCTGTTCTGGGAACCCGAATGGCGGTATTTCTTGCCATCTTTTATGTCTTGGGTGATCTCGGCACCGGTTTCGGTCCGGTCGTACCGGGTGTTCGCCTCATTGTCGAAGAGCGCCATGCCACCATGGTCACTGGTAACGCCCTTACCGGATGGGCACAGCCACAAACCACCACCGAAATGACCGGCATAATTCTCATATGCAACTGCATTGGTCACATAACTGACTGAATCTTCTTCGGTGTACACGGCACCACCCAACCGATTGGACCAATTGTTCACGAACGTACCCTGTTGGAACACGGCTGTGCAGTTCCATGTCACGAAGATGGCACCACCGTCCTGCATGGAACGGTTGGAATCAAACGTACCGCCGTTGATGACCATGCTACCGTTGTATGACGTATCCTTCGTACCATCACCGAAGTAGATGGCACCGCCGCCGGTCCCATACAGGTCTTCGTTGCCCATCTGCCAGTTGTCTTGGAACGTTCCACCATTGACTACCAGGCGTCCGGCAGCCCAGATCGCACCGCCACCGGCAGGTCGCTTGTACTTGTATTCGGATTTCACATTCACCGCGTAACTTTTGTTAGCACTGAACGAACCGCCATTGACGATAAGGGTGCCCTCACTCCAAATCGCACCACCACCGTGGAAATCAAGGTTGTCTTGACCATTTTCACCGGTACGGTTCTCTTCGAACGTTCCACCGTTGATGGTTACGCTTCCGGACGAGCGCACGACCGAGCCGCCCGACCTAGTGACACCGATGGTCGTGTTGCCTGAAGCGGCACTTGCATAGTTGTTTTTGAAGTCGCCGCCATTGATGGTCAGATTGCCGTTTTTGAATACGTAGGCGATATTGCCGTCACCGGTCGTGTTGCTGGTGCTTCCGTTCTTGTTGTACGTACCACCGTTCTTGTTGTACGTACCACCGTTGATGGTCACAGTTCCCCTGTCATTAGCGGAACCGACCTGGACCAGACGTCCATTGCTGTGGTTGCTGAAACTGAGCTTGTTGGTATCCTCCGTGCCACCGCCGAAGGTGAGGCTTGAATCACCAATGACCTCGAACAAGGAGAAGTCGCTGGCCGATGCGTAGGTCAGCTCGCAGGCTGTGCTGCATGCGCTGGCATCGGAGACCAGTGTGATCTTCTTACCTTTCAAGGTGATCTGCTCAGTGAAGGCGATATTGTCAGTAATGGCGATCACTGCACTCTGGCTCCCGTTGATGGCGTTGACCAGTTGGCCATAGTTAGCCGCATACGCCGTAGGAGTCACCGATGCGGCAGATGCATCGTCGTCGGCCTTGGCGACGTGCACCGATGGCGGGATAAGGCTCGCCACTATCAGAGCGACTACGGCCAACAGGGAGGCGACAAACCTATACCCCCCCCCGTTATTTTGTATTGATGACCCATGCTTCACTCCCTATATCAGGTTTTTCTGTGCCTCCCATCCAATAAAGGGGCAATGACATTGCCATAATGAGGGGGTATGCCCAAAACCACGGATTATCACACAAAGAACGATTGCCACTCCGGCGTGTTCACATTATCGGGGGCTTTTGCCCGCTAGGCTGCATATCGATAGGGGAAAACAAAAAAGCCCGCACACTTGCGGGCTTGCTGTGGTGGCTCCGAGCGGCATCGATCCGCTGACCTAACGATTTTCAGTCGTTCGCTCTACCAACTGAGCTACAGAGCCATGAACAGACGAAATCGTTCTTCTGTTCCAGCGACCCCGGCCGGACTTGAACCGGTGACCTCCGCCGTGACAGGGCGGCGCTCTAACCAACTGAGCTACGGGGCCATTGCCACCTTGTTACCAAGGTAAGTACCCCCTGAGAGAGTCGAACTCTCGTTGTCAGATTGAAAGTCTGGTGTCCTAACCGTTAGACGAAGGGGGCGCTTTCAGCGTTTCCGCGTGACAACTCGCCCTACTATACGCGAATCTCAACGACATGCAACCTCCGGCGTGTCGCCCCGAAAATCGTTGCAACGGCAAGGTTGAACGTCATCGCGGCATTCACCCCGTAATCATCAGACCTTGCGATAGGTGAAATCATGAATCACCCGACCTGCGGCGAGACCCTTCTTTTCGAAGTTGGTGAGCACACGCCCGTCAAAACGTGCGGACTCAGTGAAATCGGCATGCTCCAGGCCGGCCGCCTCATCCGCATTGCCCTTGCCGACGTGCTCCACCGGCAGACTCACGGTCACGTCGCCGTCGTTACGGAACGATTCCAGTCCGTCCATCACCTCGTGCACATGCAGCGCATAGTCTTCGATATCGGTGGCGATGCGCCACACTCCCCCGCCCTGCAGCGTACGATGGATCTCGCCCGCCAGTTCGGGCTGCACGATACGCCGCTTGTGATGGCGCATCTTCGGCCACGGGTCGGGGAAGAAAGTCCATACTTCGGCGATTGCGCCATCCGCAGCCACCTTGAACAGTTCCGGCGCGTTGACCTGTGCGATGCGCAGATTCCCGAGCCCCTGCTTACCAGCCAACAGCATCGTATGCGCCACACCCGGGTCATAGACCTCCAACGCCAGGAAGTTGGTCTGCGGATCGGCGGCCGCCGCAGCTACGATGTTCTCGCCCTGCCCGGAGCCGATTTCCACGACCAACGGGTTGCCGTTGCCCCAGATTTCGCGGATATAGGCTTCATCCAGCACAAAGCCCTTACGCACATCGAGCGAGCCCTCACCCGCATTGACATCCAGCAGATACGCATCCGAATATGCATCCCATGCGCGTTGCAGACGCGCGTCCAGCCTTGCGGAACGGCGTACGAACGAAAGCACCTTGCGCCCGTACAGCGCCGGACGGTGTTCATTGTGCGCGTTTGCGTCGGATTCCCGACCATCGGTCGGCGTGTTCATCACTTCTTGCATACCCTAATTTATAGAGGAAACGCAGGAACGAACCGATTATGTGCGTTCATGTTCACGTGTTATACTCAAATTGTTCAAAAGGTAACAAACCTGAGCAAAAGTGAACAACGGTCATGCTTTCGACGTATTCGCCGCAACCGCATGCCCGCACACTCACAGCTCAACATAGGAAAGGCCAGAACATGACAGTTCTCGTCACCGGTGGGTGCGGCTACATCGGCGCCCATGTCGTCCACGCTCTTCATCAGGCAGGCGAACAGGTCGTTGTCGTAGACGACCTGAGCTACGGCAAGCCCACCCGCATCGAAGGCTCCCGCCTCTACGGCATGGACATCGCCGCCCCGGGCGCCGGCGAGCGCCTCGCTGAGATCATGAAGGCCGAGGGCGTGGATTCCGTAATCCACTTCGCGGCCCGCAAGCAAGTCGGCGAATCCGTCGAAAAGCCGCTGTGGTACTACCAGCAGAACATCAACGGCATGCTCAACGTGCTTATCGGCATGCGTGATTCCGGCGCCAAGAAGCTTGTGTTCTCCTCCTCCGCAGCCACCTACGGCGTGCCGCCGGTCGACGTGGTGCCGGAAGACGTGGTGCCGATGCTGCCGATCAACCCGTACGGCCAGACCAAGCTGTTCGGCGAGTGGATGGCCCGCGCCTGCGAGGAGCCGTACGGCATCCGCTTCTGCGGCCTGCGCTACTTCAACGTGGCCGGTTGCGGCCCGGTCGAGCTTGAGGATCCGGCGATCCTGAACCTCATCCCGATGCTGTTCGACCGTCTGAAGAAGGGCAAGGCCCCTGCGATCTTCGGCGACGACTACCCGACCCCGGATGGCACCTGCGTGCGCGATTACATCCACGTGTCCGATCTGGCCGACGCCCACATCGCCGCCCTGAAGTATCTGGACCGCGATGAGCGCAAGTACGACGCCTTCAATGTCGGCACCGGCGAAGGCACCTCCGTGCGTCAGATCGTCGACGAGGTCAAGAAGGTCACCGGCCTGCCGTTCAAGGAGGCCGTCATGGGCCGCCGTGCCGGCGATCCGCCGCACCTGATCGGCTCCCCGAAGCGCATCAACGAGGAAATGGGCTGGCACGCCAAGTACGACGTCGAAGACATCGTGAAGTCCGCCTGGGATGCCTGGCAGGCCAATCCTGAGCATCACATCGACGTCGAGACCTGGAAGCAAGCCGACTGAGGCCATCCAAGGCCGCCGAAAGCATGATGCCGTGAACAACGCACGGCATCGACATCTGTAACGGATGCCACATGGGAAGTTTTCCCCTCATGCGGCATCCGTTCGTTTTTTTCGCTCTTTCCTTATAATCGTGCCATTGCCGCCGACATCGGATAGACTTGCCTTATGAGTGATTATCAAAACAGCCCTGCGCCGCAGCAGCCGCAGGATCAGCCCACAGAAGCCATTCCGCAGAATTTCCAGACCATGCCATCGCAGCCGGACGTTCCCCAGCCCCCGCAGGCGGAATACGGCCAGCCAGCATTCGGCCAGTCGGCATACGCACAGAATCCGTATCAGCAGGCCCCGCAACCAGGCCAGTCCTACCCTCCGCAGGGCGTGTATCAGCCGTATGAACAGCCCGTGGACCAGCGTTGGAACAATCTGTGCATCGTCGGCTTCGTTCTGGCGTTCTTCATACCGCTGGCCGGCCTGATCATTTCCATCGTCGCCATGGTGCAGATCAACAAATCCGGCGAACGCAGCAAGGGCATGGCCGTTGCCGGCATCATCGTCAGCGCAGCCATCATGCTGATCAACATCATCGTAGTCATGCTGTTCGTCAACGCCTTCATCAATCTGATGCAGCGGGAGTTCGGAAGTGTGGATTTCAACAGTTCCAGCTACAGCGACGACAATTACGATTCCCCGTTCGACAATCAGGATCGTCAGGAACTTGAGGATCTGTTGAATCAGCTGGAATCGGAACAGCAATCCTGACGCCCGCGGCGAAGATGACACGCCGTGATTTGCGCGATGTCGACTTTGCCGTAAGATATCTATCTGTTGCCAGTCGGAAACGATCAGCAGCAACGGCCCCGTAGCTCAGTTGGTTAGAGCGCCGCCCTGTCACGGCGGAGGTCACCGGTTCAAGTCCGGCCGGGGTCGCGAACATAGCCCGGTCATGCCGGGTTTTTTAATGTTCACGGCTCTGTAGCTCAGTTGGTAGAGCGAACGACTGAAAATCGTTAGGTCAGCGGATCGATGCCGCTCGGAGCCACCACCAATACGAAAGCCTCGGAATTTCTCCGAGGCTTTCTTTGTCGTTACAGTTGCCGTTCGACCCAATCGGCGATATATGGCGCGACCTCTTCAATCTGGTCGATGGCCACTTCGAACTCGTGCGCCCCGCCATACCACGGGTCCACCAAGTCGATTTCGCTCTCATACCCGGCCGCCGGCTTCGGCAGATTCGGATCGAAGCTACGATACATATGCACCTCGTCGCGCTTGGCCTGCGGCAGCTGACGGAGCAACGCGCGCATATGCGAGGCGGTCATCGGCAGGAACAGGTCGGTGCGTTCGATCTCGTCACGGGTGATGCGATGCGCGAAATGATGCACCGGCAGCTCGTAGCCACGTTCCTTCAGCACCTTCACCGCACGGCGGTCGATCGGATTGCCGTACTCCTCATCGCTGACGCCACTGGATTCGACGTTGACCTTGTCGGCCAGACCACGACGTTCGAATTCGGTGCGCAGAATGATTTCGGCCATGGGAGAGCGGCAGATGTTGCCCGTGCACACGGTCATCACGGTATACATGGATAGATTTACTCCTCGCGGTTCTTCTCGTACGTCACAAAGCGGAATCCGGCAATGTCGTCGGATCCCTTCTGCGTGCCTTGCCACACGCCTTCCTCGGCCATACGCCACGCACCGGATTCCGCCAGCGAAGCGATGTCGGGCGCATAGGTGTCGGCGTCGACATGCATGCTGATCTGCGTCACATACGCCTTGTCGGCAAACGGCAACGCATCGCGGAACACCTGCGCTCCGCCGATGATCCAGATTTCGCTACGGTCGAGACCGTCATCCGGAATGGCTTCCTGACGGGCCAGGTCGAGCGCGTCATCCAACGTGTCGACCACGGTCGCACCCGGCGCGGAATATGCCGGATCATGCGAAATCACGATATTGTCGCGGTTCGGCAACGGGCGGAACTTCGGGCTCAACGCTTCCCACGTTCTCCTGCCCATGATGACCGGATGCGAGACGGTAAGCTCCGTGAAATGCTTCATATCCTCCGGCAGACGCCAAGGCATGCCGCCCTCGAATCCGATGGCGCCGTCGCGACCTTCCTTGTCGCGGGCCTGCGCCCAAATCAGATTCACCGAGAAGGTCTTGGGGAAATCGTCACCCCAATCCTCCTCGTCCTCAAGCCCGGCATGTCCGGGCTCGGGTTCGTGATAGCCACTGCGGCTACTATCATGCTCCATTTCATTCACTCCTTGAGATTGGACTAGGGTCAGTAGTCTAGCGGCTGGCGCAGACGCTCAGACCGCCACCGGCGCCTTGATGGTGGGGTGGTGCCGGTAATCGACGATTTCGAAGTCACTGTAATCGTAATCGAACAATGATTCGGCCTCGTGAATGCGAATCTTCGGATACGGATACGGTTCGCGGCCCAACTGCTCAAGCACCTGATCGACATGATTGTCGTACACATGGCAATCACCGCCGGTCCACACGAACTCCCCCGGCTCCAAACCGGCCTGCTGCGCCATCATGAGGGTGAGCAGCGAGTACGAGGCGATGTTGAACGGCACGCCAAGGAACATGTCGCAGGAACGCTGGTACAGCTGGCAGCTCAGTCGGCCATCTGCCACATAGAACTGGAACAGCGCGTGGCATGGCGGCAGGGCCATATGTTCCACTTCGGCCGGATTCCAAGCGGACACCACCATACGGCGCGAATCCGGATGATGCTTGATCAAATCAAGCACGTTCGTGATCTGGTCGATGGTACGGTTCGGATCGTCCGGCGTGGGTGCGGGCCAGCTACGCCACTGCGCGCCATATACCGGACCAAGATCGCCGTTCTCATCGGCCCACTCATCCCAGATGTGCACGTTATGCTCCTGCAACCAGCGCACGTTGGTGGAACCCTTGAGGAACCACAGCAACTCATAGGCCAACCCCTTGAAGAACACGGTCTTCGTGGTCAATAACGGGAAACCGTCCTTCAGATCGAAACGAATCTGCTGGCCGAACAGGCTGATCGTACCGGTGCCCGTGCGATCGGACTTCAAGGTGCCCTCCGTCATGATCCTGCGCACGAGATCCTCATACGGCATGGGAATGTCGGTATCGGGGCGTGCGGGAATACGAGTGCGAATGTCTGCAAGTTGTTCCGATGTCAAAGCCATGTCTCACAGCTTAACAGCCAGAAGCTTCGCATGCCGTCTATTCGTCCAAGGCCCGTCCACATGGCGATTCCTTATGCTTTTCGGAACGTTTCGCAGCAAACGAACCCATATGGATTACATTAGTAGAGGTGAGGAGCGAACGGCGCTCCCGGTAAGACGATGAGGAGTTTCCATGGGCAAGCGACTGTGGGTCGAGCGCAACAAAGACGGTTCCTGGGATGCATTCAGCGAGGACGGCGCCCATATCAAGTTCGGCAAGGGCCGTGGCCAGTTCACTCCCGGCGATCTGATGAAGATCGCTCTGGCCGGCTGTGCGGCGCTGTCAAGCCAGTTCGCCATCGAACACACGCTGGGCGAGGGCGAAGGCGCGAAAATCGTTGTCGACGGCACCTATGACGCCGACAACGACGCCTACATCGGATTCGACGAACAGATCGAAATCGACGCCACCGCTGCGGGACTGAGCGACGAGGACGCCGACAAGCTCAAGGAGCGCGTCACCCGCCATATCGACAAGGGATGCACGGTGAAGCACACGTACGTCGAGCCGACTCCGGTGCGCATGAACGTGACCGTCAAGCACTAAGCCACGTCTCCGGACAAGAGCGCAATACAACGGCAAAAGCAAAGGGCTTGCGATTCCCATCACAACGGAAATCGCAAGCCCTTTGTCGTGCCCCGATCGGAGGCGCTACCGCCTCACCGGCGCCTTACTGGCGCTCCGGGTCGATCTTGGTCTCAATGGCCTCGACCACCTCCGGCTCCGCCTTAGTGACCGGCACCTCCTCGACGCCCTTGATATCGTCAAGCGACTTCGGTGCAACATCGGCCGGGGAGCTCGGCACCGTGTCAAGACGGCTTTCCGCAGCCTCCACATACTTGCGCGGCACCACGTAGACCGGTCCGACGGCATGCTGCAGCAGGCCCTGGCTGGTGGAGCCCAGCAGCAGGCCGGTGAAACCGCCGCGGCCACGAGAACCGACCACCACAACGTCATGATCGTAGCTGGCCTTGGTCAGCGCGCCGACCGCCGGACCGGGCACGATCTGCTTGTTGATCGTCAGATTCGGATGGGACTCCTCCAGCGGCTTGATACGCACGTCAAGATCCTCCTTGAAGGAAGCCATGACGCCTTCATCCTCCGAGCCCTTCATATTCGGCACCGCAGAGATCACGTCAAGTTCGGCGCCCCAGGCATCGGCGAAGTCGGCGGCGATCTCGAGCGCCTTCAGACCCCACTTGGATTCATCCGAGCCGACGGCCACTTTGGTGATGGTGTTGTTCAGATGCATCAGATTGCCATCGTCGTCGGTGTACGGCACGACCACGATCGGACAATAGGCGTAGGCCGGCAGGCTGGAGCTGGTGGTTCCCAGCAGACGCTCCGCCAAGCCGCCCTTGCCACGATTGCCGATGACGATCAGATTGTAGTTGCGCGACAGTTCGACGAACACCGATGCCGGATCTCCCGTAACGATCAACGTCGCGGCCTCGACGCCCTGCTCATCGGCGATGGCCTTGGCCTTCGACAGAATCTCCTGAGCATCGCTGTGTGCCGCGTTGTCATCGCCCATCGCCGTATACGTGGCGTCGAACGACACCGCCGCGTAGCTCGGCAGCGAGTACGCGCAAACGATCTGCAGCGTCAGTCCAGCATGCTTCGCATAGTTCGCTGCCCACCATGTGGCCTTGTAGCTGGCGTGGGAACCATCAACGCCAACGAGAATTGCCTTGTCGTTAATCATGGACGACCTCCTTGAACTAGTACAGCGCCGCTATGCACTGCCTCTAGCCACAACAATACCGCGCGACATGCGTGTCCGACAGTAGCGACGCGACTGAATTGCAACCGTCCATGCAACACAAAGGCGTATCCCCAGTCATGGGGATACGCCTTCAGCGAAAGTCAAGAATCGTCAGAAGATACGACGAATGCTGTAGCTACCCGGGAAGACCCAAGCGATCGGATCGTAGCGAGTACCGTTCAGCTGTGAGTTGATGACCATGCCATTGCCGACATAGATGGCGGCATGCTGCGAGTTGGCGATGATATCTCCCGGCTGCGCTTCGGCAAGGCTACCGACCGCGCGGCCCGCGGTTGCCTGCGCACCGGAGTAATGCGGCAGGGAAACGCCCATCTGTCCATACACATACTGCACGAAACCGGAGCAGTCCCAGCCGGACGGGGTGTTGCCGCCGGACACGTACGGCACCTTGCCGACGAATTGGCCGGCAAACGACAGCAGACTGGACACGCTCGTGCCGTCCGGTGGAGTCACGGTGACGGTGGAAGTGCTGTTGCTGGAATTGTCCGTGGTCAAATCACTACGGTCCGAGCTACGGGAAGCCTGCTGCTGGGCTGCCGCGGCAGCCTGTTCGCGGGCCTGCTGTTCGGCAGCGGCACGCTCCTCGGCGTCCTTTTCGGCCTGAGACTTGGTTTGCGGGACGTCCAGGCTTTCCACGCCGCCCCAATCGGAATCCTGTTCGACTTCGGTGGAGGTGGATTCAGCCAGAATGTTCTTCTTCACGGCGCTCACCTTGGGGAACGACCGTGTAGCGACAACAGAACCTTGGCCTGCTGCATCATCAGCGGCAAGGGCCACGGGCGCCACACCGGAGAACAACACGGTAGCGGCGACGATAGCGGTAAGCATTGAGCAACGTTTAGTCAGATTCTTCATCAACAACCAAGTGTACGACAAGCTGACTACAAAAACCGAATCAGTAATGAATGTACTGGAAATCGTTCACATTTGTGAGCGTACGGGAGTAAGTTTTACCGTTCATCACGGAGCCGCACTCAGAAGTGACGATGGAACCGTCGTCATTGATCTTCTCGACGATGGCGACATGGCCGTAATAGGAGTCGGAACCCTCCTGGCCTGCGGCGAACACGATGATGTCACCGACATGGCGAGGGGTATTGTCGACCCAATAGCCCAAGGCCTTCGCGGAAGCGGCCCACTGGCATCCATTGCCGAAGTGGGAACCGGCAGGCAGGCCGAGCTGATGGCGACGCACATACGCCCACCACGTGCACTGGCTGAATTCATACGCATTGCCGGAATCGCCGGTGGCGTGTTCGGAATCGAATCCGGCGGGCAACGACTCGGAATCCTGATCCATCAGCACCGCAACGTTCGGATTGCTGGCCTTGGACTTGGAAAGCTGGCTGACGTCGGCGATCGTGTTGGCGTCACCAAGCTGCCATTCACCGTTATTGGAAGTCTGCGAGGCGTCAGAGGAATCGACCAGCGAGTCAAGGGCGGTACGTTCCTCGGAACGGGAGGCTGCGGAAGTGTCGGATACGCGCTTGAGCTGCGTGGTAGTGGTAGCCGCATCGGCCACCAACAGATTCATCGAATTCTGCTGGGTAAGCGCCACCGCCGTGGCAGCGGTGCCCACTAAGGCGGCCAGCGAGGCGGAGGTTACAATCGTGGAACGGCGTTCCGCCGCACGAGCGGCCTCACGCATGGCGCGACGGGTCATCGGAGCCACTTCGTTCAGTTTTTCGGCAACCGCCGGGTCCAGTCCGACAACGGCGCCCCCGCCATTAGCCAGCTGAACCATACGCACGGCCTTGGCGGTGTGGGAACCACGGCTCGACGTGAACAGTGCCTTCGCAGCACTGAAACGTTCATCCGAAACCCGGGCAGCTTTATGCGCCGCATGCCTCATAAATCAATCACTCCTTGCGGATTCCTCGCGGATGTACCTAAACCCACACGCCCTCGAGCACGTGAAGCTACAAAACCGTCACGATAGGACACGTTACACCGGGGCCAAGATTTACCTCGGAATCAATCCCCCTTACCAACGGATCATCCTGAGTCCGCCTAGCGGTCATCGCAACGCTCAATCCTTATATCTGGCTACCCTAGGAACCATGACGAATACCGTGACCATTCCTTCCAAACTGCTGCCGGAAGACGGACGTTTCGGTTCGGGACCGAGCAAGATCCGCCCCGAACAGATCCAAGCCCTTGACGACGGCGCCCGCCACTTGCTGGGCACGTCGCACCGGCAGACGCCCATCAAACAGATCGTGGCCTCCATACGCGAAGGCCTGTCGGAGTTCTTTCAGGTTCCCGACGGCTATGAGATCGTGTTGGGCAATGGAGGGGCCAGCGCCTTCTGGGACATCGCCTGCGCTTCGCTGATCACCCGCAAGGCCGCCTTCGGCACCTACGGCTCCTTCAGCACCAAGTTCGCCAAATCCGCGCAGTCGGCGCCGTTCCTCGAAGAACCGGAGATCTTCGCCGGGCAACCGGGCACCTATCGTTTGCCGGAACTCACCGAATATGTGGACGCCTACTGCTGGGCCCATAATGAGACTTCCACCGGCGTGTCCGCGCCGGTCAGACGCATCACGGGCTCCAAGGAACGGGGCGCACTGACGCTGATCGACGCCACCAGCGCCGCGGGTGCCCTGCCGGTCGACATCTCGCAGACCGACGCCTACTACTTCTCCCCGCAGAAGGCCTTCGGGTCGGATGGCGGGCTGTGGGTGGCCGTGCTGTCCCCCGCCGCGATCGAACGTGCCTACGGCATCGCCAAAAGCGTGGACCTGCCGGGCGTGCGCCGTTGGATCCCACCATTCCTGTCGCTCACTTCAGCCATCGAGAACTCTCGCAAGGATCAGACGCTGAACACTCCCGCCGTGGCCACGCTGGTGATGATGGAGAACCAGATACGCTGGCTCAACGACAACGGAGGCCTGGCATGGGCCTCGACACGTTGCGCCAAGTCCGCCTCGCTGCTGTACACATGGGCGGAGCATTCCGATTACGCCTCGCCATTCGTTGCCGACAAGGCCGCACGTTCGAACGCCGTGGTCACCATCGACCTCGATGAGTCCATCAACGCCTCCCAAGTGGTGGCGGCATTGCGCGAAAACGGCATCGTCGACACGAACGGCTACCGCAAACTGGGGCGTAACCAACTGCGCGTAGGCGTATTCCCCTCTGTGGAACCGGCCGACGTGACCGCACTCATCCATTGCATCGACTATGTGGTCGAACACCTCTAAAACGGGGTGGAAGCCACGATGAACGAGCCGGAGGAATCCTCCGGCTTTTTCGTTGCCTGAACCGCATCGACGGACAGCCTGCCTTCGCCCGCCGGCACAAATACCGCCTCACCGGCGGCGAGCACGCGCGAATCCCGTTCACTGTCGCACAGCACCCTGCCCTCGGTGCACAGCACCACTCGCGGACCACGATGCGGCAATGGCTGGCGGGTGGCCTTTACGTAATCGGCAAGTCTGCCGTAGCGCTGCACCATACGATCGAGTATCGGCCACGGCCGTCTCGCACCGTCCACATGACCGTAGGCGAGCATGAACTCATCGACCGGCGGACGGTAAAGCACGATGTCTCGCATGACGAACGTACCCAGCCGCGCGTCGGAAGGGTCGATCGGCCCGGCGGACGCACAGTTCAAGCACTGCAGCAGATTATCGATGTCCCGGTGCTTCACCGTCATGCCGGCGCGCAGCACGTTGTCGGAATTCGTCATGATCTCCGCGCCGGTACCCTGAATGTATGCATGCGGAGTACCCGCCGGGATGAACACGGAACCGCCCTCGTCCAGCGAAATCGGGTTCATCATCAGCAACGTCAGCACACTGGCGTCATCGGGAAAAGCCCGCGCCGCAGCAATCGCATAATCGAACGCCATCCTGGACTTCGTCGATGCCACCGATCCTCGCGCATGCACCAACGCCTGCAACAATCCCGCCGCCTGATCGCCATCCGCCGTAATCGCGGCATGGAAGGCTCGAAAAGTCCTCATATAGGAAGTCGGCCACACCACGGACGCAAGCGGCATACGGGAATCAGCCTCAGAAAAATCAGCCGCTTCCAAGTGCTCATGATGCCGCGGGTGGCCTCCCAACGCATGTTCCATGCGGCGGGTCAGCGGATGATCGACGGCATGCAGGTTCCGCAGGGCAAAGGCACGCGGCGCGAACCCGACCGAGGCCTGGAACGAAGTCAGCGCCACGACCATCTCGCTTTTCTCGTTCACGTCCTTGAACGAACGCAACAGCGAATTCAGCGGAATGCCCGCGACGTTCTCGGCATTGAAGCCGGCACGAGCCTGGAAACCGACCGGATGCACCTGCATCGACAGCGGAATCCGCGCGGAAATCACTTTGAACAGGTACGGCAATACCGGACCGAAACGCTCGGAACAAGTCGGGCCGACCATCATGCCCGGCGCATTGCGGATCGCCTGCGGCAGCGGCACATGCACGCCCGGCCCCAACGCCACTTCGGAGGGGGATTCCTCATGACCGCTGAACCACATCTCGGCCAGCGGCTCACCGTTCGCCGGTAGCGAAAACAGATCCTGCAACCGTGTTTTCGAGCCCCAAGCATAGCGCTTCGGTACCGGGCTGATCGAAAACACCGCGTTCCTTCCGCCTATTTCACGATTCCACCCTACAAGGTTACCCCGCGTTGTATGGTGACCGTATGAAATTAGCCCCGATCATCGACCCCAGCGTACGTAAGCCATCACCGAAGCCGGTACGCGTGGACCTACGCAAGGTGTTCATGGTCGGCACATCGCTGTGGGCCGTCGGACTGGTCATCTGCATGATTCTGCTGGCGCTCGGCTTCGATGTCGAACGCGGCCAGACGATGTGTGCGGCGGGCACGGTCATCGGCGTGCTCATGCTCCTATGGGAGCATTTCGACCGCTGGGATTACCGCAGGCTCGGTGAGTAGCGCCGGTCAGTTCCGCACGTTCCGCGCCGCCCGCGCCAATGGCAGCGTCAAGGTGAACGTACTCCCCTGCCCCGGGCTGCTCCACACCGACGCCGAACCGTGATGCGTCAGCGCTATATGTTTGACGATGGCCAGGCCCAGACCGATGCCGTCTTGCGAGTGCCCGTTCTGATTGCCACCACGGTAGAAGCGCTCGAACACGCGCTCCTGCTCCTTGTCGGCGATGCCGATGCCTCGATCGAGCACCCGGATCACCACCCGCTCGCCGTCCTCGTCGGGCTTGGCCGTCATATTGACGCTCGCACCGTCCGGCGAATATATGATGGCGTTCTCCACAAGCTTGGCGAGCGCGGTCTGAATCTGCTCGGCCTCACCATTGGTCTCCAACGATTCGTCACCGCTCACATCGATGGTGATGCCACGCCGTGCGGCCTCCTCCTTATGGCTGGCCGCCACCGCTTCGAGCTGCGCCATGACGTTGATGCGATTATCAGAGGTCGGCAGAATCGGCTCCTGCGCTTTGATGAGCAACAGCAGATCGGAGACCATGTGCTCCAAATGCGTGCATGACCGGCGCAGTTGCGCCGCATTCTCCCGAACACCGTCTTGGCTGGCACCGTCACGTTCCAACGTGTCGGCAAGCCGCTCCAGGGATTGCGTTGGCTTCAGCAACTGCTCGGATACGTTGGTGATGAAGGAGTCACGCACCTGGGAGAAGCGGATGGTTTCGCTCACATCGGAGATCAGCACCACCACGAACTTCTCATTGAGTCTGCCGACGATGACCTTCAGCCAATTCGGACGAGACACCGAGGCCGCCGGCTCATCCTTGCGTTGCCCGATCAGCGCTTGCCTGGCGGCTTCGCGCGTGGTCGGCTTGCCGGCCCTCGGCGCCGATTGCGCCACATGCGCAGTGGTGGTGGTCAGGTCAAACTGCTTCTTGCCACCCTCCCTGCGCACCTCGCGCACAGCCCTGAGCACGGACTCCTCGACGATGGCATCATCACGCACTACGCCCAGCGTGTAGGCCGAAGGGTGCGCACGCACCACCTCGTCGGCATCATCGACCACGATGGAAGCCAACGGAAGCATGGAAAGCAATGCATTCGTGGAGTCATCCAACGTATCGTCATCGGTGTTCCGCGTATTATCATCGCGGTGCGGCAGTGAGCGCCACCACGTGCTCAGGGATTCCAACATGCTTTCATTCTCGCACACTCCCCTTAAGTCACCCGACATGCCCGTGCATGACCTGCCGCGTGAACATACGGTGAACGCGCCGGTGAACTTTGTCGGAACAACACGAGGAACGCCTGTGCAATCCACGGTTTGCTAATAGACTTAGGAGAGGTTGCATCAGACCCATATTCGTGAAATCGTTATGAAAGGCAAGTCATATGCGCGTTATTTTCAACGAAGAGCTCAAGGCTGTTGCCGATGACCTCGATCGCATGGTACACAGCGTTCGCAAGGCAATCAACGGTGCCGGCGACGCGCTGCTGAATCAGAATCTTGAAGCCGCACAGGCCGTCATCGACGGCGACATCGAAATCGACGCCTTGGAATCCAGCGTCATCGACCAGTGTGTGAAGCTGCTGGCCAAGCAGAATCCGGTCGCCACCGATCTGCGTGTGGTCGTTTCCACCCTGCGACTGGCGGCCACCTTTGAGCGCATGGGCGATCTGGCCCGCCACATCGCCGAAGCCGCACGCCGCACCTATCCGGCTTCTCCGCTGCCGGAGAATGCTCAGCCGCTGTTCGCCGAAATGCAGGCGTTCCTGAACGAGACCGCCGATCGCGTGGTTTCCATGCTCTCCGACCGTGATACCCAGGTGGCCGAGCAGATCATCCTCAGCGACGACAAGCTCGACGCCCTGCACAAGAAGACCTTCGAACTGGCACAGTCCGAAGATTGGCAGGGTACCAACCAGCAGCTCATCGACGTGGTGCTCATCGGCCGCTTCATGGAGCGTCTCGGCGACCATGCCGTCTCCGCGGCCCGTCGTGTGGTGTTCATCGTCTCCGGCTTCGACCCGACCAAGGAGCCGAGCCGCGACGAAGGTACTGATATCGACTGATCCGCCATTTATAAGCGAAATAGGTGGCCTCCACGCCCGTGGAGGCCACCTATTTCGCTTATAAATGGCACATGCATGCCTAGAACCACACATCCTGTCTATTTTCTGCCTATATACTTTTGCGCGATGCCGCGGCACAATAAAAGGCAGTGACATCCAAAGGAGGCAGTCATGTACTATTCCAACGGCAATTACGAAGCATTCGCCCGCCCGAAGAAGCCGGAGGGCGTGGACTCCAAGAACGCCTACATCATCGGCACGGGGCTTGCGGCACTGAGTGCGGCCTGCTATCTGGTGCGCGACGCACAGATGCCCGGCGATCATATTCATGTGTTCGAGAAAGACGCGGTGCCCGGCGGTGCCTGTGACGGCGCAAACATTCCAAGCGTCGGCTACGTGATGCGCGGCGGCCGAGAGATGGACAACCACTTCGAGGTGATGTGGGACCTGTTCCGCTCCATCCCCTCCATCGAAACCGAAGGCGTGTCCGTACTGGACGAGTACTACTGGCTGAACAAAGAGGATCCGAACTATTCGCTATGCCGTTCCACCAGGGCTCGAGGCATCGACGCCGGCACGAACGGCAAGTTCGCCCTGACCGATAAGGCCTCCATGGAGATCATGAAACTGTTCTTCACCCCGAACGAGGAACTGTACGGCAAGAAGATCTCCGACTTCTTCGACGACGAGGTATTCGACTCGAACTTCTGGATGTATTGGCGCACCATGTTCGCTTTCGAGAACTGGCACAGTGCGCTGGAGATGAAGCTGTACATCAAGCGTTACATCCACCACATCGGCGGCCTGCCTGACTTCAGCGCCCTGCGGTTCACCCGCTACAACCAGTACGAGTCAATGATCCTCCCGATGATCACCTACCTTGAAGGCTTCGGCGTGCAATTCCACTACAACGTCAAGGTCGACAACGTCGAGTTCAAGATCGGCGGCGGCATGGGCCCTGCGCGCCCGCACACCGGCGTCGGACAGGACACGATTCTGAAGAAGCAGGCCGAATCCGGCACGTTCGTACGCAATCCGCACAGCTCGCCGACCAGAAAAATGGCCACGCGCATCGACCTGACCGAAGCCGACGGCGCGACCCGCGCGATCGCTTTAAGCGACAACGATCTGGTGTTCATCACCAACGGCGGCTGCGTGGAAAACTCCTCAATGGGCTCACAGACCGAACCGGCCAAGTGGGATCCGCAGATCCGCCCCGGTGGTGGCTGGGACATGTGGCGCCGCATCGCCAAGCAGGATCCGAGCTTCGGCCATCCGGACGTATTCTGCGGCGATCCCGAGCATTCGAAGTGGATGAGCGCCACCGTCACCACGCTCGACATGGAGATCCCGCCATACATCCAGAAGATCTGCAAGCGCGATCCGTTCACCGGCCATGTGGTGACCGGCGGCATCGTAACCGTGGAGGATTCCAACTGGCTGATGAGCTGGACCCTGAACCGCCAGCAGCAGTTCCGCGACCAGCCGAAGGATCAGCTGTGCGTGTGGGTATACGGACTATTCCCCGACAAGCCGGGCAATTATGTGAAGAAGCCGATGCAGGACTGCACCGGCGAGGAGATCTGCGAGGAGTGGCTCTACCATATGGGCGTGCCAACCGACAAGATCGAAGACCTGGCGCACAACCATGCCAACACGGTTCCGGTGATGATGCCATACATCGACGCGTTCTTCATGCCGCGTTCCGCCGGTGACCGCCCCGACGTGGTGCCGGACGGTGCGGTGAACTTCGCATTCCTCGGCCAGTTCGCGGAGACCCCACGCGACACGATTTTCACCACGGAATATTCGATGCGCACCGGCATGGAGGCGGTGTACACACTGTGCGACGTGGATCGAGGCGTGCCGGAAGTGTGGGGTTCGGTCTACGACGTGCGCAATCTGCTCAACGCCACGGTGATGCTACGCGACGGCAAGCCGATCACCGACATGAATCTCAATGTCATCGAGAAGACCGTGCTCAAGCAGATACTGAAGAAACTGGAGCATACCGACATCGCCATGCTACTCAAAGAGTATGGCGTGGTCTGATCCGAACCGGTCAGATCAGGAGGCAGGCAGGCCGATTATAGGGCTGTGCGGTTTCGATACGCACCTGTACGACCGCGCAGCCGCAATCGTTCACTTGCTCGTGTTCCGCCAATGCTGAGGAGAACGCGAAGGGCGGGAACCCACACACTGTGGATTCCCGCCCTTCGTTTGCCGAATGCGGTTAGCGGCTCAGGCTCACTTCTGGCCCTGGGCGGCGACGGCAGCGGCACCGGCAGCGGCAGCTTCCGGATCCAGATACTCGCCACGCGGCTTGATCGGCTTGAAGTTCTCGTCCAGCTCGTACAGTAGCGGCATTGCGGTCGGGATGTTGACCTTGGCGATCTCCTCTTCGGAGAGGTTGTCAAGCATCTTCACGATGGCGCGCAGGCTGTTGCCGTGGGCGGCAATCAGGACGGTCTTGCCGGCCTTGAGCTGCGGCTCGATGTCGGACTTGAAGTACGGCTCGACACGCTTGACCACATCGGCCAGGCACTCGGCTTCCGGAACCGGATCGCCGGTGTAGCGCGGATCGCCGTTCTGGGCGTACTCGTCGTTCGGATCGATCTCCGGCGGCGGGGTGGCGTAGGAACGACGCCACAGCATGAACTTCTCGTCACCGTATTCTTCGCGAATCTGGGTCTTGTTCTTGCCCTGCAGAGCACCGTAGTGGCGCTCGTTCAGACGCCAGCTGCGCTGAACCGGGATCCACAGGCGATCGGCCTCGTCCAGAGCCACGTTGGCGGTGTTGATGGCGCGACGCAACATCGAGGTGAAGACGATATCCGGAAGGACGTTCTTCTCCTTAAGCAGACGGCCGCCGTTCTTGGCTTCCTCGACACCCTGCTCGGTCAGCGGGACGTCGACCCAGCCGGTGAACTGATTGGTTTTATTCCATGCGCTCTGTCCGTGACGGAGCAGTACTAGTTTGTAAGTCATGCTTGCCAGTCTACCGCCCCTGCCGCCCAAAAACGAACGGTTTCTCGATTATTCCGGTTACGTTTGTGCAACAATCTGATTTTGGCAGGATTCCACTCTGCCCGATTGACCGCGATGGTCACTTGCAGACCCGCCCATACACCGCAAATCGACCGGCTACATGAACATCGACGACACCGCGAACGTCACGGCCAGCACGAGTGATCCCAGGGAGCAAAGCGGCAACGCGGCCTTATAGCGCTCCTTCGCGATGGCCGCGATGGCCGCAGCATGGATCGCGCACATGATGAGGGTTGCCGCAATCGGCACGATTGATACTGCTGGAACGCTTTTCGCGACGAACGTGGACCGCCAAAGCACAAGAAGGAACAGGATCGCCATGGCCGAGGCCATCGTCAGCAATGAGATGGTCAGGACGGCTCCCTTCGACCGCCCCAAAGCCGTCATCCAGGTATGCTTGCCATGGTCGTGGTCTGATTCGATGTCGCGCAGATTATTGACGCACAGGACCGTCACCGCGACGAAACCCTCGGCGCACCCACCCCAGACACCGGAAAGCGAAACCGTTCCGGACAGGGCGAACATCGTACCGCAGGTGGCGACGAGGCCGAAGAAGACGAAGACGAACACCTCACCCAGGCAACGGTAGCCATAAGGATGTTTGCCACCGACATAGCACCAGCCAGCCACGAGACAGGCGAAGCCGACCAAGATGAACCACCAGTATCCGGTCAACGCGCATACCACCAAGCCACACAGGCAGGCAATCAGTGCATTGATTCCGGCCGCCGCCAACACCGCCCTGGGATTCACGCCCGAAGCGACCAATCGGGCCGGGCCACGCGGCGTGTCACGGGTCGGCAGTGTTCCGGCGGAGGAGCGGCCCGGCTCCATATCGGCTCCTCGACCTTCATCCATCCCGCGCACACCGTCGGAGTAGTCATTCGCGAAGTTCGCGGCGATTTGCAGGAACAGCGCCACGCAACCACACAGCACCGCCACCAGTACGAACCATGACAGGGAAGTCTGGCATGTACCGACCATCGAACCGAGTTTCGTCTCCCTCAGATCATGTTGGCCTCCGAAGAACGGACACGGCTCGTGCAGTATGTCACCACCCTGCGAATAGACGAACACGCCCTTCCATGACAACGCGGTTCCGATGATCACCGGGGCAATCGCCAATGGCAGGGTCTTCAAACGAGCGCCGCGAATCCAAGTCGACATTTTCATGAGTGCCATTCTAGGGTTACGCGCGGGATTCAGTTTTCAAGCATTCCCATTTTTCGGTGAGTCACATGTCAATCGCCCGACCTCTCGTTCTGGCGTTGAATTTCGCCACGGCATGTTTGGTGTAGGTCTTGACCACATTCCCGGACATGCCCTGCCCTCACATGCATGCAAGATACGGGTCGCTTGGTTTATCTTTGTTTACCCAAAGTATATTTTCTATCTTCCGTAGTATTTTCGGCTTGATGAGCATAGGCAGCAGCAGAACAAAAAAGCCAATCAAGCGTTATGCCGATTATTATCGATAATTCCAATTTCCAGATACAGATCCTGCTATGCACAAGCGTGATAAGCCGTAATTTGCCGACATCTTACAGTTCTTTTACATAGAAACGATTCATTGCGCCGTGCTGTGTCGAACATGGCTTTTCAACTCGATGAAAACCCATTCTTTCATACAATTTCAAAGCCACCGAAAGATTCGTATGGGTTTCAAGATACAGTTTTCTGTAACCTGCAGACCTTGCCCAATCTTCGGCTATCTGCATCAGTTCTTTTCCATAGCCTTTTCCTTTGGCAGAATCATCCAAATAGAGTTTTTGAAGCTCGGCGCAATCATCTATTCCATCGAATTCCGCTACGCCAACACCGCCAACAATCTGTTTTTCAATATCCTCTTCAGAATCAAATGCGATAAAATAGATGCGTTTATCCGAATGGCCATTATAGTAATCACTCAAATGATCTAATTCGGGATCGAAATATGCTGTGCCCGGAATGTTCAAATGGAGGTTTTCCAAATTTGAACGAATGATTTGAGCGATTCTTTCGTCATCAGCAGCCTCTATTGTTCTATAACCAAACATACCGTCTACCCCCACAGGCTCTGATGTACCAAGCTGAGCATACCGCACTCCCCCGGCGAAAGAACATCCCCATATGCGGGAGTTTAGCCGTTCCCTCCCGAAGAGCCCGCTACACCTCGCAGAACGCAGAGACGAAGATATGCCTTGGAATTGCCGTCGCGAGAGAACAGGCCGACCGCGATTTCCGTATTAATTCAGCGGCTTCAGATTGTAAGGATGGCTCTGGCGGGCTGACGGCCCGGTGGGCCGTCAGCCGTTTCGCCTCGCGTGAAGCCCGTTACTTATTAATGCCTCGCATTAATTCAGCGGCTTCACCAGCGGGAAGGTGATGGTCTCGCGGATGGTGGCACCGGTCAGTGCGATGAGCAGTCGGTCGATGCCCATACCCATGCCGCCTGCCGGGGGCATGCCGACGCCAAGGGCCTCGAGGAAGTCCTCGTCAATGTCACAGGCCTCTTCATCGCCGGCGAGCGCCGCCTTGGCCTGAGCCACGAAGCGTTCGCGCTGCACGACCGGATCGTTGAGCTCGGAGTAGCCGGTGGCCAGCTCGAAGCCACGCACGTACAGATCCCACTTCTCGACTACGCCTGCCTTGGAGCGGTGGCCTTTGACCAGCGGGGAGGTTTCGACCGGGAAGTCGCGCACGAAGGTCGGCTCGTACAGCTTGTCTTCGTAGAAGTGCTCCCACAGGTGTTCGACGAGCTTGCCGTGGTTTTCCACGTCGTCGCGTTCCACGCCAAGCCTGTCGGCGATCTCGCCCAAATGTTCCACGGAGGTTCCCGGATTGTCCGGGCCGCCGTTCGGCACGATTTCCTCGCCCAGCGCCTCGGATAGGGAATCGTACATGCTGATGGTCTTCCATTCGCCGCCGAGATCGTATTCGGTGCCGTCGAGCAAGGTCACTTTGTGGCTGCCGAACACGTCCATGGCAGTGTCCTGCACGAGCTGCTTGACGAGTGCGCCGATGGTGTCGTAATTGCCGTAGGCCTGATAGGCCTCGACCATGGTGAATTCCGGGGCGTGGGTGGCGTCGGCGCCTTCATTGCGGAAATCGCGGTTGATTTCGAACACGCGGTCAATGCCGCCTACCAGGCAACGCTTGAGGAACAGTTCCGGCGCGATGCGCAGGTAAAGATCCAGGTCGAAGGCGTTCATGTGCGTGGTGAACGGACGGGCGGCGGCACCGCCGTGCACGGTCTGCAACATCGGAGTCTCGACCTCGATGAAGTCATGGTCGGCGAAGGTCCTGCGCAGGGAGGCGACGGCCTTGGAACGGTTGCGCACCATGTTGCGGATCTTCTCGTCCGCGATCATGCCGATGTACGGCTTACGGGTGCGAGTGTCTTCGTTCAGGTCCTTGTGCAGGGCCGGCAGCGGTTGCAATGCCTTGGCTGCGATGGCCCATTCGGTGGCGAACACGGACAGTTCACCGGTCTTGGAGGCGATCACACGGCCCTTGATGAACAGATGGTCACCAAGGTCGACCAGCTGCTTGAACTGCTTGAGGGAGTCGGCGCCGATCTCCTTCTTGGAGATCATGCCCTGAATCTTGGTACCGTCGCCGGCGGACAGCTGCACGAAGCACAGGCCGCCCGCATTGCGCAGGAACAGCACGCGGCCGGCGATGCCGACCACGTCTTCGGTCTCGTCGCCCGCTTCGAGCTTGCCATCGTACTTGGCACGCACCGCTTCGATGGTGTCGGTCACATCGAGGGTCACCGGATACGGCGCGATACCCTCCTTGAGCATCATGGCGCGCTTGGCCACACGCATCTGCACCTGCTCCGGGTGGGCCAGCGAGCCGAATTCCTTGTTGCTCGGATCCACAGCCTCATCCAAGGTCGCGCCGTCGTTGATTTTGGCGCGAATCGCGGCATCCTGCCGCAGCAGCATTTCGGCGCGTTCCACCGTGGTCATAACGGGAACGGGGGCCTCTTCATTCTGATGTTCTTGGGATTCGTTGGTCTCAGTCATAAGCCCCCAGTGTAACGAGATGGCAATACACAACACACGACACGCCGGATTTGCGCGCATGGCTCATTCGTGTAACATATCCAACTGTTGCAAAACGGGCTGTAGCGCAGCTTGGTAGCGCGCTTCGTTCGGGACGAAGAGGCCGCGGGTTCAAATCCCGCCAGCCCGACCACAACACAGGCGGAACTTCGGTTCCGCCTTTTCATTTTTCTCTCATCCCATGATTGCCAAACGTGCCGCGGAACGTACCGAAGGTGCCGGCCGGAACACGAAATCACACATTCTCAGCTGAAATGGAATCATCAGCGGCAACCGTCATGCACGATGCAGTGCAACGGCCCGACCGCTGAATCCAATCAAACGGACATATTGAGGGAGTGATGATGAAGAGGAAGTTCTTCCATCCCATATCGAAGCGATTCGGTGTCTTCGGTCTGGTACTGACGGTACTGCTCACGATGGTGATGATCGTCGCCAACGTGGCGCTCGGCCGATATTCCAACACCATTTCGTCCACGCTGGATCTCAACAAGCAGATCAGCGCAGGCGGCGACGAGGCCACCTATCAGAAGGCACGCAATCTGACACAGGAAATCGCCGGAGAAGGCGCCACCCTGCTCAAGAACACCAACGGCGCACTGCCGCTCGACACCAAGAAAATCAACGTGTTCGGCTACGGTAGCGTGAACCTGGTGTACGGTGGCTCCGGTTCCGGCTCCACGTCGGGCGCCTCCTACAACGACACGTTGAAGCAGTCGTTCGAAGCCGAAGGCCTCAGCATCAACGAGGATCTGTGGAACTACTACACCAAGCAGTCGCAGAGCGCAGGCTCCTGGAACGTGTTCTCCCCCAACGGCGGCGACTACAACATCTACGACGCGAAATGCACCGATGTGCTCGACATGATGGACAGCGCCAAGCGGTACAGCGACACCGCCGTAGTCGTGTTCTCCCGTGCGGGTGGCGAAGGCGGCGACCTGCCGATGGATATGGGCGTCACAGACAGCGAATCCGGCGAAGGCCTGATCGGCGGGGACGCCGGCAAAAGCTATCTGGAACTGCAAAGCGCGGAAACCGACCTGCTCAAGGCCGTGGAAAAGAATTTCGAACACGTGATCGTGCTCGTGAACTCGTCGCACGCCATGGAACTCGGCTTCCTTGAAGATGCCGGTGTGGATGCCGCATTGCAGATCGCGGGCCCCGGTGCCACCGGCATGCGCGGCGTGGCCGACGTGCTGCTCGGCAAGGTCAATCCGAGCGGTCATCTCGTGGACACCTACGCCTACGACGTGAAGAGCGCCCCGTCCTACTACAACATGGGCGATTGCTATTACACCGATTACCAGCAACAGATGAGCGACAAGTACTTCTACTTCGAAGAGAACATCTACACCGGCTACCGTTGGTATGAGACCGCCGCAGCCGACAAGGCCGTGATTACCGCCTCGGACGGCATCGTCTACGATTACGGCGATTATGATTCCATCGTGCAGTACCCGTTCGGCTATGGCCTGAGCTACACCACCTTCGACTGGCAGCTCGAGGATTACCAGGTCGACGGTCAGGGCGGCGAAGTGACCGCCACCGTGAAGGTGACCAACACCGGCGACGTCGCCGGCAAGGACGTGGTGCAGCTGTATTACAGCGCCCCATACACCAAGGGCGGCATCGAAAAGTCCGCGGTGGACCTCGGCGCGTTCGCCAAGACCAAGGAACTCAAGCCCGGCGAATCCGACGAAGTGAAACTGACCATGACCTTCGACGACATGGCCTCCTTCGACTACAAGGGTACCGGAGCCTACGTGATGGACAAAGGCGACTACACCTTCACCCTGCGCACCGACAGTCACACCGTGAAGAACGACGACGCCACCTTCACCTACACGGTGGAAAACACCATCACCTACGACGACGCCCATGATGGCAAGCGTTCCACCGACAAGGTGGCCGCCACCTCCCAGCAGGAGTTCCAGGACGCCGGCTCGCTCGAAACGAACGTGACCTATCTGTCGCGCGCGGATCTGGCGGGCACCTTCCCGAAAGTCGAACGCCGCCTGAATCCGACGTCGATCCCGGCCAAGGTCAAGGAACGCCTCGAAGCCAACGGGCCGGGTTCCACCGTACTGACCTCCGACAATGCCGATGCCTCCGACAATGCGACGCCGACCACCGGTGCCGACAACGGCCTCAAGGTCGACGACATGACCGGCGTGGATTACAACGACGAGAAGTGGGATAAGCTCGTGCAGCAGATGAGCGTCGACGAACTCGTCGAACTGACCGGCAACGCCGGTTGGCAGACCTCCGCCATCGAATCGGTCGGCAAGAAAGCCACCACCGACATCGACGGCCCGCAAGGACTCAACGGTTTCAACTTCTCCGGCACCAAGATGAACGCCTATGCCTCCGAAGTGCTCATGGGCATGACCTGGAACGTGGAACTGGTCAAGCAGATGGGCTCCACCTACGCCGATGAGGCGCTCTCCTGGGGCATCGTCGGCATGTACGCGCCGGCCATGAACACGCACCGCTCCCCATTCGGCGGCCGCAACTTCGAATACTTCTCCGAAGATCCGACCCTCTCCGGCCTGATGGGCGCGGCCGAAGTCAGCGGCATGCAGGGCGAAGGCGCATACGTATACGCCAAGCACTACATGCTCAACACGCAGGACACCAATCGAGACGGTGCCGCCAACTGGTGCAACGAGCAGGCTCTGCGCGAGGTCTACGCCCGTCCGTTCGAACTGGCCATCAAGAACGCCGACTGCACGGGCCTGATGACCGAACTCTCCCGCATCGGCACCTCCTGGAGCTCCGCCACCAAGGCATTGTGCACCGAACTGCCACGTGACGAATGGGGCTTCACAGGCAAGATCATCACCGACGGCGTCGGTCCCGGCGGCAGCTACTACATGCTTCCGGACTATGCCATCATGGCCGGCAACGACATGATGCTCACCCGCGCCAGCGGCGACTGCGGCTACACCGACGCCATTCTCAAAAGCGACGCCGGCATCCGCAACATGCAACGCGCCGCCAAGAACATCCTCTACGTATACGCCAATTCCAAGGCCTCCGAGGTCTCCGGCAAGTATGACGTGAACTGGGAATGGATGTGGATTGTCGGCGACGTGGTGCTCGCGGTAGTGACGCTCGCCCTGTTCATCTGCCTGCCGGTACGCGCCTGGTGCGCACCCGGGCAGCCCATCGTCACCACCTCCGGCAAGTAACGGATGCATCCTCGAAAGGAACCGCAATGAATGCGCAGCATAATCTCAAAGATTCCCCGATCCTCAATCTCATCTGGCTGCTGCTGATCGTGGCCAGCAGTTCCATCGGCATTCTCGCCGGCGTAGTCTATGTACTCGCCGTGGCGAACGTGCAGATTCTGAGCTGGTCGATCGGATACATTCTCACCTCCGGAACGAACGAGACGGTCATGGGGCCATGCCTTACGACATTCATCGTCTGCCTCGTCATATTCGTGGCCTGCATGCTGAAAAACGTGATGCTCAAGGCCATCAAGCGCTGACGGAATCCTCCGACAGCCCGTAACCAACACAGGTGCGAGCCCGCTGCCCCGGGTTCGCACCTTTTCAATTCAGCGGCAACACCACCTGCAGGGTAAAGGAATCGGGAGCGATCTTCACGCTCATCGTGCCGCCATATTGTTCCGCCGTATAACGGATGCCGCGCAATCCGTAGCCATGATAGCCCTTGTCGGTTTTCTTGCTGGTGGCCGGCAGGCCGTCGACCAGCGTGATCGGCTCGTCGCAGTAGTTGCGTATGCGGATCATCAGAAAGCCGTTGTCGGGGTAGACCGACACCTGAATCACACGCTTGGCCGGATCCCGTTGCTTCATCACGCTTTCGATGGCGTTGTCGAGCGCATTGCCGAACAGCGCATACAGGTCGGCCTGATCGATGAATCCGAGTTTCGCGCCATCCACCATGCAGGTCAGGGTGATGTGCTCGGCTTCGCAGTACAGCGATTTTTCCGTCAACACCACGTCGAGCACACGATTGCCGGTCTGGATCGCGGAATCGTAGATCATCACCGACCGTTCCACTTCGCCCAACCGCCGGTCGGTCTCCGCGTCGTCCTGCATGGTGCGGAATGCCGCCAGCTGGTATTTGAGATCATGACATTTGCGGTTGATCAGGTCGATCGTCTCCTTGGAGATCTCATATTGCCGTTGCTTGCTTTGCCATAATCGTTGCACCAGATTGAGTTCCATCTGCGCATGCTGCCGTTGTTCGATGTCGTTCTGCAGGTACAGCGTGATCAGGCTCAGCAGTTCGACCATGATGCGGAATGCGGGAATCATATAGGTGTGCTCACGCGAACCGAGCAACAGGAAGATGATCTGATAGTTCGACAGCAGCAGGAACATGATGCACAGCGTCACCGCGAACAGCAGTTTGCGTTTGCCTACGACACCGCCGCGACCGCCCCTTAACTGCGGCAGCAGCCGCATCCGCACCGCGGCGAACAGCGCCACGCCAACGATCGGCGTAAGCAGCCCGAGTGCGATGACGCGCATGGGATCGGGAAGCCACATGGTCGCGCAGTCCATGCATTCGAAACTCAAGGAGGCGATCACCTGCGCCCATATCGCCTCATAGATGCCCTGCGCCACGCCACTGCGCAACGGCACCACGGCGAACGCCACCAGTACGGCCAGGCAGATCGGTGCCTCCAATGCGGTGGAATTCGTGTCGAAGTCGACCAGCGTCTCCTTGGCCCAGATCACGACTGCCATAGACAACGCCAATCCGATCACGATGCCCATATACCAGACCATGCGCGAGCCGGCCGGCGGTTCTGGGCGCACGCCGTTGCGCTGCCGCATGTCGCGGGGCCCGACCGTTGGAAGCACCGCGGGGGTCAACGCCATCTCCACCGCGATGCCGCACAGCAGCAACGATGGCAGATTCAGCACGTCAATCATGGATGCCTCCCAGATATGCGCTCAGCGCCGCCATGAAATCCTTGTATTTCTGCCGGCTGATCGGCACCCGGTCGCCGCCGACCAGTGCTTCCCTGCCTTCCGTGATGCCGCTGACCCACGCCAGATTGATCAGAAAGCTCACGCCGCAACGGGCGAATGCCGGATCGTCGATGTTCGCCTCCATGGCGTTCATCGACTCACGTATGCGCAGCACACCGCCGGTGGTATGTATGAACAGGTTGTGCCGTTGGCTTTCGATATAGGTGATGTCACTCAGGTTGACCCTGTCAATGCCTCCGCCACTTGGCAGAAGCAACGCGCGTCCGTTCTGGCGCCGGTTGCGATTGATGTAATCGATCGCCTCCTGCAGTTCCATCGAAAGCCCGTAGTAGTTGACCGGCTTCAGTATGTAGGAGCGCGCCTGCACCGTGTAGCCTTTGAGCGCATACTGCGCCATGTTGGTGATGAAGATGATGACCACGTCGCGGTCGGTTTTTCGGATTTCCCGCGCGGCCGAGATGCCATCCATGCCCGGCATTTCGATATCCATGAGCACAATGTCGTAGACCGGCCGATAGTCTTCCACGATTGCCGCGCCATCACGGAACACCGTGGTTTCGATGGGTTCGCCGTGCTCGCTCGAGAAGCGCTCCAGGCACTGCGTCACCGCCTGCGCGCATTCGTCATCGTCTTCGACCACGGCTATGTGCATCACCTGATCCATTATAGGAAAAACGCAATCTGAGGCCCCCGAATCCACAGGCGCACAAATCGTCAAATCATACGCACGACACCGGTGTCGTCGCATGCCGCACTGGTCGACGGTATTCCTAAAATGACATTTGGTTCAAACGTTGTACATACTCGCGCACGCTGTATGCCCGTACCTATAGGAGAGACCTTGAAGAGAAGCATTCTGGCCCTGGCTTCGGGCGCCTTCATTCTGGGCGCCGCCGAATTCGTGATGATGGGCATACTGCCGCAGACCGCCGCCGCTATGAATGTGAGCATTCCAGCCGCCGGACACTATATTTCCGCCTATGCGATCGGCGTATGCTTCGGCACGCTGATCCTGGTGTTCGGACGCAAGGTGCCGCCGAAGAACCTCATCATCCTGTTCATGATCATCGCACTGGTCGGCAACACGTTGAGCACGGTCGCCGTGAACTCCCCCATGCTGCTGACAGCCCGTTTCATTTCCGGACTGCCGCACGGCGCATTCTTCGGCACGGCCACGCTGATCGCCAAAACCCTGGCCGATAAGGGCAAGGAGGCGCAGTCCGTCTCGATGATGGTGACCGGTCAGACGGTAGCCAACATGTTGGGCGTACCGGCCGGCACCCTGCTCGCCGAAATGCTGTCTTGGCGTGTGGCATTCGGCCTTTTGGCCGCTTGGGCCGCGATGACCATGCTGCTGACGCTTGCCTGGGTGCCGTTCGTGCCTCCGATCAAGGATGCCGGCATCAAGGGCCAGTTCCGGTTCCTCACTCACCCGGGCCCATGGTTTGTGTTGTTGGCCGTGTTCTGCGGCAATTCCGGCATCTTCTGCTGGTGGAGCTACATCTCCCCCTGGCTACAGAAGACCGGTGGATGGTCGTCTTCCGCGGTTCCCCTGCTTATGGTGCTGGCCGGTTTCGGCATGGTGCTCGGCGGCATCGCCGGCGGACGCCTGACCGATCTGTGGAAGCCGGCCGCGACGGCGGCATTGTCGCAGTCGATTGCGGTGGTCGGTCTGCTGCTGGTCTTCCTGATTCCGGGAAACCGGATGTCCACGGCGATGCTGACGTTCGTGCTCGGCTTCGCCCTGTTCTTCAATTCCGCTCCGCAACAGTTGCTGATGGTGCAGGCCGGGCAAGGCGGTGGCGAACTCATCGCCGGCGCGGCCGTGCAAATCGCCTTCAATTTCGGCAACGCGGTCGGTTCGATCGTCGGCGGTGCCGCACTGACCGCCACGGCCATGAATTACCATTACACCGGACTTTCCGGCATGCCGATCGCCATCATCGCGGTCATGTTCCTGATAACCTACACGCGCCGCTATGAGACGGATACGCAGGCGATGGAGCGCATGCGCGAAGTCCGCGTCTGACCCCGATGATGATTCCGGCAGTCGTGGGCCGGAACATCACCATTCGGAATTTTTCATGGTTTTCAATACCAAGGTATTGACTTTCTGCGCAAGCATTGCCACGATGAACATCGTCACGGTTTTTCCGTGACGACAATTTTCAGGCAGTCTTTCCAAGGGTGGAGTATGCCTGAAATCCAGCTTTGCAAGACTGCCTGAAATTGTTTCGAGGTAGGCATCATGTTATATTATTATTGAGAATCATTCTCATTTTACGTTATGATGCACATCACCATCGGAACATCCCCGCGCAAGGAGATGGGCGCATAGAAAGGAACCAACCGTGGCAGATGACGTCGCCGACGAGTCCACGGCGCAAACCGGAGACAAGGCAAAGGCAGTGGAGGGCAAGGCCGCCTTGAACAGAGCCATGAAGCCCATCCAAGGCAGGTTGAATTGCGGGCGCGCGCTGGCCGCGATCTCAGGTCTGCTGAGCGTAGCGCCCTACGCGGCGCTGGTAAGTATCGGAGACGTGCTGCTGCGCGCTTGGCAACAGCATACGCAGCCGGATGCGAACACCGTATGGCGGTATGTGTTCATCCTGGTCGGCGCATACATGTTGCGCAGCTTCCTCTATTTCGCGGCATTGTCCATCACGCATTTCGCCGACTGCACGCTGGGTGCCGGCATTCGCCGAGCCATGGCGGATTCCCTTGGAAGGGCACCGCTTTCCACATTCAACGCATCGACATCCGGCATGATCCGCAAATCAATTCACGACGACGTGGAGACACTGCATGCACTGGTCGCGCACTGGCCGGTGGAAGGCACCGCGGCCACGGTGACGCCGCTTGCATTGTTCGCCTACATCGTAGTGCTGGACTGGCGTCTGGCCCTGCTCTCCATCGCCACGCTGCCCCTATACTTTGGCATTCAGATGTTCAGCATGGCCGGCATGAGCGAGAAGACCGCGCTGATGGACACGAAGATCAGCAACGTGTCGAGTACGATGGTCGAATTCGCCAGTGGCATCGCCGTGGTAAAGGCATTCGGCCGCAGCGGTCATTCACTGCGGCAATACGAGCGCGCCGCCGACGACTTCATCAAACAGTACAACGATTGGTGCGGGCCGCTCGTTCGTTGGTGTGCGATCGCCGAGGCATTCATCGCCCCCGCCCTGCTTACCGCGATTAATCTCGCCGTCGGCATGCTGCTGGTACAGGCCGGCTATGTGACCGCGCCGCAAGTGTTGGCCGCCACGCTGACCGCCATGATGCTGCCATCCACCATCACCACGATCGGCAATATGCAGTGGAGCTATCAACTCGCCGGCGCTGCGGCATTGCGCATCGAACGGAATCTGCGCGTAACGCCGCTCGCCGAGACGACGCAACCGAAACATCCGAACGGCTACGACGTGGCCATCGACCATGTGACCTACGCCTACGGCCCCACCACGGCGCTTGACAACGTCAGTCTGAATGTCGCCGCAGGCACGATGACCGCACTCATCGGACCATCCGGATCCGGCAAATCCACGCTTGCCACGCTGATTGCCCGTTTTGACGATCCCGCCGAAGGATCGATCAGCATCGGCGGCGTCGATCTTCGCGACATCACCTCCGAGGAACTGTATCGCACCGTCGGTTTCGTACTCCAGGATCCGCAGCTGATCCGTGCATCGATTCGCGACAACATCGCATTGGGGCGTCCCGACGCAACGCTGGAACAAATCCGCACCGCAGCCAAGGCCGCATTCATCGACGACGAGATCATGGCGCTCGAACACGGTTACGACACGGTGATCGATGGTCGGGTCGGCCTGTCCGGTGGACAGGAGCAACGTATCGCCATCGCCCGTGCGCTGCTGAAGGACACGCCGATCCTGATTCTCGACGAGGCCACGGCCAGCGTCGATCCGGAATCGGAAGCGCAGATTCAGCAGGCGTTGAACGCATTGGTCGCGGGCCGGACCGTAATCGTCATCGCACATAAGCCATCCGCCGTGGTGGGCGCCGATCAGATGGTCGTCATGGATCGCGGCGAAATCGTCGCCTGCGGCACACACGAGCAACTTGCCGACGAAACGCACGTACGCGCGTTGGATGCCGTCGCACGACACAATCGAATCGCAGCACAGGAAGGCGCATACCATGCGTAAGACCAGCACTTTGCAATGTCTGAGAGAGGCCTTGGCCGGTCATGTCGGCGGATTCGACAAGGCGATGCTGTTGTCCGTCATGTCCGGTGTGGCCACCGGTCTGACGTTCGCCGCGATCATTCCCGCCGCGCAGACGCTGGGCGGCGCATCCACCGTGATGGGACTGGGTTTCTGGCAGTGGGTGGCCGTACTGGCCATACTCGCAGTGCTGTCCGGCGTCATCGACTACTTCAAATCCGTCATCTCCTACAATTCCGCGCTTGACTTCCTCGCCATCGCACTGCATGGCATCGGCGACAAAATCGCATCATTGCCGCTTGGCTGGTTCGCCAAAGGCACCGCCGGCCGACTCTCCCGCTTCGCGACACACGATCTGATGTCCATCGGCCAATCATTCGCGCATCTGATCTCGCCGATGGTAACCGGCGCCGCAAGCACCGTTACCCTGTGCGTGGCCATGCTGCTGTGGGATTGGCGCATCGGACTGACGCTGATCATTCCGCTGCCGCTCCTGTGGGGCGCCGGCAAACTGTCTTCGATGATGCTCCATCGCGGGGATGACGCCATGCTTGCCCTGGATTTCGAAGCTTCAAGCAGACTCGTGGAATTCGCGACCTGCCAAGGCGCGCTCCGTTCATGCGGAGCAAGCCATCCATACCAGCCGTTGACGGATGCGTTGGATGCCCGCACCGCGGGTCAACGCAGATCGCTGCGCTGGGGCGTCGCCGCGAATCTGCTCAACGGCATGGCCAGCCAGTTGCTGCCGGTCTCCATGATCATGGCATGCGCGGCATTGACGTTGCAGGGCACGCTTTCCCCGCTCGTCGGCATCGCCTGCATGGGTGTTTCGCTACGGTTCTCCAACACCGTCAACGACATGTTCGCCATGCTGCTCGGCATTGAGGAATCACGCAAGTCTTTGGACTACTACCTGTCCGTCATGCGTGAGCGACCGTTGCCCGAACCTGCCGATCCCAAGCCGGTGACGAGACCGGGCGCGGTCGAGTTCGATCGTGTTCGCTTCGGCTACACCGCTTCCGCACCGGTGCTGCACGATGTGTCGTGGACCGCACGGCCCGGTTCCATGCTTGCCGTCGTCGGCCCGTCCGGCTCCGGCAAGACGACCATGGCGAAGCTGATCGCCCGTTTCTATGACGTGGACGCCGGCACGGTGCGCGTGGGCGGACTCGACGTGCGCGATCAACGTGCGTCGGATGTCGTGGCGCAGCTGTCGATGGTGTTCCAGGACGTGTACCTGTTCCATGGCACGCTGATTGACAATATCCGCTTTGGCAGGCCGGAAGCGTCGGATGATGAGGTCATGCGCGCGGCCGAGTTGGCGGGCGTCAGCGAAATCGCGCAACGTCTGCCCGACGGCTGGCAGACGAACGTCGGCGAAGGCGGCAAATCCTTGTCCGGCGGCGAGCGCCAACGCGTATCCATTGCGCGCGCCGTGCTCAAGCAGGCGCCGATCGTACTGTTCGACGAGGCGACCAGTGCGTTGGACGTGGAAAACGAGGCTCATATCAACGAGTGCATGGCGCAGTTGTGTGCCACGTCGACGGTGATCGTCATCGCGCACAAGCTGGAGACGATCCGCAATGCGGACACGATCATCGTCATGGGACGCGACGGCGGCATGCTGCAGCGTGGCACCCACGACCAGCTGATTGCGGAGCCCGGCATGTATCGCGAATTCTACGAGGCTCGCCGCCGGGCCGAGAGCTGGTCGTTGTAGGGCGGGCCCATCCGCCCCGGCACCGAGGGTTTCCTCATCAAGAAATATGACCTAAAGTGACCTAACGTGCATGCTTTGTTGAAAAGGATCGGCGTTACCGTGGCGGCCACCGCGATGGCATCCGTCGTACTGTTCGTACTGTTGGGCGCTCTGGGTAGGGATATGACCCCGCAATGGCGGGTCGGGCCGTTCACCGACCACATCGCGGTCGAATCCGCCGATACCGCGATACGCGCGACTGATCTGCACACCCCGCAGGAAGGCACCTATCAGACCAAGGAAACGCACATCACGGTGCCGCTTGCGGCCAACGTGACGGTAAACGCCATCGTCCGCGAGCCGATCGGCGCTCCCGACGGCCATCCGGCATGCCTGCTCATGCATGGTTCCGGCACCGGCAAATCCGCCGAGGCATATGGCGATATCGCCAACGCCATGGCTTCCGCCGGCATCACCACCCTGGTGCCCGACAAACGTCTTGACAACTATTCGGCGTTGCATCGCGACTATGTGTCCAGTGCGCACGACTATGCGCGATCATTGGAGACGCTCAGGCAATGGCCTGGCGTCGATCCGGCGAAAACCGGACTGTATGCGGAGTCGGAAGGCACATGGATCGCCACCGTGCTCACCCAGGAACATCAGGACATCGCATTCGCGATTCTCACCTCTTCCCCGGTGGTATCGGGCCGGCAGCAGATGACGCTCGCCGCCACCAGCTATCTGACCACCGCGGGCGCACCGGATGCCGTCAAGGGGATCATTCCAAGACTCACCAGTCTGAGCCTCAAATCCATCGGCCTGGAATACGCGGATTTCGATGCCGCTCAATACCGCACGTCGCTGACCATGCCACTGCTCATCAACTATGGCGTGCGAGACAGTGCCATGCCAATCGAGCAAGGTGCGAGATTGCTCATGCAGGCTGCGAACGAAACCGGCAACGATAACGTGACGCTGCGTTATTTCGATGCGAATCATCAGATGCGCACCGGTTCGAACGCAACCGTGCCGGGGCTGCCGTTGGAGGAGCATTACACGCATGATCTGGAGGATTGGATCAACGCCGTCGCAGCCGGCACGACGGCCGACGGCTGGGCCACGCCGATGATCGCCGGCGCGCAGCCCAATCAGCGGATTGCCGCACCGCTCAGCACCAAGCCCGCACTGATCAAGACATTGGACGTGCTCGTCGGCGGCATCGCATCATGCCTGTTGCTCGCGTTGGCTGCGATTGTCGGTGCGCTGATACTGCTGATCGTCGGCATGTCCCGCAGCCCGCAGGATTCCCGTCGTTTCGCCGGTCCGCTGCGCATGGCGTTGGCCGTCAACACCATACTCGCCGCTGGCATGACCGGCATATTCCTCGCCTACCTGTTTGCCGTGGTGCGGGATGCCATCACGCTCACCAATGATTCGACGTTGCTTGCCAGATACTGGCAGTACATAGTGATCGGCGCCATCGTAAGTCTGATTGCCTTCGCGTGGCTGCTGGTCGAATGCGTGTTCGCGGTTCGTGCGCGCCGCCGTCAGGAATCGGCTTGGACGTTGCACGCGCATCTCGCGGATACGCATGAGGATACGCATGATGGCCACCGCAATATGGCGGGAATCCGAAACGATCATGGAAAAGCAGGTGTCGGATTCGGCCATGTCGCGGTGGCCACGTGTGTGATGCTGTCGGCCGCGCTGTCGTTGGCGCTGCTGGCATTCTGGGGATTATTCGGCTGACTGCCGCATCATGCTCGACTGTCGTGAGGGTCGGCCGCGCCATCGGCGGACTCGGAGGCCTTGCGTTCGGCCTTGGCTTCCTGCACCAGTTTGACGATCGCCCATGCGAACGCGACGGCGATCAGTATCAGGCCCAGCCCGCCGATGGTGCCGACGACGAACAGTTGCGGATCGACTCCCCATAGATTCATCGGGGATTGCAAGCCCCATATCACCGTCACCACACCGATCAGCGCGATGCACACGCCCAGGGCGATGGTCGCGCCTGACGGACCTGAGGGGCGAATCACCAGATCGCCGTTCGATTTGGTGATGCTCACCGGCATTGCGGTCTGTCCCATGGGATGGCCGGCAGGTTCCATCGGCTGTTCGAACGTCGGCACGGTCGCCGCCGAATCCGGCGTGTCTTCCATGGTCGGCATCGTGGTCGTCTGCGCGTCGGTCGGCAATACCGTAGTCGGCTCATCTTCCGGTGCCGTGTCGTTCACCGGCATTACACGGGTATCATCGTCGGTCATTTCGTCTCTTTTCCATTGAAGGTCGGCAGCGTGTTCTGCGAAGCGTACTGTACGGTGACGCTGCCGCCGATGGTCACATGCGGGTTGATTGTCAGATCCGGTTTCGGGGCTTTGCTTTCCTCGGCCAGGCATGGCCAGTACCAATGCTGGGCGTAGACCTTGTTCAGGGCTTTGTCGGTATCGGCGTCCTTGAATGGGGAGTCGAACCGTTGACCGCTCGTGGCATCGGCGGAATCATCCGAATCGTCCGAATCCGTGGAATCGTCCGGATGCATGAACCGGCAACCTGTGTCGCGGTCCGTCGTATCAAAGGCCCGCTGCCCCGCCATGGCGTCGGACCGATAGTCCGAACCGAACGAGAGCGTACCGTCGATGGCGCCGCCGGCATCCATCATGTTGATTTCGGACGGTCCTCCGATGTGATCCAGAACGGAGTACTCGTCGTAATCCTCGTCCTCGTACCCGCCGAGGGTCCACCAGCATCCATCGGGAATGGTCACCACCACTTGGGCGCTCGATACGGTCATATTGATCGTTCCCGTCGGGCAGGTGCTGTCGCCCATGGTGCCGTCGTTGAGCCTGACCTTGTGCGAGCCATTGTTCTTGCCATACTGGCTCAGGTCGATGTGCAGTATGTCGCTGTCATAGTCGTTGCCGACGACGGCGATGCCGTTGCCGTATCGCTTCATCTGCGCGGCGGACGAGCCCATCACCTTGGTACCTGCAAGCGCGACGGTCTGGTAGGTGTCGTTCTGCTTGAACCTGTACCAGCAGATGGAATAGGTTCCGGTACATATCACCATGATGACGGCCATGGTCGCGGCGAGCCACGTCAGCGGATGCAGGCCGCCGGCACGCCGGCCCATGCTTCCAAGGATGATGATGATCACGCCCATCAGCAGGCAGAATCCACCGGCAACCAGCGTCGTCACCTGCAGCTTGTCCGCAATGATGTTCTGACTGGTCTTGGAACCGTCGAACGTGTCATACCAGTACAGTCCGGCGACCGCGAGCAGTGCGAGACCGAAGGTCATAAGCACCAGGAAGGGCCCGGCCGGCTTCCTGCGCCCGTATCGCGGCTGCGGTTCGATCGGGGCGGCTGGCGCGGTGAAAGTCGGCGGCACGTTGGCCGTGGCGAACGCGGCCGGACCGTTCATCGGCTGCTGCGACACATGGGCTTGCGGCGGGACGTCACCCGTACCGCCCGCAGGCCCCTGCCGATAGACGGAATCGTACGGCGGGACTCCCTGCTGTTGCGGCATGCCACGTTGATACCACGGCGAAACCGGCTTCGGTCCGTCCATTGTCGCCACGAACGGTGGGGCCTGCGGTGGCATCGGCCCGGCGGCACCCTGCGCGCCGAGAACGTAAGGATTGTGCGGTACCGGACCATACTGCGCCTGCTGCTGCCAAGCCGGCGCATAGGTCTGCCGATTTACTATCAGCCACAATATGAGTGCCGCCACCGCAAAGGCCACCCAGCCCGCCCCGGGCAGGCAGATGGCGATCGCCATGCACACGAACACGCCGATACAGCTCCAATCCCAGTGGCCTGCGATCAGTTCCTCGCACAGGATACGGTCGTCGGTCTCGTCCGGCAGCAGGAACCAGGCCATGCCGTAGAAGGCGGCGCCGCATCCGAAGAACAGCGAGGTGAGAATCACCAGCGCACGCACCAACGCCACATTCCAACCAAGACGACGGGCAAGCCCATCGCAGACACCGCCGACCCAACGGTCGCGCCCTCGCTTCAGCTGACTTTTTCGAATCCATGCGAAGAACCGGTTGGACGAGGAGGGTTGCGGCTGGCCTGCAGGCCGCTGCGGCGCGTTCCACTGGTTGCTTCGCGGATCATGGTGTACATTGCTCATGGTTCCATTACACCAACCCGCGACTGCCATACTTATCGGGGAACACCCTGAATCTGCCCTGAACACGAGATGAAAGCCCCGATTCGGCGTCCCCCACACGGCACAATGGAACCATGAAGTCCTATGGAGCACCGCGATATACGCAATATGAGTATGACTACGCCAGTTCGGTGTATGCCCGCTACTGCCTAGCCAATCGCGATCCGCACGAGTCCGCGCCGATCAGACCCGCCCGCATGCCATTGATGCGCCCGCAGTATGGACGCTGGTTCGCGGGCGTCTGCAAAGGCATCAGCATGCATCTCGGCGTGTCGGTCGGGCTGATTCGTCTGATCGCCATCGCCTCGACGTTTGCGTTCGGTTCAGGCGTCATCGCCTACGTCTTCCTATGGCTGACCGTTCCATTGGGCGACCCCGTGCAGCAGGCATACTGGCTGGCCGAACAGCAGCCAATCAGCCGGTCACCCCTCTCCCATGGCAACGCGCCATACGCAGGCATCGCGCGGCATACGACGCGCACGGTGACGGACGAATCGCAATTCGACGGCATGCAAACCGACGATGTCGACGATGTCGAGCACACGCGATCCTCCGGGGAAAGCCTGGAACATCTGCTGAAAAACGCACCGAAACCCGCGTTGATCGCATTGACCGGCCTGATGCTGCTCGCCGTCAGTTGCGCAATGCTGCTCAGCGGCATCGACCGTATGCTCATTCTTCCGCTACTGTTCGGAGCCATCGGCATCGGCGTATCCTGGCTGCGCTACAACGCGGAAGAAGGTCAATTGTGGACGATGCTTGGCGGCATCGCACTGATTTTCATCGGCTATGTGGTCTATATCTTCGGCCAGGTGCGCTACCTGCCCGGTTCAAGCCATCCGACATGGACATTCATCATCGCGGGTCTGGCACTGCTGGTCGGCGGGATGCTGGCGATCGTACCATGGATCGTCGCGCTGATTCGCAACCTCGGCACCGAACGCGCGTTGAAGGAACGTGAGGAGGAACGCGCCGACATGACGGCTCATCTGCATGATGGCGTATTGCAGACGTTGGCGTTGATCCAACTGCATGCCGACGACCAGCAGACCGTCTTCTCGTTGGCCCGTTCGCAGGAGCGTGAGCTGCGTGAATGGCTGTATCAGGAACGCACTACGTCAGATCGTTCCGTCAACGCCGGCTTGAAGGAGATCGCGGCGCAAGTGGAGGATACGCATGGCAAGCCGATCGAGGTGGTGACGGTAGGCGACGCACAGCCGAGCGCGCAGACCGACGCGCTGCTCGACGCCACGCAGCAGGCGCTCATCAACGCCGTGACCCACGGCGGAGAACCGATTTCCGTGTATTGCGAAGCGGGTGATGACATGGTCGAAGTGTTCGTACGTGACCACGGCGAAGGCTTTGACATCGCTACGATTCCCGCGAATCGTCTGGGCATCCGCGAGTCGATCATCGGACGTATCAAACGGCGTGGCGGTACAGTGGAGATTGTGTCGCGACCGAAATGGGGCACGGAGGTACGCATGCATATGCCGATCGTCGCCAGGCAATCCAAAGCCGGTGAACCCGACGCAAGCCAAATCAAGGAGCAGCAATGAACGAGCAGCAGGAGCATCCGATCCGCATCGCCGTGGTCGACGATCATGAGATGTTCCGCGCGGGCGTGATCGCCACATTACAACCGCACTTCAACATCGTCGGGCAGGCGCCGGATGTCGAGGGGTCAGTGGCGATGATCGCACAGACCAAGCCGGATGTGGTACTGCTTGACGTGCACGTGCCGGGCGGCGAAGGCGGTGGCGGCGCGGAAATTCTCACCCGGTCACGGGCCTACTCCCCCAATACCGTGTTTCTGGCGCTGTCGGTATCGGATTCGCCGCAGGACGTCGGTTCCGTAATCCGCGCAGGAGCGCAAGGTTACGTGACCAAGACGATTTCCGGCGACGACTTGATCTCATCCATCAAACAGGTGCACGAAGGGTATGCCGTGTTTTCGCCTAAGCTGGCGGGATTCGTGCTTTCCGCCTTTCAGAGTGCGCCTTCCGGCGGCATGGCGGCCGGTGGTGCGAACGGCCCGATTCACGACGATGAGCTGGACCGTCTGTCAAATCGCGAACAGGAGGTCATGCGCCTGATCGCACGCGGCTACACCTACAAGGAAGTGGCGGCCGAGCTGTTCATCTCCATCAAAACCGTGGAGACGCATGTCAGCTCCGTGCTGCGCAAGCTGCAGCTGTCGAATCGTACCGAGCTCACCCGTTGGGCCGCCGATCGTCGCATCGTCTGATCCGATCGTCCCGTTTCGACGCCCTGCCTGATTCCCGCCTGATTCCCGCCGGTGAGTGGTCCATTCCCGCAAAAACCACCTGATTCCCACAGAAACCGGTCGAAATCCATCACTAAACATCATAGATAAGACAGTTTTTACGGGAATGGACCACTTACCGGTGCAGATACGGCAGTATTCGTTGTGAATCGATCATTTCCGTTGGAATCAGCTGATTTTAACCGGAATCAGTTGGATTGCATCGAACCCAGCCGGGCAATCAACCCATTTCAGTCATTTTGCCGACCCATGCGTGGCGGAAAGCCGCACGTAACCGGAATGATGCATGGTAAAGCGCATACGATCCGCGACGTATACGTCGATGGCCCGCTCGAACGGCGTTCCTTCGGCGGTGAACGCGATTCTATGGATGCGCATCAGCGGCGTCTCCGGCTCGATTTCGAGCAACTCGTTCTCCTGAGCGTCGCCGACCACCGATTCCAGCGTCTCGTCCACGCTATACGGGCGAACGTCGTAGTCACGCTCGAACATCGTGTAGAACGGCGTGGTCAGATCGCGCGTCAGGAACATCGGAAACAGATATGCGGGCAGGTGCGAACGTTCCAAAGACAGCGGCTGGTCTTCGATATAGCGCAGACGGGTGATGTCGTAGACCATCGGATGCTCGCCGGGCAGTTTCAGCAACCGTATGTCGGAAGGCGAAGCCGGGGCGATCACGGCCTGTAACACCTTCGACGAGACCCGCATGCCTTGCCGTCTTGCAATGGTCGGCAACGATTCAACGGTATTGATGTTACGTTCCAGCCGACCGTCGGACACGACGATGCCACCTGCACGGCCGATCTTGCGGATGACCTCATGGGAGGCTTCCAGTACCGCCAGAGCCATACGCAGGTCGGAACGGCTGATGCCGAGTGATTGTGCGAGCGCCCGTTCCGAACCGAGTCTCTCCCCCGGCTGCAGTTCCCGGTCACGGATAAGGGCACGGATACGGTAGACCAGCTCACTCGTCGCCAGCCTTCCTTGGCCTGCGTCGATGCGATCTTCCATATCCGTGCCCTCCCTGCTGCATTTCCTTTCGTTTTACAGTTTCAATGTTTCGAGTGTCTTGGTGAATCCATCCATGAACCAGTCCACGTCGGATTCGCTGAACACCAGTGGCGGACGCAGCTTGAGAATATTGCCATATCGGCCGCACACCGATGTGAGGATGTGATTGTCACGTAGGGTTTCAAGAATATCGAGCGCCGCTTTCTGATCTGGCTCCTTGGTACCCGGCTTGACGATTTCGCAACCGATGTACAGACCGGCGCCGCGCACGTCGCCGATGCACGGATGAGACGGCATGAGCGAGGCGACGGCATCCTTGAATACCTTGCCCACCTTCTTGGCATTGCCCATGGTGTCTTCGTCACGCATCACGTCAAGCACGGCCTGGGCCGCGGCCATGCATACCGGATTGCCACCGAAGGTGTTGAAATACGGGATGGACCCGGCGAACGGTTCGAGCACTTCGTGCCGGGCCGCCATCAGCGAGGTCGGCAGACCGTTGGCCATCGGCTTGCCGGAGGTGACCAGATCCGGCACGATGCCCTGGCGCCCGAAGCCCCAGAAGGCGTCGCCGGTACGGGTGAAGCCGGGCTGCACCTCGTCGGCAATCCACACGCCGCCAAGCTCGTGCACGGTATCGATGACCGGCTTCAGGTAACCGACCGGATCCGGATACACACCGTCGGACGAGAAGATGGAGTCCGCGAGCAGTGCCGCGAACTTGATGCCATGACGTTCCATATCGGCCACGGCCTTGCGTACCTCACCCGCCATCCAGTTGCCGAATTCCTCGGCGGTGCATTCGGAGGCCGCTTTCCCGTCGATTTCGAGACGGTAGGTGTCGGGGGTGGGAATCATGCGCATTGTGAGGCCCAGGGTCTGTGCGGTACCGAGTGCCGGTGACAGCTTGGAAGTCAGGGCGGAGTTGCCATGGTAGGCCTCGTGCGTCACGATCACGCCTTCGCCGCCGGTGTAGGTCTGGGCCACTCGGATGGCCAGATCGTTGGCTTCGGAGCCGGTGCACTGGAACATGATGCGGTCAAGCTCGTCGGGCATGGTGGAAAGGATATCTTCCGCATAATGCAGGATGTTCTCGTGCAGGTAGCGGGTGTGGGTGTTGAGCATTGAGGCTTGCTTGGACAGCGCCTCGACCACGCGCGGATGGCAGTGGCCCACGGATGCCACATTGTTGTACACGTCGAGGTATTCCTCGCCGTCGGCATCCCACAGATGAGACCCGACGCCTTTCACCAGATGCACCGGATTGCGATAGAACAGGCGGTAAGCCGGTCCGAGTACGTCGCGTTCCTCGGTGAGCTTGCGCGTTGCCGGATCGAGTGCGTCCGCCATCTCCGGACGGAAGCTGTTGGTGTCCATGATGGTTGATCGAGTGGCCATGATTCCTTCTTTCGTTGGCTCTCCTTGGCATTACCCAAACGGTAACGCAGCTTTGTTGAGGGACTGATACAGTACGGAAACAAACCATTTCCGCCATTTTTTGCGTATTTGGTTGACCTTTTGCCGAGATTCGACTCCATGGAAAACGGCATGCCCGCATTGATGAATTCCACGCGATGCATGCCGTTATCCGATGAGGTGTTGCCGTTCAGTCCTCGGTCTTGTATTCGGCTTTGCCTCCGGATGCCGCGAACTCCTCTTCCGGGGAGAGCACCAGATGCTTGCGGCCGTAGACCGCGAAGAAGATGGTGGCGAGAATGTAGATGGCCACCATGGTGTAGACGGCTAGGCGGTAGTCAGGGTTGAGCAGCACCGCCACGAAGATGCAGAAGGCCAGCAGTCCCGCGATCACCGCGCCCGGTACGCCGAAGCGGCTGGTGAACGGCCTCTTGATGTCGGGCATGTTCCTCTTGAGCAACACGTAGGAGACCATCTGCAGCAGGTAAGCCAGCACGGCACCCCATACGGCGATGTTAAGTACCACCGAACCTGCGCCGGAACCGCCGTAGGCGATGATGAACAGCGCGGCAAAGCCGATGATGGCGCCGACGATCAGGCCCCAATACGGCGTTTTCTTCTTGCCGGTCAGCGACAGGAACGCCGGATAGTAGCCTGCGCGGGACAGCGAATACAGGTTGCGTCCGTAAGCGAACATGATGCCCTGGATGGAAGCGAGCAGGCCGATGAGCGCGAAGGCGGAGAGCACCGCGGCAAGATTGCCGGGCAAAATCGCACGATACCCGTCAAGTAGCGGCTCATCGGAACCGGCGAGCGCCTCGGATCCGACCACGGCCGGGTTGAGGAACACGATGATCAGTGCGGACAGACCTAGGGTGAAGATGCACAGGCGGGAGGACTTCGGAATGTTCCTTTCCGGTTCGCGCACCTCTTCGGCGGCCAACGGGAGCTGTTCGATGCCGAGGAACAGCCACATGGCGAACGGCATGGCGTAGAAGATGGCGCCCGGTCCGAACGGCAGGAATGCGGAGTTGCCGTCCGTCGGCGTGATGTTGAGCAGTGTGGAGAAGTCGGCCTTGCCCGTTACGAACGCGCCGATGCCGAACAGCGCTACGATGGCGAGCGCCGCAATCGACACGACTTCGGCGAAGCGGAATGAGGTTTCGGCGCCGAGCCAGTTGACTACCACGAAGATGACATACAGGCCGAGCCACCAGATCCAGCGCAAACCGTGGTCGTCAAGCGAGTAGCCGGTCAGGTCGGACAGGATCGCGTCGGCGTATGCCGAAGAGAAGTAGACGATGGTGGCGGCGGTCATCACGTATTCCACGGTTTCCGCAAGCCCGGTGAAGAAGCCGCCCCATGGCCCCATGGCCGCTCGGGCGAATGAGTATGCGCCGCCGGTGTGTGGCATGGCGGAGGCCATTTCACTGATGGAATTGAGCATGAGTACGTACATGAGGTATACCACGAGGGCGGCCACGAGCATGCCACCCCAGCCGGCCTGCGCTATGCCGCCGTTCCATCCGGAGAAGTCGCCGGAAACGACTGCCGCGATGCCGATGGCCCATAGGCCGAATGCTCCCGCGGTCCGCTTGAGTTGACGTTTTTTGAAATAGTCCTTGTCGGTTTCCACATAGGTCACGCTGCCTATGGAGCTTCCCGAAACGGTTGATGCCGTCATTGCAATCGCCTTCCTCTCTTACTGTTCGGCGAGTTATGCCATTGATTTCCTCGTTCAGTTGTGGTTGTTGGATTCGGTTGGATATTCAGTTATCAAATTCCTGGAACGCGTTGCCGTTCAGTGCAACAGCCATAGCGGATCGTCAAGGTACCGCTTGGCGCACATCACGCTGCCGGGGGCTTGTTGAGCCGCCAGGCCGTCAGGCAGTGCGTCCTCACGATGGTTGGTGGTCCAGCCGAGCATTTGCAGGCGGCGGATCATCGACAGTGCCGACATGATGTGCAGTTCGTCGTCGGTGAATGTTCCGGCGACCGCCTGATAGCCTTTCACCCATGCCTTGGCGAGGTCGGGCGCGTAGGATTCATGTTCGATGAAGCTCAAGGAGGATGCATAGTCGTAGAGGTACCAGCTGTAGCCGGCGTCGTCGAAATCGATGACCGTCAGTCTGCCATCGTCGCCGCGGATTACGTTCGAGGGACGTAGGTCGGCGTGGATCAGTCCCCAGGTGTCGTTGGTCCGCGGCACTTTCATCACCACGTCCATGGCCTTCCATAGGGCGGTGTCGCACAATGCCCTCTCGTCATCGGTGAGATTCGCACTTTCCCAGCGTCCCCAACGCGGGGCCGGACCGACCATGTTCGACAGGTCCCAGTTGAAACGGGTGAAGCCGTATGGCTTATTCCAGTTACGGGATTGTTCGTGGAACTTCGCCGCCCACTGGCCGATGGTCTCGTAGTAAGGTGCGGGATTGTCGAGATCCTCCAGCACGGTGCCTCCCACGTATTTGGTCGAGATGACCGTCCAGCCGATTCCGTTGAGGTCGTTGATTTTCGTCACGAACGTGCCGCGTACGGTGGGTACCGGATTGATCAGGCTGATGCCATCGATGTCATGCAACGCGTTGAGCCAACTGATTTCCGAGGCGACGGCCTCCGGTCCGCCCACGTAGCCGGGCTGTGAGACGCGCACCACGCCTTGCGGCTCGCCGTCAAGCAACAGCAGGAACGTTGCGTTTTCGGAGACGGTGATGAGATTGAGCTGGGCGCGGGAATGGTCGATGCCCCATGCGCCGCATACTCCCTGAAACAACCAGAATGGTGCCGGACACCCTTTGGTCAGCCCACTGAACGTGTCGAGGCTGACGGTCTGTGTCGGGTCGTCGAGCAGGCTGGTAATCTGCTGTGCCATAGTGACCTCGATTCATGACGCTTCGGAAAAACAACCAACGATAAGGTCTCTTATCGAAAAACCTTTGATTCACGTTGTTATTACCCAAGATTGTGCCGGAATCGACCGTCACACTCACCACCGCACTGTTACGTGCCAGTAAAGAAAAGCCCTCTGAAAATTAATGGCTCGTTACCACGGGACTCGACATGGATGAGAGTCACTAACGGTGTGGATTGACTATTTGCCTTGCCGGTGAAGGCTCCGTCCCCTACGCCGGATGATGAAACTTATGCATTGGCATCGTCTTGTCGGATTCGTCGTTGATGTTCCATATGGACAGGCCAATGCTCTTCCCCACGACGTTGCAGGCCAAACACACTTGCCTTGGCAGGCTCACCAACCCATACGGGTCCTCCCGTATGCGTCCACCTCCGGTTAGAAGAAGACGCCTTCCGGAACGATATCCATCAGCATGAGCGCAAAGCGAACGACAACGAGCCCGAAGAAGATGATGACGGCAGGACGGTTACGCATAATCAGGGCGATATATTCGCGGAAGAACGCCGCCGGATAGAAAAAGGCCGCCGTGTGTCCGCCTACGCAGCTTGCGTTGATGCCAAGACGTCGTGCGAACATCGCGGCGCGCAGGCAGTGGTAGGAGCTCGTGGCAATGGTGCAATGTGCGGCTCCACCGCGGGCATCCATGATGGCATGCGAGAACTTCAGATTCTCTTCGGTCGTTGAGGACTTGTCTTCCAAGAGAATGCTGCTTTCCGGTACGCCCTGCGAAAGCAGGTAGTTGGCCATGGCACGGCTTTCGGAAATCACCTCGTCATGGCCCTGACCGCCGGACGTGATGATTGTTGCGCGACGTCCGCCTTGCTCCCAAGCCGCGATCGCCGCATCCAGGCGCCCCCGCAGCAGCGGCGTGACCGTGCCGTCGTCGAGAATGCTACAACCCAGCACAATGATGTATTCGGTTTCAGGAGCCTTGCCGGACTTATAGCAGATGTCGTTCGAGAACCAGACACCAAAGAGCGCGATAGGAATGTAGTTCACCATCATGCTCACGAAGGTCATAACGCGGACGTAAAACTCCGAGCCCGACATGCCCTGCCCCGGCCCCCAAAGGAACCAGTAACCGGAAAAGAGCAACATGATACCCCAAGCGAAGGGAAGCGCACTGGTAAGGGAGAAACCTTCGCGCCGCACCCCGATGATGCCGTTGACCAACAGGGCGAATCCCAGAATTACGAAGAGAACCGGACGAATGTATGCGAGGACGTAAGCTACGCCCATCAGCCAAGGAGATGCCCCCATGTGAGCTGCCATCAGACCAAGGAGGCTTTCGAGAAGAAGAATGACGGCCAGCTCCAGAATAAATCCGTTCGAAATGCGGTTGGGGTGTTTTTTGGCCAGAAAAAAGGTGGCAATGCAGAGCATGACGCCCAAGATGCAGTAGCCAAGACTCAGCATTGTCATGTCATCCTTCCGAGGGGGAGGCAAAGTTGCGGAATTCATTGTATACAGCGATTGTGACGAACGCCGGAATCTCGTCGATTCCACAACAGGACCCGATATACCCAAGCTTTGGCGGAAGACCGAAAGAAGGAGGGGTAATGAATCCCGTCGGCGTGACCGACAGCGCCACGCTGGCCACGCCGACGGTATAGGAGTTGTTCGCATTACCCCATAACCGCTTCCATCAGCGGCGCAGCAGCACAGTCTCATTTACGGTACGTTCCGGTTGGGGTTCCAATGTGACGACAATTTCATCCGCAAACCAAGAAGACGCCCACCAATCGAACCAGGATTCACAACATCAAATACGCACAAACAGGGGGCACTCATTTGCCACCCTGAAAAGTTCAACTCACTCAAGATGCTCAGTCACCGTTGTCGTTAACGCACACTCCTCGTGGATTCACGAACAATAAGCTCACCTGGAATCTCCACATAACGATTCCAGTTCTCCGTATGTCCGTTCCCCTCCACAAGGTCATTGATCTTGGCTTCAAGAAGCTCAAAGGATTTCATGCCCACCAAACGGAAATCCTGCCTTATCGTAGTAAGTTCCGGATTCCAGATACTCCCAATCGGATGGTCATCGAATCCAGCAACGCTGACATCTTCAGGCACTTTGCGCCCGGCATCATTCAGACCACGGATAATGCCCATAGCCAACTCATCATTGCCCGCAAAAATCGCGGTTACCTCCGGATCGGCACCGAGTTTTCGCCCGATCTCACGACCGCTCCCGGGATTCCATTCAGCTTCAATGGGAACAGTGGTCGGCACGCCGGCCTCCTCGCACGCTCGGCGCCATCCGCTAAGACGCGTGTAATCACCGCCATCACCGGGAATCGCCACGTGATATACGGTTCTGTGGCCCAGTGAAAGAAGATACTTAGTCAGCTCATACCCGCTTTCCCTCTCACACAATGAAATCTGGGCCGTCTCTTTCTCCCGCCCACCGGCAATCAGTACCGTGGGGAGGTCGGATGGCAGATATGCGAACGCATCGTTGCCCACCTGATCGAAGTTGAGAAGGATCACACCCGCAGGATTTTGATCCAAGCTTGATTGCACACTTGCCCTAAGCTTGCTACGGCTGGTGTCCGACAAAATCTCGATGGCCAACGAATACCCGGCAGCTCTTGCACTTTCTTCAATGCCTTCAATGCAGTGTGATTGGCCGTACAGCGTCGTATTCGTAGACAGAACCGCAATCGATTTTGTCCGCTCCTTCACCAAGGCTCGAGCGATTGGATTCGGCCTATACCCTAGCATTTCTATCGCTTTGGCGATTTTCTCACATTTCTCGTCGCTAACGCGCTCCCGATCATTGAGGTAGCGCGATACCGTAGGAACCGATACTTGCGCCAAGGCAGCAACATCTTTGATTGAGGCTGCTTTCGTCTGCCTTGCACCCCGGGCCATACTTCCCCTTTCGCCATCGCGTCCCACTAGAAAATCCGTACCTATTCATCATATAGTTCCAAATTCAATGATGAAAAGCACCGAAAATACTACTGGACGGATTTGTAGGTGGGTATCGATATCTCACCCACAAATCTACTTCACGGCTCCGCCTGTAATGCCGCTAATGATCTTCTTCTGAGCCAGCGCGAAAATAATCAGGAGCGGGAGGCTCATCAAAATGATGTAAGCGAAAATCAAATGCCAATTGTTGAGATACAAGCCGGCGCTAGCCACGTTATACAGATTCAAAGGAAGGAGATCCATCTTGCCCGACAGGATAAACAGCGAATAAAACACATCATTCCAGATGTACAGGGTTACCAAAATCGTCGCGGTAGCGAGAGTAGGACCGAGCAACGGCAGAATGATGGTAAAAAAGATTCGTATCGGCTTAGCACCATCCACACGCGCCGCTTCCTCGAGCGACACCGGAATGGTACGGATGAAACCAGTGACGAAGAAAATTACCGTCGACATGTAGATGCCCACATATACGCCGACCATACCCACTGCGGTGCCGGACAGGCCGATGATCTTCAGCAGCATCATCACAGTGACCACGGCCGGAGGAAGAATCAGACCGGAGATGCCCAACGCATACACAACGGCAAGCAGCTTGGTCGTCCGTCTCGCGAGAATCCACGAGGCCATCGAACCGAACAGCAGTGCGAGGAACACCGACGGAACGGTAACAACGATGGATCCGAAGAACGCGGCAATCATTTTACCGTCCACCAATACCGTTTTGAAGTTCTCCAGAAGATGCCACTGACTTGGCAGACTCATATTAGGGACCACAGCTTCCGCTTGAGTTTTCCCTGCTGTAACCACCAACAGCCAGAAAGGAATGCCGAGAAGTACTATCATCACCACGAAAACCATGATGGCGTGGAAGATGGCATGCCCTTTGGAAGGTCTATTGACCGTGACGGAATCATTGGTCTTGGGCGCTGCGCCATACGTTGCGGATGTCATAGGATTTTCGCTTCCCTTCTGCGCAGATACCAAATGAGCGGCACTGCGATGATCATAACCATAATGAACAGAACAAGACTCATCGTCGTGGACTGCGAATACAGTCCTTGACCGAATGTTCTCCAGATGAAGATATTGATGATTTCGGTAGTGCTTCCAGGACCGCCCTGCGTTGTTGCCTGAACGATGTCGAAACCGTTCATGGAGCCAAGTAAAGACGTCGCCACATTAAAAGTGAAAGCCGGTGCAAGAAGCGGAAATTTGATACGCCAGAAGGTCTGCCTACGGGTCGCTCCATCAATGGCCGCCGCCTCTATTACGTCAGAATCGATGGTTTTGAGCCCAGCCAGAAAGATGAGCATTGACAGTCCCATCCACTTCCATCCATGGATTGCGGCTACGACGATAATCGTCCATATCGTAGATCCCAGCCACGCCACATCGATATTCGCACCAAGCAGGAAGGATAGAATCTGGTTCAAAGCCCCATCGGACTTGAGTACCGCCTGCCAAATATAGCCAACCGCCAAAGCGGACATGATGACGGGAATGAAGAACATAGTCCTAGCGAAGCGATTGATTCTAGTGTCCTCCTCAAGGAAAACCGCAAGCATTAATCCGAATGTGTTTTGGAAGATCGCGACCAGCAAAGCATAGATTAGTGTAATACGGAGGTCACGCAGCAGATTTCCCGACCTGAAGAGATCTACGAAATTGGAAAGACCTACGAACGATATCGTCTTGGAATAAGCAGACCAATTCGTGAAGGCGTAAATAAGGTTGAGAATAGTCGGAACAAAGAAGAAGATGAGTAGCATCACATAAGCCGGAATGAGATAACGAACTGGATAGTTCTGCCGCATAAGCACCTTTTGACTCTTGTTTCTTTTCTTCTTCTCTGGTCTGGGCACCGCACGTGCCACTGCTTGTGCTGACATTGTTCTTCCCCTATCGATTGTGGCTGATGGGTGTGGGGCACCAGATTTGCGGTGCCCCACCGTAATTACTTGGATTTCTTTCAGAACCCCTTGATCCCTTGCGCCTTTGCAAGTTGAGCAAATTGATCCTGAGTCGCTTTCGCTACATCGGTTGCGGACTTGGTGCCATTGATCATATCGGCCAAGTTGATATAGAGATCCGGATTCGCCACGGCCAAGGATTGCATGGAACCGACGGAATCCTTGATGGAATCTGCCGAGTCAAGCAATGCCTGCGGCACATTGTCAGGCGTGTCCACGTTTTTAATAACGGAGACAATGCCCTGATCCTTGACGAACGTTTCATAATCCTCAGTCATCCAATAATTGATGAACTGTCGTGCGGCGGCTTCCTTCTTGGAATCACTCGTCTTGAATGCGACCACCGAGTTATTCTGTTCCGGAATGACCGTTCCGATGTTGCCCTTGGCAGACAACGGGAAGAAACCTATGTTCTCATCAAGTGCCGCCTTGTCATTGTCCGCCAACGCGGCAATCTGGTTGAACAAGGAGTTCACGCAGACAATCATGCCTGCCTTGCCTTCCCAAAGGGCCTGAGCCTCATCGGTGTCCTTCGCCGAACCGGCATTCTTGTTATACAACCCCTCATCAAAGAGATGCTTGTAGTTGTCGATGGCAGTCTGAATCGTCTTGTCCGTAAACTTCTCCTTACCGGAATTAACACGATCCCACAAGCCGTCCTGAGCAGCCTCGGCAAGCTGAATCTGAACGGAGTACTGGGTTCCCCACTGAGATCCACCCATCTCGAACAGCGGAGATTCGACTCCGTCGATATTGGCGTCCTTGATCTTTTTGGCTACTGCCACGTACTCATCCCAACCTTTTGGAATCTCCGTGATGCCGGCTTTCTCAAAGACTTTCTTATTGTAGAAAACACCCATCACTGGCGGAGTGGATACCAGTGCCGCATAACGAGTGCCATCGACTACGCCGCCGGCATCGGCTATGCCGTCCGTATAATCGTCCACCCAAGGTGCGTTATCCAGCTTCTGTAGTTTGTCTTGGGCGATGAATCCAGCAAGCATGGACTGAGTGGGTTGCCAGAAAGCAAGATCGGGAGTGTCACCCGTTGTGATCTTGGTCTGGATGTTCTGCTCATATGGGTCAGGAATCGTTTCCAGCTTAACTTTGGCCCCAGTTGCCTTCTCGAAATCATTGACGACCTTGACCGGAATCTTGTTGGAATTCTGTGCAACCCACATGGTCAATTCCACACCGTCAAGCTTTTGTGTGGCAGACGGCCAGTAATCCTTCGCGGAGGTATCCACATCACCATTGCCATCTCCGGCCGTAGGGTTCGAACATCCCGAAAGAACCATCGACAGGGCCGCTCCCATAGCGACCGCCGTCGCAACGTGGGCCTTTGTGAACATCTTCATTGATATCACCTTTCTTTTCTCTTTTATTACAATCCATTGTGTTCGTGCAACGCACTCATACGAACTCACTACGAAAGAAGGGTTTCACCGCCTTTCTCAACGAGTTCGAAAGATCTTGACGCATACATTCCATGCGGAATGGACACGATAAGACTCGAATCAGCTTCTGACCATTTGGCATCCCATTCATCAAAAGCGGGACCAACCGGGAAAATCGTTCGGCATTGAACGCCCTCGCCGTGTAAGTGTGGCAAGAAGAGCGCAACCTCCTTCACCGTTTCCGGAGCGTTCCTCACCCACACGGTGACTATCGTCCGCTGAGAGGCCTTCACACCCAACGCCACCACCGCAGAATCCCACGATGGCAACCCAAGCGGCCAGAGGGGCACCGACTCCCCAATCATCGGCTGCACATGCTCTCGATAGGCCTGAATACCTTGCTGGATAATGTTCTTCTGCCACTCTTCCATTTGATTGATGTATCCGGAAAGGAAGAAACGCCCCAAGAACGTGGTATTGATATTGAACGCCGTCTGCTCCGCATCCATCTCGGCCTGCGGATACGCCCAACTGGCAGCCTGCTCCGGCAGTACCATCAACGGAGCCGTCGCCGCAATAACCGGGTACAAGCGGTAGTCCTGCTGATCAGATGTGGATTGCACCTGGAATCTGGACGTCTGGGCAAAGTCCTCACGCATTCCACCTGAAGAACAATTTTCAAGAATCAATTTCGGATATCTACGATGCAGACCATCAACCCAATCAAGGAAGGCTCGATTATGGCCAAGCAATCCATCCCCCACCGAATCAGCGTGGTAGTCGGTTCCAGCCCCTGGAGAGACGTTGTAATCCATTTTGAAGTACTGAACGCCGTAGTCACCGATCAGTCGATCCACAACGCCATCCAAATATCGGCGGGCAGACTCATCGCGCAGATCAAGGATATACCGCTCCTGCTCAACCACACGCTGCCCGTTGCGTTGGAAGAACGCAGAGTCAGGAAGCTCTTGCGCAACAGGTGATTTGATTCCAATGACTTCGGGCTCCAGCCAGAGACCGGGAACCATTCCCGCCTCTTTAATCGCATCAATCACTTCCCCGATTCCCCTAGGCCCCGGGAATCTGGTTTTTGACGGCTTCCACTCTCCGACGCTCGGCCACCAATCGCCGGAATCGTCATACCAGCCGCAATCTATGACGAAGACCTCGCAACCAACCTGCGCCGCGCTTGAAATCAGCGGCAACAGCTTTTCCGTGGTCGGGTCGCCATTTATCGTATTCATATAGTCGTTGAATATCACTTGGGAAACAGCGGACGACTCATCGACCAACCTTCCGATTCGCCGGTATTTCGTCATTTCCTCAACGGTGGTCTGCATGTCCCCACCCATGACGAACGACGCCGGCACAGTCGCGAAAGACTCGCCTTCCCCCAAATCCTTCATCCATGAATGATTGACGCTCGTAGGGCCGGACAACGCGAAGTATCCATCCACTGTGTTGTCGCCGATTTCCCAACGCCATGCGCCATTATGCTCAACCTGGAAAGCCCACACATTGCCCGTCTCCCGGCTCTCCAAGAATGCCATCGGCACCGATCCGCCCGTAGACCATGTTCCCGTGGAAACGACAGCATGCTCACTGCGCGGATTATGATTCGTAAGCTCCTGACGAAGCACTGGGAACAGATCCGAGCATTTCGTATAGGACCAACGCCCCTCGCCAAGCCAATCATAATGACCTTCAAGCAGGATCCATTCCTTCTTCCAGGTCTCATCATTAGACATCGACCCCATAGGAAGAACGGCACTGGTCACCGACTCAAGAAACACATGCCCCGCCCCCCTGTTGATAACCGTCGCATATGTGCAGACCACGGACGTTCCCGGAGAAATCACATATGTCACGACCACATCGAGAGCATGTTGCTCATCCCTCATTTTGACGTCAAGACATCGCGACTCCCCCTTAGTCCTCTCATCAAACGACAAAAGGACCAAATCCCTGCCGATGGTCGTATGTATCAGCCGATCACATGCGATCCAATGTCCCGTACCGGAGAGGATGATTTCCGCAAGCGGCAGCCTTTGTGCAAAAACCTTCTCCACCATCCCAAAGACGATGCGGGAAAGCGATACATGCTCGTCCGCATTCACTTCGAAGGCAAGAGACACGCTATCGTTTCCCCACATATATTGCCTTTCCATGGGACCGCTCCTTCGCAAGGTCATTCTGTATATTCACCCGATAACGTTATCAAGCAAGACAGTTGATTCAACATTCCCACCCGCACTACAACTTTGCAATAAATGCGAGCTTTTTTATTCGATGACTTAAGTGTACTTCGATAACGTTTTCACATCAAATCAGAGCAACATATTTCCCGCTTTCGCAAACGTTGGATTTACGCAGTTCCCACAGAAGGCGTTCCCAGTCCGACCTCTAGACCGAACCGGGAATGCCTTGGTATCGTTTTCACAAAACTACGACGTTCTTAAATCGCCCATCATCCAAGAGAGCGTCCGACAACCTCCCCAGCCACAATGGGATAGAACACGATCTTGTCGATATTTGGCGCGACACCCCACGATACCGCACCCTGGCCCAATCCCGGGGAATCCCAATTGCCGAACACAAGAGCACCGCCATCCGTCGTAACACTCAAAGTTCTATCAAGAAAATTGGTATCTGAATACGTGTATCTGAATGCATCCCTCGAAAGCTCCTCGCCTTCGTCGTTACCTGCGCGGATCTGCAATCCCAAATCCACAATCTGAGGATTGTAGTCATGGTTTCCGATGAACGCGTCGTTGGAGAAACTCACCACCGCCGAATATCTTCCTGCAGGAACGGTCCCTGCAGGAATCGTAAGAGTTCCCTTGTTTCCCTCAATAAGGTCAGGAGTATTATTCGAGTCCACCGTCACGACTCGAGTCTGGTCTCCCATGCCGGAGGCGCCACTCTCCTGCGTAACAAATTGGTTTCCAAGTCCGGAAACGTATCCATCACCAGAAGCATTGGTTCCCGAAGCGGACACGATCTGCGCACCACCGCCAAGCTGCATATCCTCCGCCTCAACGGATATCGCGGCGCCATCATCACTCAGATCCCTGATGACCATCACATCGCACACCAGAATCGACGAATCACCGGACACAGTGATTTCATTGATGCCCTCGGCCATTGCCACGTTGATGCTTGAACTCTGCAATCCATTCGATTCGGCAACGATCTCGCCCACAAGGTTCCCGTTAATCCGAAGACTCATCACATCACCCTGAGCGGCACGATATTCCAAAGTGACGGTATGGTATCCGCTCTCCCATGCATGCGCGAACACCTTGGCAACACCAGAGTTCAGTTGGGCAAAGCCTTTGGCACCGCTCTGGTCATAGGTAAGGGACGCACCGTCTGTCAGACGGAATTGAGAAGCAGGATATTCGGTCTTATCTATATTCCCATTAGAATCACTCACCTGATACAGGAGGAACTTATCAAGCGTGTTATCCATGGAAGACCCCTGAAGTTGAATTTGATGAACGCCTTCACTAAGTTGCAATTCAATCTCGCTACTACCTCGATACAACCATTTTGCGGCCGATTTCATGGCAAGCTCAGCACCGAGCCGCAGTGTCCCGGCACTGATGCCGTCCACTGCGACCCCGTTCGTTCCAGGGAATCCCGTATTTCCGCTAATCACCTGGAAACGATATGTTCCATCCGCAGGAACATCCACCGTCCAAGTAGCGGTCGAACCTGATTTGAAGCTGCCAACATCGCCGTTGCCTGAAGTCATGAAATAGTTCCATCCATCGCCCCATGGAGTCTTAACATACGTCTGCGCACCACCGGACAGAACGGCATTCTCAGCCTCTTCAACAAGTAGGGCCCGTCCGGTAGAAGCATCATCGACTTTCAGAGCACGATCACTATGAGGAGTGACCACCAGTTGATATGATGCGTATCGGTCAACACTCATTGTGGTCACGTCCAGAGTTCCATCAGAAATATCCGCTCCGGAGACCACATTCACAACTCTTGGCGTGGCCGCAACTCCGTCAGGTCCGGTGAATGCATTCTCCCTAACTTCCACATCTACTGAAGTGCCGAATCTCTCTGTACTAAGACCGGAAAAATGGACAGTGACCGGAATATTCGCCCCAGTGTTCTTTACTTGGTCAGAGTTATTGTCATTGGCACCGCCGTAAAGTACCGTGGCCTTTCTGTTGGTTTGATCTATGGCTGCAATTGCCTGCAGGCTGTCCGCTTTGTTCAGGTAATCGGATGATACTTTGACGGTCCGAGTCCCACGCAAGTCTCCATACCATTTGAACTGCCACCAGCCCGCATTGGCAGAATTGGCCTTGGCCATGTTGTCGGAAAGGTTTCCGGCGTAATTCCAGTACGCGGTTTCCGCCTGCACTTTTTCGCTTTCGAACATCGACTGCCATTGAATCAGCTGACCCGGTACACTCATATCCCGCAGTTCACCATACTCGGTGATGTTCACATCGAGTGGACTGATTCCGTTCTTCTTTTCCAGCGCACGATACTTTTCATAATGCGTACGGAAAGACGACAGACTTCCCTTGCCTAATTCATGCCATACGAACACATCAGGTAATGTGCCTTTCGACTTCGCATGTGCAAGGAAGGCATTGCTCCTGTTCTGCCGATACTCACAGTCGCCAGGCCCCGCAACACGGGCGTGGTCCGCCGTAGGGACGGTTTTGCCGACCTTTTCCCCGGATTTGTATTGGTTCCATATTTTCTGAATCAACTCGTACTCCGAGTCCCAGTCGCTGAGGAATGTCTTGAAGATCTTTGCCTTCGCATTGTCTCCTGACGCGTACCAGTTTCCACCGTCCGGCTCATTGAAAGGAATGAACGTGTACCGGTCGGGATATTCGGTGTTGGCCAGAATTTTGTTAACCACTATTTCGGTTATTTGAGCATAATCCCATACGCCATCGCCACCGGAAGCATAGGTTCCGTAGGTGGGATCGCTTACCGGTACGTCAAGTACATAGGTTCGGTCATCGGACGGACGGCTACCGCCGTTATAGCTCCAATCCGAGTAGTAATCCTGCATGTACACTGCCAGTTCATTACCACCGTTGGAAAAGAACTGATTCTCCAAAGACAACGCGTCACCGCTCGGATGCTGTGTGCCACTTGGAGGCTTCTGGGAGGAATTCTCCACCTGAGCACCGTCAAGTATGGCATTTGTTGGAGAACCGTCATCGCCAAGCCCATAGAGCGTCCCCGAAGCACCGCCACGAAAATCACCCGTTTCGGTCCCATAATCCACATTAAGAATTTGCACCGCCTTATTGCCCTCAGCAGCCATTGCGGACTGAACCACAACGGCACCTCCGGAAATTAACAGCGTAGCGCCAACGGAAACCGAAGCCACCACACGACTCCAATAACTCATTTTCTTCTCCTTTGAATACCCCGCCTGAGCAGAACACGACCATCACCATTGAAAGCCGTATCACAAGTATATCTGTAAAAACGTTATCATGAATTTCTTTTCTTGAAATTTCAAGAGAATTGCAGCATTATGAAATCGTTATTACGATTATTTTCATAGTCCTTCGAACGCTTATGAGATTTCCATGAAACTACGCCAACAGCACAGTGTTTCCAACACACATGCAATCAACCACCTTCAAAAAGAAAAAGGGCTTACTGAAAAATCCAATAAGCCCAAAGGCGGACAGAGCGAGATTCGAACTCGCGGAAGGTTGCCCTTCAACGGTTTTCAAGACCGTCTCTTTAGACCGCTCAGACATCTGTCCAATGTGCAATGCACGAAACGTCAATATAGCACAGCATTCGGAAATCTTCAGCATCGCACACACATAAACAGCGTCGTGAGACGACAATCTCGATTCGTCCATCCAAAAACGGAAAAAGAGGATTCCCAGCCAAGATCCGTAGCGAAACACCGAATCGTGAATCAAAAAACGACGCCAGCACCACGCTGACGCCGTTTTTATCTCAATCGCATGCCAAATTCAGCAATGCCTGAAATCAGGCCTCCCACTTGGTCGGTTCGATGACTTCCTTGCCGCCCATGTAGGCACGCATGGCCTGCGGAATGACGATGGAGCCGTCCTTCTGCTGGTGATTCTCGAGAATGGCGACCAGCCAGCGGGTGGTGGCAAGCGTTCCGTTCAGCGTGGAGACGGCACGGGTGTTGCCGTCCTCCATACGCTCACGGATATTCAGGCGACGGGCCTGGTACTCGGTGCAGTTGGAGGTGGAGGTGAGCTCGCGGTAGCGGCCTTGGGTCGGCACCCAGGCCTCACAGTCGAACTTGCGGGCCGCGGAGGAGCCGAGGTCGCCGGCGGCGGTGTCGATGATGCGGTACGGCACCTCGACCTTGCCGAGCATCTCCTGCTCCATGGCCAGCAGGTGTTCATGCTCTTTGTAGGAGTCTTCCTGCTTGGTGTAGACGAACATTTCGACCTTGTCGAACTGGTGCACGCGGATGATGCCGGAGGTGTCCTTGCCAGCGGCACCGGCTTCACGGCGATAGCAGGAGCTCCAACCGCAGTAGCGCAGCGGGCCGTCGGACAGATCGAGGATCTCATTCTCATGCATGCCGGCGAGCGCCACCTCGGAGGTACCGACCAGATACTGCTCGTCGGGCTCGCGCAGACGGTAGATCTCGTCCGCATGAGAGTTGAGGAAGCCGGTGCCGCGCATCACTTCCGGGCGCACCAGCGTCGGGGTGATGGCCAAGGTGAAACCGTGCTCCTCGGCCTGGTCGACGGCCATGGTCAGCATGGCGATCTGCATGCGTGCCACCTGGCCGCGCAGGAAGTAGAAACGGGAGCCACCGACCTTCACGCCGCGCTCCATATCGATGCCGGCAACGCCACGGCCGAGGGTCAGATGATCCTTCGGTTCGAAGCCTTCCGCCGCGAAATCGCGGATCTGGCCGACCTTCTTGACGACCACGTAGTCGTCCTCGCCGCCTTCCGGAGCCTCCGGCTCGACGATGTTGGACAGCTTCCACATGGCGGTCGTATACTCTTCGGCTGCGGCATCGGCGGCGGCCTTGTACTCGGAGACCTTCTGGGACAGTTCCTTGGTTTCGGCGATCAGCTTGGCCTTCTCGTCGGCCGGGGCCGCGGCGACCTTCTTGCCGATCTCCTTCTGCTGCGCGCGGGCAGCTTCGAATTCCTTCAGAGAGGAGCGGCGAACCTCGTCGGAGCGTAGCACCTCGTCGACAAGTTCGACCGATTCGCCACGCTTACGCTGGGATTCCTTGACAACGTCAGCATGTTCACGAATGAATTGGATATCAAGCATGCCTTTAAGACTAGTGCCGCAAGCCGACAGTGAACATGTACCATCCGTTTTTGCGTGCAACGTGCAGTTTTCGTCGATTTTGTCGCGTCGAATTCACATTTTCGACCTATTTTCGGTGACAATGGGAGACATGCCTATGCCCGTTATCATCTCGTTGCTCATCGTCATCGGCGTGGCCGCAGTGTGCGTCGCCGCCTTCTTCGGCGTGCGCGCGTACAGACATCACAAGTTGGCGCGTCAGCTTGACCAGCGCAGCGACGACCAAGTGCATTACGTATTCGTCATCAACCCTTCGAAGCCGCAGGCCGACCAGCGCAAGCGGCATATCAGGGAATTCTGCGAGGCGAAAGGCCTTACGCAGGTGGACTTCATCGACACGCAGCTCGACAAGGACGGCCGTGTCTGCGCACTCGAGGCCTTGGATCGCGGTGCCGACGTGGTAGTGGCCGTCGGAGGCGACGGTACGGTGCGTACGGTGGCGAGTGCATTGTCGGGTACCGGCCATGCATTGGGCATCGTGCCGATCGGTACCGGCAACCTGTTCGCGCGCAATATGGGCATTCCCGTGGATGACATCGACGCCGCCCTGACCGTGGCCACCTCGCATGGCTCCCGCCAAGTGGACGTCGGCCGTCTCGCCCTGCTCGATGACGAAACCACCGATCATGGCCACGCGTTCCTGATCATCGCGGGCATCGGCTTCGATGCCCTGATGATCGACGACACCGATCCTGAACTCAAGAAGAACATCAGCTGGCTGGCGTATTTCGTGTCGGGCGTCAAGAACCTGTTCGCGCCGAAATACCATGGCGACGTGACCATCACCAGCGAGGACGGCAGCACGCATACCACGCGCGGCCTGTCCTTCCGCACGTTCATGGCGGGCAATTGCGGCCAGATTCCCATGTTCTCGCTGATGCCGGACGCCGTCTACGACGATGGCATCCTCGATTACGAGATCATCGACACCTCCGGCGGCATTCTGGGCTGGGCCAACCTGTTCGGCGACGTACTGCACCAGACGATCACCGGCAAGGCACAGCAGAGTCCGCTGTCCACGAATTCCACGGTGGACCAGATTCAGGGCGTAAGCGCCGAAATCACATTGGAAAAGCCCGTTTTGGCGCAGGTCGACGGCGATATGCTTCCTGAGACGAAGCATATCCGGTTCAGCGTGGAACGTCAGGCACTATGCGTACGCGTGCCGGAAGTCGTCTCCTCGGATGACGATTCCTTGGCCGCATCGGCTGTGACGCGGGAAATGTGAAGCGCCAGATAGGCGATTTCCGCTTCCGTCAGCGTCGCGTTCAACCGCATGCCTACCACGATGGCGAGTTGCCTCGCACAGGCGGTCGCCTGCGGATATGATGCCATGATGGTATCGACGATTGGCTGCGGCTCGTCGCTGAGCTGCTGATGCTGGTAGATACGGACGAACAGATACCGCAGATGTGTGATGAAGCGCCCTACATTGACGCTGTGCTGGTCGAGCGTCACGTCGTAGGTGTTTTCGATGACCGACAGCATCTGCTGGATCACGCCGGTCATGGTGTAGGTGTTCGACAGATCTCCGGTGGAGAAGCCGGCATTGACCAAATGCAGGGCAAGCGCCACGGCCTCGCCTTTTGGCAACGCCCCACCCAGATAATCGTTCATGGCGTTGACCAGCGCCTCACCTTTGGCGTATTCGCCCGCATACAGCGAACGCACTTCCGCCTCGAGCGGGTATTCGATGGTCTGCCCTTTCTGCGACCGCTGGATCGCGCCGCAGATATGGTCGGCCAGTGCCATGACCAGTGTGGGCTGTGCCTCGATCTGCTCGGCAAGCCCGGTACGGGACATGGCATCGGTGACCAGTCGAATGATCTCCGGCGGGATCCCGGCCAACAGTTCGGCCATATGGTCGGGATCCCGGCCGTCCGCAGGAACGAATCGGCGGACGATCTTCGCATCGTCGACATGTTGGCCCGGTTTGGCTTGGAACCCTATGCCACGACCGGTGAGAATCACCTCACGGTCGCCATCCTTGGCCAGCACGACATTGTTGTTGAATACACGAAGAACGTCCACATCGACCCTTTCCTACAGTGACTGCAAGGTCAGCGCTGGATGTCGATCACCGCATCGCCGGCTTCGACGTCGATGCCCGTCTTCGGCGTAACGGAGGCGAATGCAACGGTGTTGAGCACCGTCATCAGCGTGGTGGTGCTGTACCCAGCTTCCTTAACCTTATCAAAATCAACGGTGACGAGCAGGTCGCCGGTATGCACATGCTGGTTCGCCTTGACGGCCACGGCAAAGCCTTCGCCGTTCATCTTCACGGTATCGATGCCGACGTGCACGAGCACCTCGATGCCGTCATCAGTCTTGATGCCAAAGGCGTGACCGGTTTCCGCAACGGTCTGCAGCACGCCGGAGACCGGGGCCACCACGGTGCTGGCGGTCGGCTCGATGCCGACGCCTTCACCGAGCGCACGGGAGGCGAACACCGGATCGCCGGTATCGTCCAGCGTGATGACGTGGCCCGCGATCGGCGCGTTGACCGTGTCGGCGGAAGCCTGTGCGATCGCCGCGGCGGCTTCGTCGGAACCCGCTTCGGCGTCGGCGGTCGCCTCGGCCACCTTGATGGCTGCCGGGGTGCCCTTCGGCGCGGCTGCGGCCGGAGCGGACTCGACCTTGGATTCCGCGGCGGCTCGGGCCAGCACTTCGGCCTTCTGCTCCGGGGTGCGGTAATCAAGGGTGATGATCAGGATGAAGGAGGTCAGGAAGGCCACGGCGATGGAAACCGCATACACCCACATCTGGTTGAAGACCGGGATGGTCAGCAGGGAGGTGAAGGCGAACGCGGTGGTGGTCACGCCATGCACGACTTGGCCGGAGGCGGTGACGGACGGGAAGAACCAGCTGAGCACGGCGATGACGATGCCGCCGAGACCGCAGCCGATCAGCATACGCTTGTAGACCAGCTTGTAACGCAGATGGATGCCATACAGGGACGGTTCGGAAACGCCGCCGAGCAGGCCGGCCGCCAGAGCGCCCAGCGAAGTTGCGCGCATGTCCTTGTCCTTGTCGCGGATGGACAGGAACAGCACGCCGGCGGTGGCGCCGAAGCAGGCGAAGTTCCACACGCCCATCGGGCCTTGGATGAAGTCGTAGCGGAGGGTCTGAATGTTCATGAGCATCAGGGCGTTGAGTGGCCAGTGCAGGCCGAGCGGCACCAGGAACGGATACAGCAGCGGAATCAGGACGGCGAAGACGAACGGAGCGTAGTTGTTGAGCCATGCCAGGCCGATGCCGAGGGCGTTGCCGGCCCATACGCCGATCGGACCGATGATGAATGCGGTGAGCGCACCCACGATGATCATGGAGAAGAACGGCACGAACACGAGCTGTACGCTGTCCGGAATGATCCTCTTCAGTCCGTGGTACACGAGGGCGAGCACCGCGGCCATGAGCAACGGCACAAATACGTTGCCACTGTAGTCACTCAGCTGCATCGGCAGGCCGAAGATGTTGGCGGTGCAGGAGGTGGTGCCGAGAGCCGAATTCTCCACGCACACGGTGGAGCCGAAGGTCTTGGTGTTCATCAGGCTTATGAACTGCGGGGTCATGAGCATCGCCATGATGGAGCCGCCCAGCCACGGGTCGACCTTGAGCTTTTTGGAGGCGTTGTAGGCGACCATGATTGGCAGGAAGTAGAACACGCCCTTCCAGATGGCCTTGACGAACACCCAGCCTGCGGATGCTTCATCGTTCGGGATCACGCCGAGGGAGATCAGCAGGTTCACCAGCGCGATGATGATGGAGGCGCCGAGCAGCACGCCCAGAATCGGGCGGAAGGAGTCTGACAGGTATTCGAAGAAGGAATCGAGCCATGCCACCTTGCCGCGCGCCTTGGAACGGGCCGCCGCTTTCACCTCGGCGTTGCTCATCGGCTTGCCGCCATCACCTGCGGCATTGCCGGAAGCCACGGCACCGCCTGCATTGGCCATTTCAGGCAGATGCATGATGTCTTCGTATACAGTGGCCACGGCGCCGCCGATCACCACTTGGAAGCGGTCGCCGCTCTGCGGAACCGCACCCAGCACGCCCTTCATGTGTTCAAGGGCGTTCTGGTCGACCTTGCCTGCGTCGACCAGTTCGAAACGCAGTCGCGTGGCGCAGTGCGTCAGACTGCGGATGTTTTCAGGACCACCGATGGCGGCGATGATCTGCGATGCGAGTGAGTCAGCCATCCTGATTGCTTTCCTTTCCTTCCCGGATACAACCGTCCCGACTCATGCAACGCTGCTCGAAAGCAACAAAAAAGACCCGAGATACAGCAAAGCATGCCATACCTCAGGTCTTGCGTCTCTCAGTTGACTAGCAACCCTGCATTAGTCGAATCGCTAAGCACGATACACCATTCCCCCATCGCATGCAAATCATCCCGCAGCGAAGCCTGCAACGTGAATCCTTCGCCATAATCCGTTGAACACAATATGGCGCTTACGCGCGCATCGCCCCAAAGCGTGGCAGAATGGGGCTATGGTTGCAAATAATGCGGGAATGCCCGCCACCCCAGAAGATCTGATCAACGTCGACGAGGTCATCGGCAAGTACTATGACGTCGTCCCCGATCCCAGCGTTCCGGAACAGCGTGTCTCCTTCGGCACCTCCGGTCACCGCGGTTCGTCTCTGAAGACCTCGTTCAACGAGGCCCACATCGTCGCCATCACGCAGGCCATCGCCGAATACCGCAAGAAGGCCGGCGTCACCGGTCCGCTGTACATCGGCCGCGACACCCACGCCCTGTCCGAGCCTGCCTGGAAGACCGCCATCGAAGTGCTCGTCGCCAATGGCGTGACCGTGCGCATCGATTCACGCGACGACTTCACGCCGACCCCGGTCGTGTCCCAGGCCATCCTGACGCACAACCGCGCCGCCGACGGCACCCAGCGCTTCACCGGCGAGGGCCTGGCCGACGGCATCGTCGTGACCCCGTCCCACAATCCGCCGACCGACGGCGGTTTCAAGTATGATCCGGTCACCGGCGGCCCGGCTCCGTCCGACGTGACCAATGCCATCGCCGATCGTGCCAACGAGCTGCTCGGCGATTTCCGCAACGTCAAGCGCGTGCCGTTCGATCAGGCCGTCAAGTCCGATCTGGTCGAGCGTTTCGACTATCGCGACCACTATGTCTCCGATCTGGAGAACGTCATCGACTTCGACGTGATTCGTTCCTCCGGCGTGCGCCTGGGCATCGACCCGCTTGGCGGCGCCTCGGTCAACTATTGGCCGCTGATGAATGAGAAGTTCAACCTGACCATCGACGTGGTGCGCCCGCAGGTCGATCCGACCTGGAGCTTCATGACCATCGATCACGACGGCAAGATCCGCATGGATCCGAGCTCGCCATATGCCATGAAGGGCTTGGTCGATTCGCTGAACAACGGCGCATGGGACAAGTACGATCTGGTCGGCGGCACCGATCCGGACGCCGACCGCCATGGCATCGTGTGCCCGAATTGGGGCGTCATGAACCCGAACCACTACATCGCCGTATGCGTGGAGTACCTGTTCGGCGGCAACCGCCCGGGTTGGCCGGAGGGCGCCGGCATCGGCAAGACCCTGGTCTCCTCCTCCCTGATCGACCGCGTCGCCGCTTCCATCAACGCCAAGCTCGTTGAGGTTCCGGTCGGCTTCAAGTGGTTCGTGGATCCGCTGTTCAAGGGCGAGGTCGCTTTCGGCGGCGAGGAAAGCTCCGGCATGTCCTTCCTGCGCAAGGACGGCCGTGTGTGGACCACCGACAAGGACGGCCTGATTCCGGACCTGCTGGCCGCGGAGATCACCGCCAAGACCGGCAAGAACCCGGCACAGCTGCATCAGGAGCAGGTCGAGCGCTTCGGCGAAAGCTGGTACAAGCGCGTCGACACGCCGACCACCCTTGAGCAGAAGATCAAGTTCGGCAAGCTTTCCGGCGACGACGTCGAAGCCACCCAGCTGGCCGGTGAAGACATCACCGCCAAGCTCACCGAAGCTCCGGGCAACCATGCCAAGATCGGCGGCCTGAAGGTCACCACCAAGAACAATTGGTTCGCCGCTCGCCCGTCCGGCACCGAGAACATCTACAAGGTGTACGCCGAATCCTTCGAATCCCCCGAGGCGCTCGACAAGGTGCTCGCCGAGGCCACCGAGGTCGTCGACAAGGCACTGGCCGATTGATTAACCGATAGATCCAAGTAATCATAGGGATCCACACTGCGAACAAGCCCGCCGGAAATCCTCCGACGGGCTTGTTCATGCGTGGAACCTCTGGCACGAAACACCGTCTTCTGGCATGACACACACCCGAAGCGGTCCCCTAACATCACCCGAGACGGTTACGCTTGAACACAAACCCGGGATTCGGTCTCATTGCCAAGGGAGGTACATGATGCGCGTCGCAATCGTCGAGGACCATCCTGCCGAACGACAGCTGGTAAAGACCATGTGCACCGCCTATTTTCGGGACAAGCACGATCTTGACATTGACTGCGGCACCTTCACCGGCACCGACGATTTCATCGAGAGCTGGAAATCCAACCGTTTCGACCTGGTGCTGCTCGACTGTTACCTGACCGACGACGAAACCGACGCGACGGCACCGACCGGCCTGGACATCGCACGCTTCCTGCGACGGCAACGCGATGACTGCCCCATCGTCTTCATCACATCCAGCAGTGACTTCGCCGTGCTCGGCTATGAGGTGCAGGCGACCGGCTATATATTGAAACCGATCAGCCGCGCCAATTTCGACGCGACCATGGATCGCGCCTACGAAACCCTGAGCGAAAGACCACGCGTCACGCATCTGTCGACGGACAAACCGTCGCATGCCGCCGATGCGGCCTGGCAGGTGGCATTCGGCAATCCCGCAATCAACATGGATCGCCGTCTCATCGTCTACTGCCTGTCCAACGCGCATTATGTGGAGTTCACGTTCGCCGATGGCACCTGCAGCAAGATCCGCACGAACTTCTCCGACGTGGAGCGGCGTCTCACCGTCTTCGACAACTTCTACCGCACCGCACGCGGGGTATTGGTGAACTTCGACTACGTGACCGGCATCAGCAACGCCGAATTCGTGATGAAGGGCGGCAAGCGCATTCCCATCACCAAAACCGCGGTGACCACCACCTGCCGCAAATACGCGGAATACACGTTCACCCGCATGAGATCGGAGCAGTGATGAATCTGATCGAACTGGTCGCCGCCACGGCACCTTCCGATATGTTCTTCGCCATCGGCGAACAGATCAACGCACTGATGGGCCTCATACTGTGCCTGATGGCCATGTGGAACCGCATGGAGAATCCGAAACTCACCGGCGGCATCATTCTGGCGGCTGGCACGATATGGTTCATACTGTCCGGTTTCATATGCGGCATGTTCCGGATTCCAACGCTATGGACGGTGTTTCCGACCGGCATCGTCGCGGTACTGGTGTTCAGCAAGGTGACGAACCTGACCGTCTCCAAGGTGATGCTCCTATGCAGCACCGCCGCCTACGTGGTGGCGATCATCTATTATCTGTCGCTGGTCATGGACGTGGCCGTGCTTGGCGAGCAGTCGGTGAACCTGCGCGTCGGCTGGCCGGGATTCATCAATCAGCTCATACTCGACATCCTCGCGCCGCTGTGCCTATGGCATCCATTGCGCGACTCCATCCCATCCACGCTCAACAGTCCCGCCATCAGTCCGTCCTTCTGGCAGCTCATCTGGCTGTTCCCGTTCATTTCAACGGCAATCGTGGTCTGGTGCCTGCCCGCCGACAACGATTCGGTCATGAATGAGCACGTACGGGCACTTGCCTTCACCATCGCCATCGCCTACTCCTGCTTCATGGCATTGGCCTATCTGCTGATCTGGTATATGATCAGGCAGTCCGAACGGTTGCTCGAGGCGACCAAGCGGGAGCATTATGCGGCGATGCAGACCCTACAGCTGCAGCATATGAACGAACGCATCCGCGAAGCGAGACAGATCCGGCACAATACAAGACACCATATTCAGACCCTGCAGACGCTCGCCGCGGCCAACGACGTGGACGGCATCCGCGACTACCTTGAGCAAATGGCCAAACACCGGCTGCTTGCCCCCGAACATCCCATGCAGTACTGCGAGCACGCCTCGTTGAATGCGGTGCTGGTCTACTACTGCGATTGGGCCCGTCACAAAGGCGCCGACGTCGACGTCAAGGCCGCGGTGCCGTCATACATCAGCATCAACAACGCGGAACTGTGCTCGCTGGTCGGCAACCTTCTGGAGAATGCCGTCGAGGCGATCATGATCCAGAGCGACGGCGATAAGAAGCTGCGCGTACGCATTCGTTACAACGACGGACCTCCGGCCTCGCTGTTCATCGTCGTCGACAATTCATACGATTCCTCCGTCACGCAGGTCGATGGCGACTTCGCCTCGAGCAAGCATGGCGGCAACGGCCTGGGCACCATGACGGTGAGGGAGACGGCCGAACGGTACGGCGGCACGGCGGCATTCGAATACGATGGCGAGATGTTCAAGGCGTCGGTCATGTTGTGCCTCGACAAGGTCTGAACCGATACGAGTCGCGCGGCCTCCGTAGGGTAGAGGCATGACGATTACGGTTTCTACTGACGGTTCCGCACTTGGCAACCCGAACGGCCCGATGGGTTGGGGCTGGGCCGATCACGACCTGAATGCGGGCGGCACTCCCGGCCATGACCATGCCGGTGACTGCGATGCCGGCGGCGCCACGAACGGCACCAACCAGATTGGTGAACTGTGCGCCGTACTGGAGGCGTTGCGCGCGCATCCGGGTTCCGAACCGTTGGTGATCGAAACGGATTCGCAGTATGCCATCAACTGTTCCACCAAGTGGGTGCACGGCTGGAAGAAGAACGGTTGGAAGAATTCGCAGAAGAAGCCGGTGAAGAACGCGGCGCTGATCAAGGCGATCGACGCGGAGATTTCCCAACGTCCCGGCCCGGTGAAGTTCGTGTGGGTCAAAGGTCATGCCGGCAACGCCGGCAACGAGAAGGTCGATGAGCTGGCACGCACCTACGCGGATGATTGCCGTTCGAAGGTTCGTGAAGGATACCTGCCATTGGAGGGTTGGCAGTCATTGCTGGCCTCCGAGTATTCGCAAGGCACCGATGTTCCGGAGGATGCCAGGATGCTGCTTGACGGCGCAATCGGCACGAAGGAGTATCACCTCGGCCGGGGCGAAAGCGGCACGACGCCCCTTCCTCGCAAATCCGCGAAATCGATTGCCGACATGCTGGTCGAACCGGAAGGCTATCCGGCCCCCGAACCGGTTGAGGAACCCACCGAAACACTGGCGATCGAGGAACCGACACGGCCGCTCAAGACCACGGAGGCCACCGATGCACCCCGCAAATCGCTTGCCGAGTTGCTGGTCAGGCCGGATTGTTTCCCCAAGGACGACGATGAGACCCCCGCTGCGAAGGATGATGACATCGCGGCGACAACGGTTTTGCAGCATACCGCCGACGGCATGACGGACGGTGGCACGGCGGACGATGGCACGCAAACCGTGTCGCAGTCACCGAAGGCGGACGATGCGGATACCTCCAGCGGCCCGGCGGATCGGAATCTGCCGAAACTGCCACATCGGCCCAGCCCGTCAGGACTTGCGGTGTCGGGTACGGTACGGTTCACTCCCCCGCCGGAGTCCAGTCCGACGTTTGACGGCAAGCCACGCCTGATTCGTGGCTATATCGCCGTGGAAGGCTATGTGATGGGTGATGGCACGCTGGTACTGGATGAGGCCCCGTTCGCGGTGAAGCACGCCTAATACACCGTGAAACACTATGTGAAAACTTTTTCGTTGCCGTCCGCACGCCGAACGTGGCGCCCATGACATGGCTCAAGCCGCCAAAAATCAGCGCATCCGATAGTATGGAACCGGTCTTAATCCCATATCGAAGGAGCATTATGGACAAGGCACAGCAGGATGCACTGAAGAAGGCGGCCGGCATCGAGGCCGCCAAGTTGATTCAGAGCGGCATGATCGCAGGCCTGGGCACCGGCTCGACCGTACGTTTCCTGGTCGACGAGCTCGGTCGTCGCGTCAAGGAGGAGGGTCTCGAGTTCACGGGCGTCACCACCTCCCGCCGCACCCAGGAGCAGGCCGAAGGCTACGGCATCAAGATCGTTGACATCGATGACGTCGACCATATCGACGTGACCATCGACGGCGCCGACGAGGTCGACAAGGACTTCAACGGCATCAAGGGCGGCGGCGCCGCCCTGCTGTGGGAGAAGATCGTGGCCACCAACTCCAACAAGATCGTATGGATCGTCGACGAGTCCAAGGTCGTCGACACCATCGGCAAGTTCCCGCTGCCGGTCGAGGTGATTCCGTTCGGCGCAGGCCAGGTCATCAAGAAGTTCGAATCCCGTGGTTACAAGCCGGTGCTGCGCCTTGACGCCGAAGGCCAGCCGGTGCGCACCGACGAGAACAACTATGTGGTCGATCTGCATCTCGAGCGCATCGACCATCCGGAGGATCTGGCCGAAGACCTCATCACCACCGTCGGTGTGGTGGAGCACGGCCTGTTCCTGCACATGGTCGATCAGGTCATCGTCGGCGATCCGAACGGCCCGCGCGTCATGACCAACTCCAACAAGTGAGTCTTTGCATAGCAAAAATCCCGCACTCCGAAAGGAGTCGCGGGATTTTGTTTTGCGAACGCTTCGTACGCGCCTGAAGACTACTTGCGCTGGTGGCGAGTCTTGCGAAGCAGTTTACGATGCTTCTTCTTGCTCATACGCTTGCGGCGCTTCTTGATGACCGAGCCCATCTCAGCCTCCGTTCCTTGGTCAAAGGGTAAAAGTTTGCAACTTGCCCAATACTACACTGCTTCGGGGACGAATGCGCACAGGCACACTCGCATACTGGAATCATGCCGGAATCTACAGCGGGAACTGCTGATAGAAACGCTGCACCGACTCCTTGGAACCCGTCGCCTGGAACACCACGGTGTCGTTCTGCCATAGCGCCACTGCCTTGTTCTCATCATCCGGATCGGACTTGAAGGAATAGCTGCCGGTCTGCTCGCCGCTGACCTTCACGTTGCCGCTACCCAACTCCTTGCCGGTCATGGCGCTGGCAAGGGCGTCATACTGCGTTTTCGCGGCATCCTGCTGCGTCCACTGCGCCACGACGAGCGTGACGTCCTTGGAGGCGTCACCGGTCGAATAGGTCAACGTGTATTCCTCGACCGGGGAGGCACCGCTCCAAGTATTGCTGGCGTCGGCCTTGGTGCGGGCGAAATTCAATACCGTGTCCGGCATGGCCTTGAGCAGTTCGCTCGAGCCGTCCGGAAGTGCCACTGCGTCGATGGTCGGCTTGGCATTCGATTCGGCATTCTGCGAAGACGACTGCGAAGACGTCGCCGCATCGTTCTTGTTCAACGCCCAGCCCGGCCAGACGAACGCGGAGACCAGAGCGAGCACCACGACCACGGCGGCCGCCACGACGGCGGCGATCAGCTTGCCATGGGAGGAAGAGGTTTGCGTATTAGACATACGCTTAATTCTTTCACAGCCATAAGACGCGCAATGTCCTAAAACCTCCGTAATGTCAACGTTATGGCGAAGACTTCCGTGCAGTTTTTGTGCTCAGAATGCGGCTGGAGTGGACCGAAGTGGTACGGCCGTTGCCCGGAATGCGGCCAGTGGGGCACCATCGAGGAGTTTCATGAGGCACGGCCTTCCGCCGCTTCCCGCACCGCCGCCCCTGGGCGCACGTCGCGCACGCAATCGGGCGCGGTACCCTCCTCCGCCGCCAGGCCGATCACCGAAATCGGCACGGAAAACATGTCCAGAATCCCCACCGGCTTTTCGGAATTCGACCGTGTGCTGGGCTCCGGCATCGTTCCCGGATCGGTGACGCTGATCGCAGGCGAGCCCGGCATCGGCAAATCGACGCTGTTGCTGGAAACGGCGGGCAATGTGGCGCGCGAGGTCGCCAATCATCGTGACCGCAACGTCGTCCTGTATGTTTCCGGCGAGGAATCGCAGGCACAGGTGCGCATGCGCGCCTCCCGCATCAATGCGATCGAACCAAACATGTTGCTGGCCGCCACCACCGATCTGGCTACGGTATTGGGCCTGATCGAACAGGTCAGGCCGGCGCTGGCGATCGTGGATTCCGCACAGACCATCGTTTCGCAGGACGTCGACGGCATCTCCGGCGGCTCCACCCAAGTGCGCGAAGTGGCGAGCGCATTGATCGACGCCGCGAAGACGCTTGACGTTCCGGTACTGCTGGTCGGCCATGTCACGAAGGACGGTTCGATCGCCGGACCGCGTACCTTGGAACATCTGGTCGACGTGGTGTGCCAGTTCGAAGGTGACGCCCAGACGGCGCTGCGCATGCTGCGCGCCGTGAAGAACCGCTTCGGCCCTACCGACGAGGTCGGCTGCTTCGACATGAGCGGCGAGGGCATCGAAGAGGTGAGCGACCCCTCCGGACTGTTTCTGTCCTCGAATGGTTCCGTTCCGGTGGAAGGCACCTGTGTGACGTTTACGCTGGACGGTCACAGAAGTCTGCCGATCGAAGTGCAGTCATTGGTCACGAAATCCGTGCTGCCGACACCCCGACGCGCGGCGAACGGCGTGGATTCCAACCGTATCGCCATGTTGGTCGCCGTACTGTACCGGCATGGCGGCATCAATCTGTTGGCGAACGACCTGTACATCTCCACCATCGCAGGCGGTCTCGCCAAGGAGCCGGGCTGTGATCTGGCCATTGTGGCGGCGTTGGCGAGCGCCGCGAAATCCAAGGCGATCGCACGCACGACCTGTGCCATCGGCGAAATCTCGCTGACCGGCCAGGTTCGTCCGGTTCCCCGTCTGGAATACCGGTTGCGCGAGGCCGCACGACTGGGCTTCACCACCGCCGTAGTGCCGACGTTGCGCAAGCGCGTCACCGTCCCCGGACTCACCATCGTCCAAGCCGATACGCTTAAGGACGCGCTCGGCGTCCTGCTGAAATAGACATGCCTTGCATACCGGCCATCAGAAGGATTAAGGAGTAACGAGACCCCATGGAACCGTTCCGTTTCAGCGCATGGGCTGAAGCATATTCGCAGAAGACCAACCGTTCATTGGCCGGCACACGGCTTTACATCGGGCATGATGGCGGAGCGTCATGCGGCATCGACCAAGCCGACCTCGCACAGGCGCAGGATTGGGGCATGGTTCCCTCCCGTGATTCCGCCGAAATGCAGACGGGTCACGCCATCGACGCGACCATGCCGCTCGGCGACGTGGTCGACGCGCGTGAACTGACCGGTGCCGAAGCGATGCGATTCGCACAGGAACACATGCTCGTACTTGACGCATTGATGCGTCAGATGCGCAAGGACGTCGATTTCACCGGCATCCGTATCGCGGTCTGTCTGATTCTTGAACCGAAGACCGCCGTGCTGCTACGACAGCTGAAGGCCGCCGGCGCCATCGTGGGCGCCTACTGCGGTTCCGAAGCCAACGACGAGCGTGTGGCGGCACAGCTACGCACGGAAGGCATTCCAGTCGCATACGATCCTGATTGGACGCCGGCTCAGGCGCATCAGGGTGCGCTTGACTTATTGGATGAGATTCAGCCGAACATCATCATCGATGACGGTGCGAGCTTCGCCCGTCTTGCCGCAATGGAACGGCCGGAACTCATGGGGCATATCATCGGCGTGGCGGAAGAGACGACCAGCGGCATCCGCGCATTCCAGGCCATGCAGGATGCCGGGGCGCTCACCTTTCCCGTCATCGCCGTCAACGACAGCATGCTGAAAACCGGTTTCGACAACGCTCATGGCACCGGCGAAACCTGCATCACCACGTTGCAGCGCATACTCGGATCCGATTGCTTCGCCGGCAGCAATGTGAGCGTGGTCGGCTATGGTCCGGTCGGACGGGGCTTCGCCCATCGTGTGCGTGCGCTCGGAGCCAACGTCACCATCTGCGACACCGATCCCGTGGTCGCCCTGCAGGCCGTATTCGACGGATTCCGCGCCTATGACATCGATCAGGCGATCGGCGAGTCGGACATCGTCGTCTCCGCGACCGGCGTGCGCCATACCATCACCCTGCAGCATATGCGGCGGATGAAGCCGGACGCCGTGCTGTCGGTGATCGGCGGCATCGCCAATGAAATCGCATTGGATCAGATTGACGGATTCCATGCCGAGAACAAGCGAGAGCTCCGCGATCTGGCGGTGCCCGATGGCCCGGTGATTCGTCTGATTTCGGAAGGCGACGGCGTCAACTACACCGTCGGAGGCGGCAATCCAATCGAAATCATGGATCTGAGCTTCGCGGTGCAGGCATCGGCCGTGGCCCATCTGCTCAGGCATCGCGGCACGTTGCAGCCCGGACTGCAACGCCTCGGACGCGACATCGACCGTCACATCGCCGATATCGCGTTACGTACGCGAGGCTATCGGGCAAGCCATGCCGTAGCCGACAACGGGTATGATTGGACGCTCACCCGCTTCGCGGAGAATGAGAAGGAGTAACGGCATGTCCCTCGACAGTCCGCTGCATCTGGCGGCGCATCCGCAACCGCTCGACTCGGTGACCGTCTACAGTTCACCGATGGTCATTCCCGTCACCGGACCGGTGGTGTTGGATGGTGCCGTGGCCGTGGCCGGAAGCCGCGTGGTGCATGTGGGCACCCGCCGATGGGTGTTCAACGAGCTGAAACACGACATGGCCACCAACGGACGTGTCGTCGAACACCACTGGAACGGCATCATCACCCCCGGCCTGATCAACGCGCATACCCACCTGCAGTACACCGACATGGCGGAAGTGGGCCGTGGCACCTATGACCGCTTCCGCGCTTGGGAGATCGGTTTCAACACGGTGTATGCCAAACTGCAGGAAACTCGCCCATGGAAGGAATCCGCCTATCGGGGCGCACGCATGATGGTCCAATCCGGCACCACGGCGGCGGCCGACATCGTGACCGACCCCGAGGCCGTGGGTGCCCTCGCCTCGCAAGGCATGCATGGCATCGCCTACTGGGAGGTCATGGGGTGGCATAACGGCGACTGGAAGTCCGAGGGCATTCCGGAACTCATCGACAACCTCGGGCACATGCATCAGGAAGGCCTGCCCAGCATCGGTATCAGCCCGCATGCACCATACACCTTGGAATCCGGACCGTTCGTGGATCTGCCCGACATCGCCCGGCAACTGGACATGCGCCTGCACATCCACCTGGCCGAAACGCCGATGGAGGCCGGCGAGCGCGACACCACGCTCACCACGTATTCGGCAGCCGACTGGCGCGACGGCCAATGGGCCAGCTACAAGCAGCTCAGGGCCGCCGGCAAAGGCGCCTCCGCCATCCAATTCGTCGACCAGCTGGGTTCGCTTGGTCCCGACGTGCATATCGCGCATGGCGTGTGGGCCGATGCGGAAGATCGGCGCATCCTACGGCAGCGTGGCGTCGGCGTGGCACTGTGCCCACGTTCGAACCGCATCACCGTGACCGGCCGGGACGCTCCGATCCGCGAATATCTGGAAGAAGGCAACCTGCTGGCCGTCGGCACGGATTCGCTGTCAAGCTCGCCAAGTCTGGACGTGCTCGACGATGCGGCCATGATCTACGATCTGGCACGCGAACAGGGCTATACGCGTGACGATCTGACCCACCGCATCATCCGCATGATTACCATCGGCGGTGCCGAAGAGATGGGCATGCATGTGGGAGCGGGACGCATCGGCCAGATCAATGCGGGAGCCACGGCCGATCTGGCGTTCTTCGACATTCCCGTAGGCATCGATTCTCCATACGCCATCGAACGGACGCTGGAGGATTTCGTCCGGCACGGAGCCGGCACGAACCGCGCAACCATCATCTCGGGCAACGTCGTGCATAACGACGGCATATTCGATATACGGCAAGAACGGTAGGCCACAGGCGCACACCGGTCACGAACGAACACGGGCAACATCATCAGGAATGGCGGAAAGGAGCGGCTATGAGCGTCGCGTTGGAGGATATGAGCGAATACGCGCGATCGGTGGTGTCACGACTTGGTCTCGAAGCGCATCCGGAAGGAGGCTGGTACATACGGGACTGGCAATCGCCGCACATCGATGGCGGCAGCGCACGCCCGTTGGCGTCGTTGATCTATTTCCTGTTGCCGCAGAGCGACGCCAGCGCCTGGCATAAGGTCGATGCCGACGAGATCTGGTTGTGGCACGGTCCCGCCCCGGTGACGCTTCAGCTGGGCGGCGATGGCGACGGGCCTGCCGCAGACGACCGGCTCGAAACCATCGTGCTGGGTTCCGACCTCGCCTCCGATCGGCATGATGCCGCGGTATGCGGACACGCGGTGGTGCCGGCCGGAGTCTGGCAACGCACCGTGCCCGGCTCCGGCGACGCACTGGTCTCCTGCGTGGTGAGTCCGGGTTTCGTGTTCGAAGGCTTCACCCTCGAATAATCCGTTATCGAATACCGTGATACCGATCGACGCGTTTCGAAAATCACGATACGTTATAGTGTGGGCGCATCACCATGACGTATCCCGGCATCACAAGCATCATCCATAGAGAAGCAATACACCACGATCCACAAGAAGAAAGAGAAGAACATGGCATTTTCGGGTAAGCATCTCATGCGTGCCGCGGCGGCGATCGTTTCCGTCGCAGCATTGGCACTGTCCGCGGCATGCGGTTCGGGCAACGGTTCCGGCTCGGCCTCCGCAAGTTCCGACAGCTCCGACATCACCCAGCAGACGGTGAATCCGGGCAAGCTGACCATCGCCACCGGCGACCCGGCCTATGAGCCGTGGGTCATGAATGACAAGCCGGAATCCGGCGAAGGCTATGAGGCTGCCGTGGCCTACGCCGTGGCCGAGAAGATGGGCTTCAAGAAGTCCGACGTGGTATGGACCCGCACCACTTTCGACACCGCCATCGCACCGGGCGCCAAGGACTGGGACATGAACATCCAGCAGTTCGGCGTCACCGATGAGCGTAAGAAGGCCGTGGACTTCACCAGCAGCTACTACAACGACTCGCAGGCCATCATCGTCAAGAAGAACGGCAAATACGCCGACGCCAAGAGCCTGGACGATCTGAAGGACGCCACCATCGGCGCGATGGTGGGCACTGAAGGTTACAAGTATGCCAAGAAGATCAAGAGTGACGTGCAGACCTTCAACGATGACGCGGCCGTAGCCCAGGCACTCGACGCCAACCAGATCGACGCCCTGGTGACCAGCACCGTGGAATGCGTGTACATGGTGCAGTCCGAGCAAGTCAAGGACGCCAAGGTCGTCGGCCGCATCGCCGGCTCCACCGATCCGAACGGCATGGGCATCGTGCTGCCGAAGGATTCCAAGCTCACCTCCGCCGCTTCCAAGGCCGTGGACGAACTGCAGTCGGACGGTACCCTGCAGAAGCTGCAGGACGAGTGGCTTGCCGAATACACCACCGATCTGACGGAACTCAAGTAATCCCCCGTCACGAGGATCCCGTTCATGAGTATTTCGGATAACCGTCCGGACGACCTCGCTGGCCACCAGACCAGCGAGGTTGAGCTTTCCCGACGCGCATACCGCAAACGGCAACAGCTGAAATCGGTCATCACCAGTCTGATCAGCACCATCGTGCTGGCTGCCATCATCGTGGTCGGACTGGAGATGTCCCCCGGCTGGCCGCGGGTCAAGGAGACGTTCTTCTCCCCTGAATACTTCGCAGCATCATTGCCTGAAGTACTGGCTGGCCTGTGGCTGAACGTCAAGGTGCTGGTCGTGGCCCTGATCGGCGTAGCCATCTTCGCCACGCTGATCGCCCTGGTGCGCACCAGCAACAATCCAGTGTTGTTCCCGCTGCGGGTGCTTGCCGCACTGTATACGACGATCATGCGCGGCGTACCGATGATCGTCGTACTGTACCTCATCGGATTCGGCATTCCCGGCCTGGGCATCTTCGGACGCATCGATCCGTCACTGCTGGGCACCATCGCCGTGGTCATGGGCTATTCCGCATACGTGGCCGAAGTGCTGCGCGCCGGTTTCAACGACGTACACCCGTCGCAACGCGCTTCGGCCCGTTCCCTGGGCTTGACTGCCGGGCAGACGACGCGCATGATCGTGATTCCCCAGGCGTTGCGCAAGGTGGCTCCCGCATTGATGAACGATTTCATCTCCATGCAGAAGGATGTCGGATTGATTTCCGTACTGGGTGCCGTCGACGCAGTACGCGCCGCACAGATCGAAGTGGCCAGCACCTACAATTTCACGCCGTATGTGGTGGCGAGCCTGCTGTTCATTCTGATGAGCGTGCCGTTCATCCTGCTGAACGACTGGTATGCGGCACGTCTGCGCAAGCGCGAATTGAGCGGAGGCACAGTATGAGCAATGCCAACACCCCGGTGCTGCGTCTTGACGGCATCCGCAAATCCTTCAATGGCAACGAAGTGCTCAGGGGCATTTCCTTCGATGTCAATCAGCATGAGGTCGTGGCCGTGCTCGGTCCTTCCGGTTCGGGCAAGTCGACGCTGATGAAATGCGTGAATCTGCTGGAGCGTGTCGATGACGGCCAGATCTGGTTGGCGGACACCGACATCACCGATCCGCGCGTGCGCCAGGATGAGATCCGTTCACGCATCGGCGTGGTCTTCCAACAGTTCAACCTATTCCCGCACATGTCGGTGATGAACAACGTCACATTGGCTGCGACCAAGGTCCATCATTGGAGCAAGGCCAAGGCCGAGGCACGCGCGCTGGAGTTGCTCGACCGCATCGGCATGCGCGCCAAGGCGGGAGCTTATCCCGATCAGCTGTCCGGCGGCCAGCAGCAACGTGTGGCCATCGCCCGTGCGCTGATGACGAATCCCGAACTGTTGCTGCTCGATGAAATCACCTCGGCACTCGATCCGATGCTGGTCGGCGAGGTGCTTGACATGGTGGCCGAACTCAAGGAACAGGTCACCACGATTCTCATGGCCACGCACGAGATGAGTTTCGCACACGATGCTGCCGACCGCATCGTACTGCTACGCCACGGCGTCATCGCCGAAAACGGCACGCCGCAACAGGTCATGGATGAATCCCAGGATCCCGAAACCCGAGAGTTCTTCTCTCATTTCAGGAGCTGACGGCGTTACCGTCCAGTCGAAAGAACGTAAGGGCGGACACCCATCCGTAGGGTGTCCGCCCCTGTTCGACCGTGGACATGGTTAACGTTCGTCACGCCGTGAGGCGCTTCGTCTCCTCAACGTTGCGCCTGAGCTCAGCGGCCAGATCGTCCGCCGATGCAAACCTGATCTGCGGACGCAGGAATCCGGCGAATTCCACACGCACCTGATGACCATACAGATCAAGCCAGTCGTCGGTGATGGCGTAGGCTTCGACCACGCGCTCATGCATACCGGTGGCTTCGTTGAACGTCGGCTTGGTGCCGATGGAGATTGCGGCTGGCCAACGATATGGCGAATGCGGTGCCAGACGCGCATCCATGGAGCTGGAATCGTATGCGGTGGCGATGCCGTCCGCAGGTTTCCCGGGCTCGTCTCCCGCCTTGCCCAAATCGACCAGCCATCCGGCATAGACGCCGTCAACCGGCAGATAGCCGAACACATCCTGACTCAGGTTCGCAGTCGGGAAGCCGATGGTGCGTCCGCGTTCCTCGCCATGCACCACGGTACCTTCCACAGCATGCATATGCCCCAAAATGGCGTCTGCATCCTTGATACGGCCCTGACCGAGCAGGTACCGCACGTTGGTGGAGCTCCACACGCGCACGGCCTTGGCCTGATGCTTCTTGCTCCATGCACGCCGTTCCGCCTTGGTGGCGCCTTCCAACGGGTCGGCTGGCTCGCCATGGTCGGCCGGCATGACCGGCTCGGCATTGGCCGGCACCCGTGTCTCTCCCGGGCCATGATCGTCGACCACGTCGAGCTGGAATACGCCGGTTGCCAATGCCAGATTCTCGATGGCCTTCACGTCGCCGGCACGATTGGCTCCCAAAGCCGCGTCGGCACCGAGTACGAGCGCGCGCATGCCGAGCTTGCCGACCATCTGGCCAAGGAAGAACCGGTAGGATTTCGCCGCGAATTCTAGCGTATAGTGCACGATGATCGTGTAATCCACGCCGAGTGCGTTGATGCTGCGCAACCGCTCATCGACACTGGTCAGCGCTTGGGTGTCAAGCATGCCGACCGGCGGTTCCTGACCGTCATGCTTGGCCGCATAGCCATGCACCATGGCGGGACGCGGCTCGAACAACACCACCACGGAGAAGGAACGTTCCTTCCGGGCCAGTTCCACCACACGGCGGATCACCGCCTGATGGCCCTGATGCATGCCGTCGAAGGAGCCGATGGTCAGTACGGACTTCTTGTCGTTGCTTAAGGTGGGCCAGTCGACCATGCCACTTTCGTCTGGCGTCAGCGTGATTATCTTCATCGTTGTCCTTCTTGTTGTTGTACGAATACGGCCACCGGCTTGGCTTCGCCTCGTTTGGCGCGCTCGATGATGGCCACCAAATCGCCGGTTTCGGGCACGTATGCGGCCGTAGTCTCACGGATGTCATGGGCGATTCTGCGGCCGAAGCGCAGGTCAGTCGCCTCCTGATCGCTGATTCGCAGCATGGGCATGGACGCTTTGGCGCTGTCGACCATGCCGAGTGCACGGTCGGTCAGATGCTCGGCATCGTCGATTACGGCACGATTACGTGTGACTTCCACGCCTTCCCGATTGGTGAAGGTTTTGGATTCGGTGTGCGCGGTGACGATGTTCGGCATGGTTTCGGTAAAGTCGCCGATGCGAATGCGGCGCAGCATGGTCAGGTATCCGCCAAGGCCAAGCGCCTCACCCAAATCGCGCCCCAACGCACGGATATAGGTACCTGCGGAGCAACTCACCGCAACGTCCAGTTCCATGACCGGCCGCACATCCGGAGCGGCCGAGATGGAATGCCACCGCTCCCCCGCACCGATGTCCTGCGCATCGGTCAACGGCGCATCCGCAAGTCTCGTTGACGCATAACCGTACCGCACGGCGTCAACGCGGAATTCCTCAACGGTTACCGGCCGGGCCTTCAGTTCGACCTGCTTGCCTTCACGGGCCAGATCGTAGGCGCGCTGGCCGTTGATCTTAATGGCCGAATAGGAGTTCGGGACCTGTTCGATACGCCCGGTGAACCGTTCCGCAATGACCCGTTCCACAGTCTCGCGGGATGGAAAGGCTTCTGCAATCGGTGCCGACGGTTCCAGCAGTTCGCCATCGGCGTCATCCGTGGCGGTGCGCTGTCCGAGTCGAATCGTAGCCAGATAGGTCTTGCTATGGTCCACGATATAGTTGAGCAGTCGGGTGGCGTTGCCGAAGCCGATCACCAGCACGCCGGTGGCCATCGGGTCAAGCGTGCCGGCATGCCCGACACGCTTCATATGCAGGGCGCCACGTATCGCCGCGACCACGTCGTGACTGGTCACACCCTGCGGTTTATCCACGACGAGCAGGCCGGAAATCTCAGGCTTTTTCGTCGTCATCGTCCCAATCTTCGACTTCGATGTCGTCATCTTCATCGAAATCGTCGTCATCGTTCGGCTCATCATGCTTGTACGGGTCGGCGTCGCCTGCATACTGCGCAGTCTCACGGGCCTTGGCAAGCTCTTCGTCACGCTTGCGCGCGATGGCGAGGATGTCTTCGATCTCATGGGCCTCTCCCGGCACCTCATCGAAGATGAACTCAAGTTGCGGGGTCAGGCGCAGACCGGCCTTGGAGCCTACGAGCGAACGCAGACGTCCCTTGGCCTGGTTCAGGGCCTGCTGTGCACGGCGGCGTTCGCCCTGCTCATGGCCTTCATGGCCGAGCTGGGTCCAGTAGATCTTGGCGATCTGCAGATCGTTGGTCACGCGCACTTCGGTGATGGTCACGTTGGACAGTCGCTTGTCGTGCAGCTGCGCCTCCATCGAAGACGCGATCACGCGCTGAATCAGCGCCGCAATGCGTGCGGCGCGGGGATTGGTTCCTGCCATGGGTTTCCTTATAAGTTCGTATTTTTATTGCGGAACGCCCGCAGCCGAAATCCGACTGTGGGCGTTTCCTTCATCCTGTCAGGCAAGCTGTCGAAAGGACTCGACTACTTGCGCTCGACTTCCTGCATTTCGAAGGTCTCGATGATGTCGCCGATCTCGATGTCGTTGAAGGAGCCGAGGTTGATACCTGCCTCATAGCCTTCCTTGACGGAGGTGACGTCATCCTTGAAACGACGCAGCGAGGAGATCTCGAGGTCGTTGACGGTGGCGATGCCATTGCGCAGAATACGGCACTTCGTACCGCGCTTGACCTCGCCGTCCTGCACCATGACGCCGGCGATGTTGCCGAACTTGGAGGAACGGAAGATCTCGCGGATTTCGGAGTGGGAGGTGACGACCTCTTCGAATTCCGGCTTGAGCATGCCCTTGAGGGACGCTTCGATGTCTTCGATCGCCTTGTAGATGATCGAGTAGTACTTGATTTCCACGCCTTCACGCTCGGCCAGATCCGCCACCTGACGGTTCGGACGCACGTTGAAGCCGATGATGACGGCCTTGTCGACCGTAGCCAAGTTGACGTCGTTCTGGGTGATGGCACCGACGCCGCGATGGATCACCTGGATGCCGACCTCGTCGGAGACCTCGATCTTCATCAAGGAATCTTCCAGCGCCTCGACGGAACCGGAGGAATCGCCCTTGATGACGATGTTGAGCATGTCGACCTCGGACTTGGCGAACTGCTCCTTGAGGCTCTCGAGCGAAACGACCTTACGGCGCTTGGCCAGCTGAGCGGCACGCTCGGTAGCCTGACGCTTCTCGGCGATCTGACGTGCGGTGCGGTCGTCGCTGGCGACCAGGAACAGGTCTCCTGCGGTCGGCACGGAGGTCAGACCAAGCACCTGCACCGGAGTGGACGGAGTGGCTTCCTTCATGGCGGTGCCGTTCTCGTCAAGCATGGCGCGCACGCGGCCATAGGAGGTTCCCGCCACGATGGCGTCGCCGATATGCAGCGTACCGGACTGTACCAGCACGGTGGCCACGGCACCGCGACCCTTGTCGAGTCGGGCTTCCACGGTGGCGCCACGAGCATCCATATCCGGGTTGGCGCGCAGGTCGAGTTCGGCATCCGCGGTGAGTAGCACGGCTTCGAGCAGCTTGTCGACATTGGTGCCCTGCTTGGCGGAGATGTCGACGAACATGGTGTTGCCGCCATACTCCTCCGGCACCAGACCGTATTCGGTGAGCTGGCCGCGCACCTTGTCGGGGTTGGCGCCCTGCTTATCGATCTTGTTCACGGCGACCACGATCGGCACATGTGCGGCCTGAGCGTGGTTGATGGCCTCCACGGTCTGCGGCATCACGCCATCATCGGCCGCGACCACGAGAATCGCGACATCGGTCAGTTCGGCGCCGCGGGCACGCATTGCGGTGAAGGCTTCGTGGCCCGGGGTATCGAGGAACGTGATCTTGCGGGGTTCACCCTCAAGATCCACGGTGACCTGGTATGCACCGATACGCTGCGTGATGCCGCCGGCTTCGCGTGCGATGACGTTGGTGCTGCGGATGGTGTCGAGCAGTCGGGTCTTACCATGATCGACGTGGCCCATGACGGTGACGACCGGCGGGCGAGGCCGCAGATCCTCATCCTCCTGCAGTTCCTCTTCATCCAAATCGATGTCGAACTGCTGCAGCAGCTCCTTATCCTCCTCTTCGGCGGACACGATCTTGATGTCCCAGCCGATTTCCTCGCCGAGGATCTGGAAGGTGGACTCATCCAAGGACTGCGTTGCCGTGGCCATTTCGCCGAGATGGAACAGCACGGTGACAAGGGCCGCCGGATTGACGTTGATCTTCTCGGCCAGATCGGCCAGGGACGAGCCCTGACGCAGACGGACGGTCTGTCCGTTACCGGTCGGAATGCGAACGCCGCCGATGACCGGGGCCTTCATCTCCTGGAATTCCTGACGCTTCGCCAGACGGTTCTTACGTGCCTTCGAGGATTTGCCGCCCTGACGCCCGAATGCGCCTGCGGCGCCTCCGCGACCGCGGCCGCCGCCGCGTGCCGGGCTGCTGCTCGGAGCGCTGTTGCCCTGATAGCCGCCGGTATTGCCACTACCACCGAAGCGGTTGCCGCCACCTGCCGGACGCTGGCCGCCGCCCTGACCCGGACGATGCTGGCCCCACTGCCCCGGCTTGGCACCGGTGCCCTGTCCTGGACGACCGCGGAAGCCACCGCGCTGGCCGCCGCCCTGACCGGGGCGACCGCCACGACGACCTTCGTTGCCATTGGCATTCGGACGCGCCATCGGGTGCGGACGCGGAATGTCACCCGGCGTCGGCGTATGCATGCCCTGCTTGCGGCTGAACGGATTGTTGCCCGGACGCGGTCCCGGAGTATGCGGCTTGGCGTTGTTGCCACCGCCCTGCTGCTGATTGTTGCTGCGCGGTGCGTGCGGACCCGGCACCGGAGCGGACTTGCCGCCACGCATGCCTGCGGAAGATTGCGGACGCGGCGCATTGCCGCCCTGCTGGCGATTGCCATGCTGACGCTGATCGCCCGGACGACCGGCATGCGCGGAACGCTGGCCCGGCTTCGGGGCGGAGGGGCTGCCTGGCTTCGGGGCTTCCGCCCTCGGAGTCTGCCTGGCCGCCGGAACGGGCTTCGGCGCGGCCGGCCTGGCCTCGGATGGCGCCGCATGGGTCGGCGACGCCGGCTTCTTGGCCGGTGCTGCGGGTTTCTTGGATTCGGACGCATTGCCCGACGCATTGTTCGAGAACGCGCTCCTCAGCTTGCGGGCGACTGGCGGCTCCACGGTCGACGAAGCGGACTTCACGAATTCGCCCATCGCCTCAAGTTTGCTTAAAACGGTTTTGCTGTCTACGCCAAATTCCTTGGCAAGTTCATATACGCGTGCTTTCGGCACTCAATTTCTCCTATCCCGGGCCGCGCATACCAGCGCGACCGCTACTGATTCACGGCGAGCTTGCTCCGTCTCATCGTGCAACCATGTTCGTGATACCTCGTCTTTTCCCGGCATAAGGGCGTTCCACCCCCATGCTTTGGACTATCGAGTCCAGCATACTCGAGCCTGTGGATTGTACACCCACAGGCTCAAAGCATGCTCAAATGATGATTATTCGGCGCTTTCCCCGGCCGATTCCTGCATCTTCCTGGCGTGCGCCTCAGCGGATTCGATGCCGATCTTCCAGCCGGTCAGCTTGGCGGCCAGACGAGCGTTCTGGCCTTCCTTGCCGATGGCCAACGACAACTGGTCATCATGAATGAAGGCGATCGCGGTATTGTTCTTCTCGCTGATCACCTGCACGCCGGTCGCCACGGCCGGCGACAGCGCGGCGGCGACGAATTTCGCCGGATCGGCCGACCAATCGACGATATCGATCTTTTCCGGACCGAGATTCTCCATCACGGCACGCACACGGGCACCGCCGGGGCCGATCAGGGCACCCTTCGGATTGACGCCTTCGGTATTGGCGCGCACGGCGATCTTCGTACGGGCACCGGCCTCGCGGGCGATGGCCATGATCGACACGGCACCGGAGACCAGCTCCGGCACCTCGCGTTCGAACAGGCGGCGCACCAGCTCCGGATGGGAACGGGAAACCACGATCTCCGGTCCCTTCAGGCCGCGGGCCACATTCACCACATACACACGGATACGCTCGCCATGGCGATAGCGTTCGCCCGGCACCTGCTCACGGCGCGGAAGCAAGGCTTCGACATCGCCGACGGCAACATGCACGTTGGCGGTATCCTTGGCATCCTGCTGCACGATACCGGTGATCAGCTTGCCTTTCTGACCGGAGAACGCGCCGAACACCTTGTCATCCTCGGCCTTGCGGAACAGCTGGCTGATTACCTGACGCGCGGTCGCGGCGGCCAGACGGCCGAAATCGTGCGGGGTGTCATCGTACTCCTCGCCCAATGTGGGCGCGGGGTGCGGATCTTCCTCGGTCGGTTCGCCCGGAATCTCATCCTGGGCCCATACGGTAAAGCTTCCGGCACGCGGATCAAGCTCGATACGAGCATGCTTCGCCGCATGCGGGGTTTTCAGATATGCCAGTCGCAATGCTTCCGAAAGAGCGGCGTCCAGCGTCTCGGGATCGATTCCCTGACCAGCTGCGAGCTGGTGCATTCCTGCCAGGTCCAGTTCCATCTTCAAGACCTCCTATATGAAGTTATTCCGAGCGCTTGGCCCAATGGTCACAGTCAACTATTAGTGTAATGATTCATGCAGACACGTCACCCGTTTCATCGTTCGGCTTCACCGCTTACCAGACGTGCCTGTGCCATAGCCACGATCCTCGCCCTCGCTATGGGGGCGTCCGCATGCTCAACGCCGCGCGTCGCCGGAAGGGCCGAGTCAGAGCGTAGGCTCAGCGCCTGCGAAAGCGCCTATCTGTCGGCTTCGAGCAACAGCGACCGCATGAACGATACGTCAACGCACATCGTCGAACGGTATCTGTCGGCGCGGCAGGCCTCATACGATTGGATCGAAACCGCCACGCAGTGTTCCGCACGATTCGGCGAAGGCACGATGCGCGGCGCGCAAGCCCGTCATATCGTCCGGACGCTGGCGACCCGCCTCGGCATAGCCGTCGATCCGGTGACGCCGTCACGTCTCGATGACGTCTCCTCGCTGGACCTCGACGACGATTCGCTGTCGACGATGGCCGAGGCCGAGGATGCCGCGGGATTCGCGACCGAAATTCTCGCCGCACGCTCCGATGACAACGTCTCCCTCGACCTCAGCGACCGTCATAAGACGACTTCGCAACGCCTGATCTCCCTCGCCGGCAACGATGACGACCATCGCGACAAAGTGTACGATGCCGCGACGCTGCTCGCCAATCCCGACACCATGGTCGACGGGGCGACAGGACTCAAAGCCCCGACCGGCGCCGTCATCGAAATGAACTGTGCGCGCAGCGAAATCAGCGCCGTTGCCGCAAGCTCCAACGCTACGGGCGAAGGAACGTCATCCAACGCATCCCGCAAGGCATCGCTTGGTACGCTGGCCGCTCTCATTGCCGACCGCGCGGAGCTGGCGCTGTATTGGGGGTATCCCGCCTTCGATGAGGCCCTATTCGACTGACGGCACGCCGACGAACGCGCCCACACGCAAGACCCGCCAATGGAATTTGACAATCCTCGATGCTGTGGCACAATGGACAAGTTGCTTGCGTGCAAGCAGCATATGGATGAATGTCCGAGCGGTCTAAGGAGCACGCCTCGAAAGCGTGTGAGGGCGAACCCCTCCGCGAGTTCGAATCTCGCTTCATCCGCCAACAGATAAGGTTGAAACAATGGTGTTTCAACCTTTTTTGTTTGCCTTTGCAGCCATGTCCCGGCGAAAGACGCTACAGTTCCTGCTCGTGCACGGAAGCGTTCACCCACTGGCTTTGTTCCACATTGCAACCGGAGAAGATGCCGATGTCGAGCATGCAGTCGCGGTAGTCACGACCATGCGCGATGGTGATGTAATTGTCGTCGACCATGCGGTTGTGCGTCGGGTCGAAACCGATCCAGCGGTTTCCATGATAGATTTCCACCCAAGCATGCGTGGCACCCTCGCCGCCCAGCAGGCCTGCGATATAGCGCGCCGTCAATCCGACATGACGGCAGACCGACAGCATGACATGGGCGTAATCCTGGCATACGCCCTTGTGTTGGGCGAGCGCCTCCTCCGCGGTGGTGCGGATCGTAGTGGATGCAGGCGTATACACGAAGGACTTGAACACCTCATCCATCACTTCGCGGGCCTGATCGATCGGCGAACCGCCGGCCGGCAATGCGGCGATGCGCGCCTTGCACACGTCGATAAGCGCGTTGACGGCGGGCCCTGGAATGGTCAGTGCGGAGTTGAAACGATACAACGGCTTGTGAATCTCAGGCTTGATATGCTCGTTGTCCACGAAGGCGATGCCCGTCACCGAATAGTTGAACATGGTATGCGGTTCGGGAATAAAACCGGTCATCACCACGGAATCGAAGGAATCTACAGTGGTGTCGAGCTCCACTTCGGGCTCGATCCGGACCTCCACGTCCACAACCTGTTGACGCGGTCCCGTAGTCGGAATGCATCGCAATTGGAACCGATGATCGGTTACGGGCGAGCTGAATGAGAGCTTCATCTCATAGTCAAACACCAGTTTCTTCACATCGTCTCCCCAGCGAAAAAATCCTTGTACCACCCTACCACAGCGAAACCGCTCAAGCCGTTATACACGACTTGAGCGGTCCATGGCAAACCCTTGTTCACTACACGCGTTTGGCGTCCATATTCATGGCGTTCAGCATTCCCAAATCCTTGAGATCATTCGTGCATATGCGTTCATCGAAATCGTCGAGCAACGTGCCGAGCGTGTCGGCAAGATCGGCATACCCGCGGGACGGAAGCTGCCCGACCAACCAGCGCAGGCCGTCGGCGAAGCACTGCGGCACCGGCAGGCCGTTCAACGGCATGATATAGGATGCAAGCTTGCCCAATGGCGCCTTGAGCTCCTCCATGGAGTAGCCGAACCGCGTATACAGGTCCACACGCTCCAGGTACTTGCCCACGAAGATGAAGGATTTCAGCGTCGGATCGACCGGCGAGTTCTCCACGCCGCCCCAGAAGGCGAGCATGTTGTCGGCGATGTCACGATGCTTGTAGATATCTTCGTCGAAGGCGGCGCGATCGGCCGCTTCCACGATGGAACTCATGGCGAGTTCCACATACTGCAACAGACGGGAGCTGAGTTCCGGACGCAGGATTACGGCGTTGTTGAAGGCGTAGACGATGGCACTGCGCACGGAATCCGGATTCTTCTCGTCGTATAGGAAGCTGTGGATGAAGGCGTCGAAATCCTGGAAGTCCTCCGGCAGGTCGAGTGCGCGGGCGAACGGGCGGAAAGCGTCCACATCGGTGTCCATCACGCGGTCGTAGAAGGGGAAGAACTGGTTCAAGGTGGTGAACACGCGTTCCGTGTACCGTCCCAGCCAGTACAGATTGTCGGCCTTGGAAGCGGTCACGAGCGCCAGCGAATGCTTGCGGGATTGTGCCAGCAGGTTGATGCTTTCGGAGCCCGGTGCGGAATCGTGCTCCACGCCGGTATCCTTGGCAAGTACCCACGTATCCTTGAAGCCGCCGCCTTGCGAGGAGTTCACGATCATCTGTCCGGGCACCGACGAATATCGGGTCAGGCCCGAATACCACACGTGCGTGTTCTTGCCGGTCACCACGAAGGCGCGCAGGTCGCACTTGCGCGGGCTCATCTCACCGGTTTCGGGATCGACCACATCGATGTCCTTGAACTGGATGACCTCCTGCGCGATGAAACGGCGCGGTTCGGCCTTGATGCGATCGGCCATCTCCTCACGTTGCGCCTTGTCGAGCGACGATCCGAAGATCACGCCGTAGCCTCCGGCCTCAGCAACGTCCTTGATGACGAGCTCTCCCAGCCGGTCAAGCACTTCCTTGCGATCCTGCTCGAACATCGGCATATAGGTCGGCGCGTTCTGCAGAATCGGCTCTTCACCCAAATAGTAACGAATCATGGCCGGTACGAAATAGTAGATGGCCTTGTCGTCGGCCGCACCATTGCCGGGGGCGTTCACGATGGCGACGTTGCCGGCACGGTATGCCGACAGGATTCCCGGCACACCGATCACGGAATCGGGGTTAAAGGCGAACGGGTCAAGATATTCGTCGGACAGACGGCGATAGACCACGCCTACACGGTGGCGCTTGCCGGAATAGTCGAGGAAGAACAACTTGTTGTCGACGACCTCGAGATCTTCCGGGAATGCAAGTGCGGCGCCCGTTTTCTCGGCCAGATACGCATGCTCGAAGAACGCGGAATTGTAGCGGCCCGGAGTGAGCACGACGGCGATGCCTTCCGTGGAAACGAAGTCCATGGATTTGCGCAACAGTCGCGGATAGTCACGGTTGTCACGTACATGCACGTCGCGGAAGAGCCTTGGGGTGATTCTGCGTTCGATGTCACGCGCAAACAGCGGATAGCTGGCTCCGGATGGGATGCGCAGATTGTCTTCGAGCACCCACCATTTGCCGTCCTGCCCCTGCACCAGATCCTCGCCGGCGATATGCGCGAACACACCGCCGGGAGGGGTCACGCCATTGACCTGCGGAAAATAGCCCGCTGAGGTGTAGACGTATTCCTCCGGCACGACGCCGTCCTTGATGGCATGTTTGTCGGAATAGATGTCACGCAGGTAGGCGTTGAGCGCGTTGACGCGCTGCTTGAGCCCCGCTTCCATTTCGTCGAATTCGTCGGATTCGATGATGCGCGGCACCGGATCGTACGGGAACAGCCGGTCGTGGTATTCACCGTTTTTATAGATGCCGAAGCGTACGCCGTTACGGCTCAGCTCGCGATTGATGGATTCCCTGCGATTGACCAGTTCCGTCGCCAATTTACGTGCAGCCGATTCGATCATCTTTCCACGCTCCTTCATACCCCTAATAACGCATGCCAATCTTCAGGACCATGCCGTAGTAGAAGCGACGGTAACGGCTGTCGGTTACCGAAAACCACGAGGAATTGTTACATCCACATCTCAGCAACGGACAGGTTAAATCCCCGTAACACAATCGTCACAACGACCCCCTATCCATCGGCCGGAACGGCTCCTTCGTCATAAGGTACGTTTCGCGCGAATCGTTTCGGCACGAATCGCCAACTGATCGTCATCGGGATATTCGATATGCTCCAATGTCAGCCCCTGCGGTGCGATCGGTCCCGTCGAGCCTTCGCGCAGCGGTGTGGCCATCTTGTCCGCAAACCAATCGAGGGATCGTTTGCCGATGCCGACCTGTACGCAGCCGTTGACCAGCGATCGCACCATGTTGCGGGCGAATGCGTCGGCCACGATGGTGAAGCAGGCGAGACCGGATTCCATTGACGGCGTACGGTAACGCTCCCCCATCGTCATCTCGCCGTCAATGAGTGGACGTTGCGGTATGCGCCTCCAGTAGGCGGTTTTGACCTCACGTATGGTGGTGCCGCCGGGGTTTGGCGTGGCGAACGAACCGAAGTCATGCAGGCCGATGGTCATGGCCGCGGCCTGGTTCATGGTTTCCAGATCCAGATCGTCGTCGACGTGCAGGACGAAACCGCGCATCCTCGGATCAATTTCGCTGCTCCGATCGGCAATGCGGTATACGTAGGTGCGTTCCAGCGCGGAAAAACGGGCATCAAAGCCTTGGGGAGCCTCGTTGATCCCATGAATCGTGATGTCGTTCGGCAGCATACGCTGCAACCGGCGCGTCAACGCGACCACTGGCGGCACATTCATGTGCCCAACGCAACGGGCGAGTATGGTTTCAGAGATGTCCAGATGGCATACCTGATGCGAGGCGTGCACACCGGTATCGGTACGTCCCGCAACGGTCAGACGGAGAGGTTCCCCCGCATCATCGACGGGCACGCGCAACACGGTGTGCAGTATGCGCTCGATCTCCCCCTGCACGGTACGCCGATCAGGCTGCTTCGCCCAACCGAAGAAGCCGCCACCATCGTATGCCAAGTCGATTCGTAATCTCACGCATTGAGCTTATCAAAGGGCGGGCATAGCAAAGGGCCGGGAACCTTTCGATTCCCGGCCCTTACGATCAGCTGGAAAGCAATCACTCGGCGTTCTCGGCCGGAGCTTCCTCAACGGCGGCTTCCGGAGCCTCGGCGACCGGTGCCTCAGCAACCGGAGCCTCTTCAGCGGCAACCTTGGTCGCGGCTTCAGCTTCCTTCACCACAGCCTGCTTCGGGCTCACCGGCTCGGTGACGAGCTCGATGATGGCTGCCGGAGCGGCATCGCCACGACGCGGGGCGATCTTCACGATGCGGGTGTAGCCGCCTTCGCGCTGCTCCATCTGCTCGGCGATTTCGGTGAACAGCTTGTGCACAACGGACTTGTTGCGGATGACGCGCATCACGCGACGACGGTTGTGCAGGTCACCACGCTTGGCCAGGGTGATCAGGCGCTCGGCCAGCGGACGAAGGCGCTTGGCCTTCGGCAGGGTGGTGGTGATGCGACCATGCTGGAACAGGCTGGTGGCCATGTTCGCGAGCATCAGGCGCTCATGAGCCGGGCTGGAGGCCAGACGCGGACCCTTCTTTGGTGTAGGCATTGTTTCTCCTTGAAAAGCCCCGTCGAATTCAGGTGGGCAATCGCCCGAACATCCGAATTCGACGAAGCGGTTAGGTCAAAAGCGGTAAATCACTCGTCTTCCGGCGAGAAGAAGGTGCCGCCTTCGAGGTTGTTGGCATCGAAACCGAGCGGCGAAGCTTTGAGAGCCAGGCCAAGAGCCTGCAACTTTTCCTTGACTTCGTCGATGGATTTCATGCCGAAATTGCGGATGTCGAGCAGATCCTGCTCGGTGTGGGCGACCAGCTCACCGATCGTGTGGATGCCCTCGCGCTTCAGGCAGTTGTAGCTACGCTGAGTGAGGTTGAGGTCCTCGATCGGAACGGCCATCTCCGGGTTGGTCTCCTCTGCCACCGGGGCAGGGCCGACCTCGACGCCTTCAGCCTGGGTGTTGAGCTCACGGCACAGGCCGAAGAGCTCCACCAAGGTGGAACCAGCGGATGCGACTGCATCACGCGGGGAGATTGCCGGCTTGGTCTCCACGTCCAGGATGAGCTTGTCGAAGTCAGTGCGCTGTTCAACGCGGGTGGCTTCCACGCGATAGCTCACCTTGAGCACCGGGGAGTAAATCGAATCAACCGGGATACGGCCGATCTCGGCGTTGTCCTGCTTGTTCATCTGAGCGGGAACGTAACCGCGGCCACGCTCGACGGTGAACTCGATCTCGAGTTCGCCATCATCGGCGAGGGACGCGATATGCATATCCGGGTTGGCGATGGTGACGCCGGCCGGCGGGGTGATATCACCCGCGGTGGCTTCGCCCTTGCCGCTCTTGCGCAGATACATGACAACCGGCTCATCGTATTCGCTGGTGAGCACGATGCCCTTGATGTTCAGCAGGATCTCGGTAACGTCCTCTTCAACACCCGGCAGAGTGGTGAACTCATGCGGGACGCCGGAGATACGCACCGAAGTCACAGCCGCTCCAGGAATGGAGCTCAGGAGGGTACGGCGCAGCGAGTTGCCAAGCGTGTAGCCGAAACCAGGCTCGAGAGGCTCGATGGTGAAGCGGGAACGCTGAGGGTTGAGAGATTCCTCGGTAAGTGTCGGACGCTGTGCGATAAGCACTGTGGTTATCCTTTCAGCTTCGGACCGGTGGTGCACTCACCGGCCATAAGCGGCTTTGGATCGATGATTTCTTCTAGTGCTCAGACGCGGCGGCGCTTCGGAGGACGAACGCCGTTGTGTGCCTGCGGGGTGACGTCGGTGATGGAGCCGACTTCGAGTCCGGCGGACTGCAGGGAACGGATAGCGGTTTCACGACCGGAACCCGGGCCCTTCACGAACACGTCGACCTTCTTGACGCCGTGTTCCATAGCCTTGCGGGCTGCGGATTCGGCGGCCATACCAGCGGCGTACGGCGTGGACTTACGGGAGCCCTTGAAACCGACATCGCCACCGGACGCCCAGGACACGACTGCGCCGGACGGGTCGGTGATCGAAATAATGGTGTTGTTGAAAGTGGACTTGATGTGCGCCTGCCCAACCGGGACCGACTTGCGGTCGCGGCGACGCGGCTTGCGCGCGGCTTGCTTTTGAGCTGCCATTGACCCTCGTTTCCTAATAACGAATTTGCTTTGATGTCTATGCGATGAGACGGTATGTCTCGTGGCTTAGACTCACCGCCACCGAATTACTTGGTGGCCTTCTTCTTTCCGGCGACCGTACGCTTCGGGCCCTTGCGGGTACGGGCGTTGGTCTTGGTGCGCTGACCGCGCACAGGAAGTCCCTTGCGGTGACGCTGGCCTTGATAGCAGTTGATCTGGATCTTACGACGGATATCCGCATCGATTTCACGACGCAGATCGCCCTCGATCTTGTAGTTACCCTCGAGGTAGTCACGCAGCGTGATCAGCTGCTCATCCGTCAGATCCTTGACGCGAATGTCCGGGTTGATACCGGTCGCGGCAAGCGTTTCCTTGGCACGAGTGCGACCTACACCAAAGATATAGGTGAGGGCGATCTCGATGCGCTTCTCATTGGGGATGTCGACTCCGGCAAGACGTGCCATTGCGATTCCTTCTGTGTTCCGCAGGTCTTGCACCAAGTCGTCCGGTTTCCCGGCCCGGGCCTGCGTACCCGGGGCTCAGCTCGCTGACGCGAACTGTGACTCAGCGCCTGTACTTATTGTGCCGCTGGATCTACTCTCAGCCCTGGCGCTGCTTGTGGCGCGGGTTGATGCAGATCACCATGACGCGGCCGTGACGACGGATCACGCGGCAGTTCTCGCAGATCCTCTTCACACTAGGGCTGACCTTCATGGTTTTCCTTTGCTTTTGTACCTTACTTGTAACGGTACGTAATACGACCGCGGTTCAGATCGTACGGACTCATTTCCAGCACAACGCGATCCTGCGGCAGAATACGGATGTAGTTCTTCCTCATCTTGCCGGAGATGGTTGCGAGCACGATATGCTTGTTTTCGAGTTCAACACGAAACATCGCGTTCGGCAGTGCTTCCACCACCTGTCCTTCGACTTCAATCACACCGTCTTTAGCCATGAGCCTCGTTCCGTTCCTTGGCGATTACTACGCGTGCCCGAAGACACACCAACTTACAAGAATACACGGAAACGGGGATTACGACACACACGGCGTGTCGTAATCCCCGTTTCCTTGTGAATGTGGTACTGCCGTACTGCCCGTATCAGCCCAGTTCGGCCACGATGGTGGCCTGGATGTCTTCAACGGAACCGACGCCGTTGAAGGTCTTGAGTAGACCACGCTCGCCGTAGGTGGACAGCAGCGGAGCGGTCTCCTTGGCGTAGACGTCGAGACGCTTGGCGATGGCTTCCGGAGTGTCGTCGGAACGGCCTTCGATTTCGGCACGCTTCTTCATGCGTTCCATGAGCACGTCATGGTCGGCGTCAAGGGCGACCACGGCGTCAAGCGGGGTGCCCAGATCGGCGAGAATGGCGTCAAGAGCTTCGACCTGAGAGGCATTGCGCGGGTAGCCGTCAAGAATCCAGCCGTTCTTGGCGTCATCCATGGCCAGGCGATCCTTGACGATCTTGTTGGTCAGTTCGTCCGGAACCAGCTCGCCCTTGTTGATATACGTCAGAGCTTCCACACCAAGCTCGGTCTTGTTCTTGATGTTGTAGCGGAAGATGTCACCCGTGGAAATTGCCGGAATGCCATAGTGTTCGCTCAGCAGTGCGGCCTGAGTGCCCTTGCCGACGCCCTGGGGGCCCATGATCAGCAGTCGCATAATCGTTGATATTCCCTTTCTTTACTTGCCCTCTTGGTGGTCAGTGCCCTCGAACAGGAAGCCCGCATACTGGAACTGCTCGGTCTGGGCCTTGGCCTGACGCAGGGTATCGAGGCCGACACCCGCGATGATTAGGATGGTGGTGCCGCCAAACGGCAGCTTGGTATTGAGATTCAGCGCCATGATGAGAACCGTCGGGATGAGTGCCACGAACAGCAGGTAGACGGCGCCGACGGTATTCAGTCGGTTCATCACGTAGTTGAGGTAGCGGCTGGTGGCACTGCCGGCGCGGATGCCCGGGATGAAGCCACCGTACTGCTTCATGTTGTCAGCGGTCTCATCGGGATTGAACGTGATCTCCGTATAGAAGAAGCAGAAGAACACGATCATCAGCGCGTACAAGGCGATGTACCACACGGAGGTGGTGTTGGCCAGATTGGAGTTGATCCACTTGACCCAGGACTGGTCCGAATTGCCGAACTGCGCGATCAGGGTCGGGATGGCCAGGATGGAGGATGCGAAAATCGGCGGAATGACGCCGGACATATTGATTTTCAGCGGCAGGTAGGTGGAGGAGCCACCGTACATCTTACGTCCGATCATGCGGCGGGTGTACTGCACCGGGATACGGCGCTGGGAAAGTTCCACGTACACGACAAGAATCATGATGACGAGCAGCACACCTACGACGGTGGCGAACTTGCCCCAGTTGCCGTCGGTGCCCTTGGTGCCCCAGCCGATCTCCCATAGCTGCGGCAGGAAGCCGGAGCAGATGGACATGAAGATAAGGATGGACATGCCCTGTCCAAGACCCTTGTCGGTGATCAACTCGGCCATCCACATGATTAGACCGGTACCGCCGGTCATGATGAGCACCATGACCAGAAGGTTCCACACGGAACCGTCGGGCACGACCTGGGAGCACTGGTAGTTGAACAACGCGCCGGAGCGTGCGGTCACCAGAATGGTGGTGGACTGCAGCACCGCCAGACCGATGGTCAGGTAACGGGTGTACTGGGTCAGCTTGGCCTCACCGGACTGACCTTCCTTGTGCAGGGCCTCGAAGCGGGGAATCACCACACGCAGCAACTGGATGACGATGGATGCGGTGATGTACGGCATGACGCCCAGCGCGAAAATGGACAGCTGCAACATTGCACCGCCGGAGAAGAGGTTCACCAGGCCGATGAAGTTTTCGGACGTGCTGCTCATCTTGCCGACGCACTGCTGCACGACCGTATAGTCGACACCAGGGGTCGGGACGAATGAACCAACACGATAGATGATGATGATGCCAAGGGTGAAGAGGATCTTATTCCTCAACTCCTTGGTCTTGAAGGCCTGGATTAACGTCCTCAACTGGGATTCCTTCCAACGACGTGCGCGCCCGCGCACCCATGCAAAACAGACTCTACCGCACGAGTCTAGCGTACGGCGTCTACCGATATGTGGATTTTTCCACCCTTTGTCTGTTTTTTATTTTTTTCGTGGCCCGGAACCGGCCCACGAAATGAGTGAGGCTTCTCCCACAATCATGTGGGAGAAGCCTCACTCATGTAAACCTAAGTCAGCTTCACTCCGTGGAATCAGTCCTCGGAAATGGAGCCGCCTGCGGCCTCGATCTTGGCCTTGGCGGAAGCGGAAGCCTTGACACCCTTGATGGTGAACGCAACCGAAATCTCGCCATCGCCCAGGACCTTGACCGGCTGGCCCTTACGGACAGCACCCTTGGCGACCAGATCGGCAACGGTGATTTCGCCGCCCTGCGGGAACAGTTCCGCGAGAGCCGCAACGTTGACGACCTGATATTCCTTCTTGAACGGGCTCTTGAAGCCACGCAGCTTCGGAAGGCGCATGTACAGCGGCAGCTGGCCACCTTCGAAGCCAGGGCGAACCTGGTAACGCTTCTTGGTGCCCTTGTCGCCACGGCCCGAGGTCTTACCCTTGGAGCCTTCACCACGGCCGACGCGAATGCGATCCCTCTTGGCGCCCGGAGCCGGCTTCAGGTCATGCATCTGTAGAATATCTGCCATAATCAGTCAGCCTCCTCAACGGTGATCAGGTGACGCAACACGAGCAGCTGGCCACGAAGGGCCGGAGTATCCTCGCGGGTCACGGTCTTGCCAATCTTGTTCAGGCCCAGAGTCTGAGCCGCAGCACGCTGCTTCGGAGTGGAGTTCACCAGACCGTGGTGCAGCTTGATGTTCAGGTTAGTCATCACTCACCGTCCTTCTGAGCGGCAGCGGCCTTGGCCTGTGCCTCTTCGCGAGCCTTGCGAGCCTCGGCGATGCCTTCGGCGCGAGCACGCAGCAGAGCGTCCGGAGCCACCTCTTCGAGGGACATGCCACGACGGGCTGCGATCTCTTCCGGCTCTTCAAGCTTCTTGAGAGCATCGACGGTAGCACGCACCACGTTAACGGCGGTGGCGGAACCCATCGACTTGGTGAGGACGTCGGTGATGCCAGCGCATTCCATGACTGCACGGACAGCGCCACCGGCGATAACGCCGGTACCCGGAGCAGCCGGGCGCAGCAGCACGGTACCGGCGGCATCGTGGCCGATCACCGGATGGGTGACGGTGCCCTTGACGCGCGGAACGGTGAACATGTGCTTCTTGGCATCCAGCTGGCCCTTGGCGATTGCAGCCGGGACCTCGCGGGACTTGCCATAACCGACGCCCACGGTGCCGTTGCCGTCGCCGACCACCACGAGGGCGGCGAAGCTGAACGTACGGCCACCCTTATGGGTCTTGGACACACGGTTGATGGTCACCACGCGATCGAGCATCTCGTTCTCGTGAGATTCCTCACGACGATTGCGACGCTCGCCACGACGACCCTCACCGCGCTGACCACGACGGGACTTGCGGTCCTCGTTGTTGGTCTCGGCAGCAGCCTGAGTGTTCTGAGTTTCTTCAGCCACTTGGGTTTCCTTTTCGTTGTCGCTCACAGTGCCAGACCTCCCTCGCGGGCGCCTTCAGCGACAGCTGCGACGCGGCCATGATACTTGTTGCCACCACGGTCGAACACCACTGCGGTGATGCCAGCGTCCTGAGCCTTCTTGGCAATCAGTTCGCCGACCTTCTTGGCGGCTTCGGTCTTGGTGCCCTGGAAACCAGCGAAGTCGCTCATCAGAGTGGATTCGCTCACCAGAGTGACACCCTTGGTGTCATCGATGATCTGGGCAACCATGTGACGGTTGGAACGGGAGACCACCAGGCGCGGACGCTCCGGGGTACCGCTGATGCGCTTGCGCAGACGAGCGTGACGACGCTGGAGTGCGACCTTCTTGCCCTTACCGAAAATCTGGACGCTCATATCACTTACCAGCCTTTCCAGCCTTGCGCAGGATGTGTTCATCCGAGTACTTGATGCCCTTGCCCTTGTACGGTTCCGGAGCGCGAAGCTTGCGGATGTTTGCGGCGCACTGGCCGACAGCCTGCTTGTCGATGCCCTTGACGATCACCTGGTTCGGGTTCGGCAGTTCGAACTCGATGCCGGCCGGCGGCTCGACAGTGATGGTGTGGGAATAACCGAGGGAGAACTCGATGCCCTTGCCCTTCATCTGGGCACGGTAACCGGTACCGACGATTTCCAGAGTCTTGGCATAGCCTTCGTGCACGCCCTTGACCATGCTCGCGATGATGGAGCGGGCCAGACCGTGCTTTGCACGGGTCGGACGCAGATCGTCGACCGGGACGAGAACAATCTCGTTGCCTTCGACGTTCGCGGTGATGCCTTCCGGAATCTCGTAGGAATCGGAGCCCTTGGCGCCCTTGGCGCTGAAGGACTGACCGTCAATCTTGACTTCCACGCCAGCAGGAATGGCGACGGGGAGCTTACCAATATGCGATGCCATGTTTCAGCTCTCCTTTCTCACCAAACGAAAGCGACGATTTCGCCGCCGATGCCTCGGTCGAGGCATTCCTTCTGGGTCAGCAGTCCCGAGCTAGTCGAGATGATTGCGATGCCAAGGCCACCGAGCGGCATCGGCAGAGCATCGGACTTTGCGTAACGACGCAGGCCCGGCTTGGAGATACGCTTGATGCCCTGAATGGAACGCTCGCCGTTCGGGCCATACTTGAGGGTGACCTCGAGAGTCTGGCCGACCTTGGCTTCCTTGGCGGTGAAGTCCTTGATGTAGCCTTCACGCTTCAGGATCTCGGCGATGTTCGCCTTGAACTTGGAGTACGGCATATCCACGGTCTCGTGCTTTGCCGCGCTCGCATTACGCAGACGCGTAAGCATGTCTGCGATCGGATCTGTCATTGTCATTTGGGCTAACGCCCTTTCTCGCCATGGTTTCCGCCGCCCTCACGCCTTAATGGCGATCGGGCCGCGGACCTTCAGCGTCGATATTTACCAACTGGACTTCGTAACGCCGGGCAGCTCGCCGCGGTGGGCCTTCTCACGAAGGCAGATGCGGCACAGGCCGAACTTGCGGTAGACGGAGTGGGGACGACCGCAGACCTGGCAGCGCGTGTACGCGCGCACCTTGAACTTCGGCTTAGCGGCCGCCTTGTTCTTAAGAGCGGTTTTTGCCATATCAGTTCTCCTTGAAGGGGAAGCCGAGGTGCTTGAGCAGCGCGCTTGCTTCCTTGTCGTCCTTGGTGCTGGTCACCACGGTGATGTCCATGCCACGCTGGTGGTCGATCGAATCCGGATCGATCTCATGGAACATGGACTGCTCGGTGAGGCCAAAGTTGTAGTTGCCCTGACCATCGAACTGGTTGCCGTTGATGCCACGGAAATCGCGGATACGCGGCAGAGCGAGGGTCAGCAGGCGATCCAGGAACTCCCACATGCGCTCGCCACGCAGGGTGACATAGGCGCCGATGGCCTGGCCTTCGCGCAGGTGGAACTGTGCGACGGACTTCTTGGCCTTGGTGATCTTCGGCTTCTGGCCGGTGATCAGGGTGAGATCCTTGACGGCGCCTTCGATGAGCTTGGAGTCGCGAGCCGCGGCACCGACGCCCATGGAGACGACGACCTTCTGGACACGAGCAACCTGCATCGGGTTGGAGTAGTTGAATTCCTTCTCCAGCTCCGGCACGATCTGCTCGATGTACTTCTGCTTCAAGCGCGGAGTTGCCGGCGCTTCGACAGTGGTATCGGTCATGCCAGCTCCTTTCCGGACTTCTTGGCGACACGCACGCGCACGGTCTTCACCTTGCCGTCACGAGCCTCTTCCTTCACGATGACGCCCACGCGGGTCGGCTGCTTGGTCTCCGGATCGATGACCATCACATTGGAGCGATGAATCGGAGCCTCGACAGCCACGATGCCGGCCTGCTGGCCCTGCTGCGTGGCGCGCACGTGCTTCTTGACGATCTGCACGCCTTCGACGATCAGACGGTCGTCCTTGAGCACCTGCTTGACGGTGCCTTCCTTGCCGCGGTCCTTGCCGCGGATGACCTTGACCAGGTCGCCGCTCTTGATCTTGGCTACCATGTCAGATCACCTCCGGGGCGAGGGACACGATCTTCATGAAGCGCTTGTCGCGCAGTTCACGACCGACCGGTCCGAAGATACGAGTGCCCTTCGGTTCACGGCCGGAGCCGAGAATGACGGCGGCGTTCTCGTCGAACTTGATGTAGGAGCCGTCCACACGACGGTGCTCCTTGACAGTACGGACGACGACAGCCTTGACGACGTCGCCCTTCTTGACCGACCCGCCAGGAATGGCGTCCTTGACGGAGGCGACGATCACGTCGCCGATGCCGGCATAGCGTCGCTTCGATCCGCCGAGCACTCGGATGGCGAGGATTTCCTTCGCACCCGTGTTGTCGGCGACATGAAGCCGCGTTTCCTGCTGAATCATTGATTCTCCTTAGCCGAGCTGGTTCTCCCCAAGCACCCCGCCTGCCTGCTTGAAGCAGGCGGGGTGACTCACGGAGCCTTGCCGAACTTATTTACTTAGCGCGCTCGATAATGCTCTCGAGACGCCAACGCTTGGTCTTGCTCAGGGGCCGAGTCTCCATAATACTCACGAGGTCGCCAATATGCGCGTCGTTGTGTTCATCATGGACCTTGACCGTACGAGTAGAACGAACGACCTTGCCATACAGCGGGTGGGTCGAACGCTGCTCGAGCTCGACGGAAATCGTCTTGTCCATCTTATCGGACACGACGTAACCGCGACGAACCTTGCGGAAGTTACGCTCTTCAGCCATTACTTCTCCTCAGCTTTCGTTTCGGTCGCCTCGGGGGCCTGGCTGATGCCGAGCTCACGTTCGCGCAGGATGGTGTACATCCTGGCGATGTCGTGCTTGACCGCCTTGAGGCGGGCGGTGTTTTCGAGCTGACCAGTGGCGGACTGGAAGCGCAGGTTGAACAGCTCTTCCTTGGACTTCTTGAGGAAGCCCTCAATCTCCTCGTTGGTCTTCTCGTTCAGATTCTTCATGGTGTAGTCTGCAGTTCCGACTGCCATCAGATGTCACCGCCTTCACGAGCAATAACACGGCACTTCATGGGGAGCTTGTCGATTGCGCGGCGCAGAGCCTCGCGAGCGACTTCCTCGGACACGCCGCCGATTTCGAACATAACGCGACCCGGGCGGACGTTGGCGATCCAGAATTCCGGAGTACCCTTACCGGAACCCATTCGGGTGCCCAGCGGCTTCTTGGTCAGCGGACGATCCGGGAAGATCGTGATCCACACGCGGCCACCACGCTTGATGTAGCGGGTCATGGCGATACGAGCGGCCTCGATCTGGCGGTTGGTCACATAAGCCGGAGCCAGAGCCTGGATACCGAAATCGCCGAAAGCGATTTCGTTGCCGCCCTTGGACATGCCACGGCGGACCGGACGGTGCTGCTTACGATACTTGGTTCTCTTTGGGATAAGCATTTCTCAGCTCACTCCTTCGTTTCCGTTGCGGCAGGAGCCTCAGCGGCGGCCGGAGCCTCGGCTGCGGCGTTCTGCTGCGGGGCGGCATTGCGCTGGCCACGACGCGGACGGCGATCGCCGCGACGGCCCGGGCGGTTGTTGCCCTGCTGTGCCTGCTGCTCTTCGAACTCACGCTCGGTCATATCGCCCTTGTAGATCCACACCTTCACGCCGATGCGGCCGTAGGTGGTCTTGGCCTCGAAGAAGCCGTAATCAATCAGGGCGCGCAGGGTCTGCAGCGGAACGCGACCCTCGCGATAGAACTCGGAACGGCTCATTTCGGCGCCACCAAGACGACCGGAGAGCTTGATGCGGATACCCTTGGCGCCTGCGCGCATGGCATCCTGCTGAGCCTTACGCATCGCGCGACGGAAGGTCACGCGGTTGGTCAGCTGCTCGGCGATGCCCTGAGCGACGAGCTGGGCGTCCAGTGCGGCGTTCTTCACTTCGAAGATGTTGAGCTGGACCTGCTTGCCGGTGAGCTTCTCGAGCTTGGCGCGAACGCGCTCAGCCTCGGCGCCACGGCGGCCGATGACGATGCCCGGACGAGCGGTGTGGATGTCCACACGCACGCGGTCACGGGTACGCTCGATGACGATACGGGACACGCCCGCACGCTCGAGATCCTTGCTCATGGCCTTGCGGATGGCGTCATCTTCGAGAACGAAGTCGCGGTAGCGTTCGCCGGCCTTGTTGGAATCGGAGAACCACTTGGAACGATGGTTCTCAGTGATGCCCAGGCGATAGCCAAATGGATTGATCTTCTGACCCATCTTTAGCGGTTTCCTTCCTTGCTAGCGACGACGACCGTGATGTGGCTGGTGCGCTTGTTGATACGAGCGGCACGGCCCTGTGCACGAGCGCGGAAACGCTTGAGCGTCACGCCTTCGTCCACATAGGTCTCCTTCACGACCAGGTCGTTCTCACGGAACGGCTCGCCGGCCTTATCGGCCTTCACGCGAGCGTTCGCGATGGCGCTCTCCAGGACCTTACGCACCGGAAGAGATGCGTCCTGCGGAGCGAACTTCAGAATGGTGATGGCTTCGGTCGCCTTCTTGCCTCGGATGAGGTCGACCATACGGCGAGCCTTGCGCGGCGTCACGCGGACGTGACGAGCGATTGCTTTAGCTTCCATGTGTCCTTACTCTCCTTTAGCGGCGTGCCTTCTTGTCGTCCTTCACATGACCCTTGAAGGTCTTGGTCGGGGCGAACTCACCGAGCTTGTGGCCAACCATGGATTCGGTGACGAACACCGGAACATGCTTGCGACCATCGTGAACGGCGAAGGTATGTCCGATGAAATCAGGGGTGATCATCGAACGGCGGGACCACGTCTTGATGACGTTGTGCGTGCCCTTCTCGTTCTGCTCGTCGACTTTCTTCTGCAGGTGGGCGTCGACGAAGGGGCCCTTCTTGATGCTACGAGTCATCTACTCGACACTCCCTTACTTACGGTTCTTACCATTCGGGCGACGACGAACAATCATCTTGTTCGAAGCCTTCTTCGGACGGCGGGTACGAACCTCGCCCTTGCCCCACGGAGAGACCGGCGGCTTACCACCGCGGGTACGACCGCCGTGCGGGTGATCGACAGGGTTCATGGACTCACCACGGGTGATCGGGCGCTTGCCCATCCAACGTGCACGACCGGCCTTACCGAGCTGGATGTTGGCGTGGTCGGAGTTGCCGACCTCACCAACGGTGGCGCGGCAGCGAGCGTCCACGTTGCGGATTTCGCCGGACGGCATACGCAGCTGGGCGTAAGCGCCATCCTTGGCGACGAGCTGCACCGCGGCACCTGCGGAGCGGGCGATCTTGGCGCCACCCAGCGGGCGGAGCTCAATGGCGTGCACCACGGTACCGGTCGGGATGTTGCGCAGCGGCAGGTTGTTGCCCGGCTTGATGTCGGCCTGGGCGCCGGTCTCGATGACGTCGCCCTGCTTGATGCCTTCCGGAGCAATGATGTAGCGCTTCTCACCATCTGCATAGTGCAGCAGTGCGATGCGGGCGGAACGGTTCGGGTCGTACTCGATGTGAGCGACCTTTGCCGGCACGCCGTCCTTGTCCCAACGCTTGAAGTCGATGAGACGGTACTGGCGCTTGTGACCGCCGCCACGATGACGGGAGGTCATACGGCCGTAAGAGTTACGACCGCCGGTCTTGCTGAGCTTGCGAACCAGCGACTTCTCAGGCGTGGAACGCGTGAGCTCGGAGAAATCCGAGACGGACGCGTTACGGCGGCCTGCAGACGTCGGCTTATAAACGCGGATAGCCATAATCTAGTTCTTCCTTTAACTTTTCTCGGCTAGCCTTCAGTTACCAAAGATGTCGATGGTCTGGCCCTCGGCGACGGTCACGATGGCGCGCTTCTGATTGACGCGCTGGCCGAAACCGTTGCGGGTGCGCTGACGCTTGCCGGCGCGGTTGAGGGTGTTGACGTTCGTCACCTTGACATTGAAGATCTCTTCGATTGCCTGCTTGATCTGCACCTTGTTCGCGTTCGGAGCCACCACGAAGGTGTACTGACCGCGATCGGACAGAGCATAGCTCTTCTCGGAAACGACAGGCTTGAGGATGATGTCGTGTGCGGGCTTGTGAATAGCGACCATGAAAATCAGGCCTCCTTTGCAGCCGGCTCGGTCTTCGCGGCAATGAAGGCGTCGAAGCCTTCCTTGCTGAAGACAACGTACTGAGCGGTGACCACATCGTACGTATTGAGCTGATCGGCGAAGATCGGGTGAACGGTCGGGATGTTACGAACGGAGAGCCATTCGTTCACATTCTCGCGAGAGAGCACCACGGTGGTGAACTTGTTCTCGGTCACCGGGGTAAGAGCGGCAATGGCGGCCTTGGTGGACGGGGCTTCGGCGACACCGAAATCCACGACTGCCACGTGACCTGCATTGGCACGATCGGAAAGCACGTACTTGAGAGCAGCGGCCTTCATCTTCTTGGGGGTGCGCTGGGAGTAGTCGCGCGGCTGCGGACCGAACACGGTGCCGCCGTGGTACCACTGCGGTGCACGGATGGAGCCCTGACGAGCACGACCGGTGCCCTTCTGCTTCCACGGCTTGCGGCCACCGCCGGAAACCATGCCACGAGTCTTGGTGGCGTGGGTGCCCTGACGGGCGGCGGCGAGCTGAGCCACGACGACCTGGTGGATCAGCGGAATGCGGGACTGGACCTCTTCGGCGGAGAAGCCGAAGATTTCGGCCGGTGCCTCAACGGTGCCGGCGGCCTTGCCCTGCTTATCGGTGACGTTCAGAGTAACGTTTGCCATGATTTATCAGGCTCCCTTCACTGCCGAACGGACGAGAACGATGCCACCCTTCGGGCCCGGAATGGCGCCCTTGATGGCGAGAACGCCGTTCTCAACATCCGACGAGACGATGGTGAGGTTCTGCGCGGTGTTGGTCACATGACCCATGCGACCGGCCATACGCTTGCCCTTGAGGATACGGCTCGGAGTGGCGCATGCGCCGACCGAACCAGGACGACGCTCGTTCTTGTGAGAGCCGTGGGTACGACGATAGGACTTGAAGCCCCAACGCTTGATGGTGCCGGCGAAGCCCTTGCCCTTGGTGGTACCGGTCACGTCGACCAGAGCACCCTCCGGGAACAGCTCGGCGGTCAGCTCCTGACCCGGCTCGAACTCTTCGGCGTTATCGGTGCGGACCTCGGCGAGGTGACGACGCGGGGTGACACCGGCCTTGGCGAAGTGGCCGGCGAGCGGCTTGGTCACCTTGGTCGGATCAACCTGGCCGTAGCCAAGCTGAACGGCCTTGTAGCCATCGGATTCCTCGGACTTGACGGCGGTCACCACGTTGGTGGACACGTCAACGAGGGTCACGGGAACGAAGAAACCGTTCTCGTCCCATACCTGAGACATACCGAGCTTCTTACCCAGCAGTGCAGTGCGATTAGACATAATGGTTTCCTCCTCCCTTACAGCTTGATCTCGATGTTCACATCTGCGGGCAGATCAATGTGCATAAGGGAGTCCACGGCCTTCGGGGTCGGGTCCACAATGTCGATGAGACGCTTATGAGTGCGCATCTCGAAGTGCTCGCGAGAATCCTTGTACTTGTGAGGAGAACGGATAACGACGAACACGTTCTTCTCGGTCGGGAGCGGAACCGGGCCAACCACAGTTGCGCCCGCGTTCGTCACCGTTTCGACGATCTTCTTCGCCGATTGGTCGATGACCTCATGGTCATAGGACTTAAGCCTGATGCGGATTTTCTGTCCCGCCATTGCCTTCCGCCCTTTCTAGCGATTCGTTAGTTACTGTTTACCAGCCTGCTTCTCAAAGGGCACCGGCGCAGAAGACCCACAGAGCCATACAGCCCCGTGGTCATACCACATCAGTGCGTAGCCATGCAGATGCTCACTTACGTGAATCTCTGTGCCACGCTCGCTTTTTTAATTCCAATTTGCGAGCCCTAAAATCAGGCAACTTCTTTATTTAAGCATCAGGGGTGGCCTTAAGAAATTCTGGCGTGTCGCCGAATGCCATCAAAGCAATGCGCAGATGTTGAGTATCAGCGAGGCCGTGCTCGTCACGAATTCGGTGATGCCGACGGCCAACGGCCTGACCGTACGCCGACGTGCAATCATCGGCAGGGCGACGGCCCGTATGAGCAGCATCGCCGCCAATGCAATCAGATATCCGTTACCGACGAAGGTCCACCATGCCAGCATGACGGCATGCCAAATCCAGGAGGCCACGATGTACGACCTTCTCCCCCGCTCGCGAATCATCGTCTTGACAAACAGCACCGAGCCGAACTGCACCATGAAAAACGTAAGGAACAACGATATCCCGGGTATGCTGAGATACGGAATGTCAGGCGTATCGACGCCATAGCAGAACGTCAGCATCGGCATCAGGCAGGAGGCCGACACCGCCGCGGCGTTCGACCATAGCGAACGCTCCTTGCGCACCCACGAGGCACGGAACGAAATCGCGGCAAGCACCGCAAACGGCGGAGCCCAAGCGAGAATCCCCGGATGCAGCACCACAAACGGCAGACCGACCGCGCAAAGCACGATGCAGTACACCAATGGCTGCAGCATCCAGCGGTGGGCACCATGCGATTTGAACCAACGCGCGGCGGAAAACTGCACGCAGTAGCACAACAGCCAGCAGATGAGCAACCACCAAGGCGTCCACGCGAATCCACGGTACGCCCATGCGGCCACGATTCCCGCAACGGCCGGGGAAAGCACCATCATGAGCGCACCCGGCTGCCCGGGGAGCCATAAGCGCAATCCTCCGCGTCTTCGTGATTGCGCAGGTCGTTGATTCGAAATATCGGTCATTCCACTACGCTACGAAAAAACAACAGTGAAATCCAGCCCCATTACGCTCAAAGCCACGCCATATCACTCTCGCCGGGAATCCATGCTGTCGGCGGATACCCATCATCACGGAAGACCGTGGCAATGCCAAGGAGCCCGGCGGGACCGTTCCCGACCGGGCTCCTTACGGATTACTCCTTATATATGCATGGACGTGCTGTGGTCCATATATACGGTGCGCTTCACGCGGACCTCACACGCGCTCGGAGGCTTCCTCCGTGGCAGCCTCGCCCTGACGCTGGACGCGCAGCTTGTGGCCCTCCTCCTGGCTGACGCCGTAGTAGGCGGCGATGGCGATGTCCTTCATATCCTCGATCTGCGGGATACGCGGGTTCGCCGGAGCGCACTGGTCTTCGTAGGCGCGCATGCCGATCTGATCGAGAACGGACCAGAAGTAATCCTCGTCCACGCCGCATTCCTGGAAGCTCTTGTTCATACCGAGCTTGTTGTCGCGGTAGTCCTCGACGGCCTTGGCCAGGTTCTCGACACCTTCGGCCGGGGTCTTGCCCGGATTGATACCAAGGTTCTTGGCGATTTCCTGGTAGCGTTCCGGAGCGATGTACTTGTTGTACTTCGGCCAGCTGGTCGGCTCCTCCGGAATGGAACCGTTGTAACGGATCACATACGGCAGGAGGATGGAGTTGGTACGGCCGTGGGCCACGTGGCACAGGGCGCCGATGGTGTGGGCCATGCCATGGCACATGCCGAGGAAGGCGGAGCCGAAGGCCATGCCCGCCATGGTGGCGGCGTTGTGCATCTTCTCCTGAGCCTTGATCTTGTCTTCGCCCGGCTCGCCGTTGACGGATTCGGCCAGATTGTCCCAGATCAGCTTGGCTGCATGCAGTGCCATGCCATCAGTGAAATCGTTGGCATAGACGGACACGAAGGCCTCGAAGGAGTGGGTCAGCGCGTCGAAGCCAGCGTCGGAAGCCAGCTTGCGCGGCTGGGTGCGGGCCAGCACCGGATCGACGATGGCAACGGACGGGGTCAGCGCATAATCGGTGATCGGGTACTTGTAGCCGGTCTTGTGGTCGGTAATCACGGCGAACGGCGTGACTTCGGAACCGGTGCCGGACGAGGTCGGGATGCACACGAGCTTGGCCTTCTTGCCCAGCGGCGGAATCTTGAAGGCGCGCTTACGGATGTCGAAGAACTTCTCGCGCACGTCGGAGAAGGAGATCTCCGGGTGCTCGTACAGCAGCCACATGATCTTGGAGGCGTCCATCGGGGAACCACCGCCGACGGCGATGATGGTGTCCGGTTCGAACTCCTCGCGCATCATGGCGGCACCGCGTTCGACGGTTTCGACGCTCGGCTCCGGCTCGACGTAATCGATGATGCGGAAGGTCACGCGGTTGGAACGTGCGCGCAGCTGGTCGATGATCTTGTCGACCACGCCAAGCTGCTCCATGACCTTGTCGCACACGATGACGGCCTTTTCGATGCCGTACATGTCGCGCAGATACTTGATGGCGTTCGGCTCGAAGTAGGTCTTGGCCGGAATCTTGAACCACTGCATGTTGTTGTTCCTCCGAGCGATGCGCTTGATGTTGAGAAGATTGACTGCCTGAACGTTGCCGGACACGGAGTTGCCGCCGTAGGAGCCGCAACCCAAGGTCAGGGACGGTGCGATGGCGTTGTAGATGTCGCCCACGCCGCCAAGGGAGCTCGGGGAGTTCCAGATGATGCGGCATGCGTGCATGCGCTGGCCGTATTCGCGTACCAGGGCCTGATCGTTGGTGTGGATGGCCGCGGTGTGGCCTGCGCCATGCTTGAGCATGGCTTCGCACATCTCGAAGCCCTGTTCCTTGTTTTCGGACTTCAGCACCGCCTGCACCGGAGCGAGCTTCTCCATGGTGAGCGGTTCGTTCTCGCCGACCTCCTTGCACTCGGCGGCGAGGATGGTGACGTCTTCCGGAATGTCGAAGCCTGCGGCCTTGGCGATGTACTGCGGAGACTTGCCCGGTACCACGGAGTTGAGCTTCGGGGTCTGGCCGGAATAGGAGGTGCAGCCGAACATGTACTGCTCGAGCTTGGCCTTCTCCTCATCGTTCACGAAGTAGGCCTTGCGACGCTTCATCTCCTTGATGAGCGGAGCGTAGATCTCCTTGTCGGCGATGATGGCCTGCTCGGTGGCGCAGATCATGCCATAGTCGAAATGCTTGGACAGAATCAGGTCGTTGGCGGCACGCACCACGTCCACGTTCCTGTCGATGTAGGCCGGAGCGTTGCCGGCACCGACGCCAAGGGCCGGCTTGCCGGAGGAATAAGCGGCCTTGACCATGCCCGGACCGCCGGTGGCGAGGATGGTTGCGATGCCGTCATGCTTCATCAGGGCGCCGGTGGCCTCGATGGACGGATGCTCGATCCACTGGATACAGTTCTCCGGAGCACCAGCCTCGATGGCGGCGTCGCGCACGATCTTCGCGGCGGCCACGGAGCAGTTCTGCGCGCCCGGGTGGAAGCCGAAGACAATCGGACAACGGGTCTTGAGCGCGATCAGGGACTTGAAGATGGCGGTGGAGGTCGGATTGGTGACCGGAGTCACGCCGGCGACGACGCCGACCGGTTCGGCGATCTCGTCGATGCCCATCACGTCGTCTTCGCGGATGATGCCGACGGTGCGCTGGCCAGCCAGATAGTTGGTGACATGCTCGCACGCGAAGATGTTCTTGGTGGCCTTGTCTTCGACCAGGCCACGGCCGGTTTCCTCAACGGCCATCTTGGCGAGCACCAGATGCTTGTTCAAGGCGGCGACGGAGGCCTTGGCGACGATGCGGTCGACCTGCTTCTGATCGAGTTTCTCGAATTCGTCGAGCGCCTTCAGGCCCTTATTCACCAGCTCATCGACCTCGGCCTGAGCTGCGGCGAGCTTCTCCTCCGGAGTCGGCTTGGTCGGCTCTTCCTTCTTCTTTGCGTCTGCCACTTGAAGTCCTCCTCGATTCTTGGGTTTGCAAAGCGGTATTCGTTTATTCCTCATCCATCCGCATCGGATGGATATTACCGGGCACCGTTGTGACCTGAGTCACAATCTACCTAAGTTATCCGCGCTTGTATAGTACGCGTCGTGTCGTGCGCTTAATGTTCAATTCTTTGCTATCTATGTTTATTTTGTCGCTTGAAATGCACATACCAACGTTAAAATCAACTATTTTGTTATGTTTTGTTCGGAATATCCATCTATTACACACACGCGAACAATGTTTTTCCAAGTAACTTTTTGAAAAGCTATTTATTTTTTTATACAAAACACCACAACTTCTTGAAAACACTTTTCTAAAGTAGAATAATTCCCAGACTTTGCATCATGGAATACGAATGGAGCTCAATGATGAAGACGACGCCTCCCGCATCCGTCAAGGAACTCAACAAACGCGCCATCACGGCGTACCTGTATTCCAAAGGCCCTGCCACAAAGCAGATGCTGGAACGCGAACTGAACCTGAGTTTGCCCACCATCACACAGAATCTACGCACGCTGGAAGTCGAAGGCCTCATCCGTAAAGGCGAGCAACTCGAATCCACCGGCGGACGCAAGGCACAGACCTTCGCCTTCGTCTGCAGGGCGAAGATCGCAATCGGCGTGACCATGCGTGCCAACGGGTTGACTCTGTGCGCGGTCGACCTTGGCGGCAACGTCATCTCGCGCAAGTTCAAGCTCCTGCCCTACCACAACACCGACATCTACTACCAACAGATGGGCGTCATCATCAACGCTTTCGCCGCAGGCGTCGAGAGGAACGACGACAACGTTCTCGGTGTGGCTTTCAGCATCCAAGGCATCGTCTCCGCGGACGGACAGACCATCACCTTCGGCAATATCATGGGCAATACCGGACTTCGGCTTGACGTCATCGCGCAAAACGTGAAGTTTCCATGCATCATGATCCACGATTCCGATGCCGCGGCCATGGCCGAACTGTGGTTTGACCATTCGCTCACCGATGCCGTATGCGTGTATCTCGAAATGCGTTCGGGCGGAGCCGTCATCGTTGACGGCCAACTCTACCAAGGGCCGAATCTCTGCAATGGCACCATTGAGCATATGACGCTGGTGCCGGATGGAGGTGAATGCTACTGCGGGCAGCGCGGTTGCATGGATGTCTACTGCTCCCCCGAGGCCCTGACCGAAGACGGCGAAAGCCTATCCGGCTTCTTCAGCGTACTTGAACAGGGTGAACAGGAGCACCGGCAACGGTTTAATGGATGGCTTGGCAACGTGGCGCAAGCCATCCGCAACATTCGATCCATGTTGGCCGGCGATATCATCATCGGCGGCGAAGCCGCGCACTATCTCGACGATGACGATGTCACCACCCTTAAAAGACTCGTCGAGGAACGCAGCGCTTTCCACACCGATCATTTCACGCTACGTAAGAGTCTGTGCCTGGACAACCAGAACGAAATCGGTGCGGCATTGCGTTTCGTGCAGACCTTCATCGACGAGATTTGCGGCCACGCCGCCTGATCGGCGAATCAGGCGGCGGCCTGCGCGACTTTCTCGATCTCTTCCACGAGGACCCTTGGCGAAGCCGTATGCCTGATGCGATGCCCGTGGCCGTCGAAGCCGGGCTGCTTCGGGCGGATACACAGCGTCAGCACGAATGCCAGCACGTAGAGCGCGGCATAGGTCCAGCACACACCGCCATAGCCGATGGTCGGCAACAATATCGTCGCAATGCCGGGGCCTGCGAATGTGGTGAGGCCTGCGGCAAGATTGTATGCGGAAAGAGCCGCGCCCTGCTTGCCTTCGCCGGCATACAACGTCATGATGGTCGGAAGCGACGAGAAGGCGCAGGTACCGATACCGACGATGATCGCCGCGACGATCATCATCAACGCATTCGCACCGAACCATTGCGGTATGTAATAGAAGGCCACGGAACCGACGGCGAGCACCGCACACCCGAACCAACGCATCGGCCACACCCAGCCGAAACGGTCCATGAACCAACCCCAGAAGGTGTTGAAGATCAGTGTGACCACGAATACGAATCCCCAGATGCGCATCCATTCCTCGGTTTTGAAGATGTTGATGCCACCGTTGTGCGCGGTGCACAGGTACAGCGGCATGATGACCGGGAAGCCGTATAGCAGCAGATTGTTGATGATGCGGATGATGGCGCAGATGAGGATCTTGCGATTCGTGACAAGGATGGTGGCGCCTTCGGTCAGTTCCTTCAGCTGCTCCTTGCGGCTCAAGCCCTCACCTTTGACGATCTTATTCTTCGGCACGAAGAAGAAGCACATGACCGTGCCGACGACGGAGAAGGGCAATGCGAACCAGAAGGTCTTATATTCGCCGAAAACCGGCATGATGAAACTTGGCAGATAGGCACCGAACACGCCGATGCCCAGGGAGAAGCAGGTCCAGAAGAAGCCTGTGGCCGAAGCCAGCCTGGCCGGGGAGATGTATTGCGCCATCAACACTACGAAGCTGTAGATGAACAGCGGGTACCCGATGCCTCGCAACGCATACAGACCGAGAATCAACAGGTAGACGTGGCTGGGGATGGCAACGCCGAGGAACAGCAGATGGATGCCGATCCACCAGCATGCACCGAACAGCATGACCCTGCGCGCACCGAACATCTCGGCCAGTACACCGGCGGACCATCCACCGAGCGCCGCGAACAGGCCATATATAGTCACTAACAGTGAGGCCTGGGATGAGGCGAATCCCTGGTCCACCATGAATTTCGACAGGAACGTCAGTTCGAAACCATCACCGGTCATAAAGATTGCGACGGCAAGAAAACCAAGCATCAACGAACGAGGAACGCCCAGTCGTTCAAGAATACCGATCATGTGAGCACCTTTACTCGATTTCCATGCAACATTGAGGAAATCGTCCGAATCGTCATTAAGGGTTTGGATGGGGAGCCACGGCCTCATCGCCGTATCCCCCAATCTTGTAGGTGGGGTAGCGATGGCCGTCGCAGCAGAGGATACACGGCGGCCATGCCCGATCATCCGGGAGCCATACCCCTTTATGAGGTCAGTCGCCGATTGCGACGACGGCCTTGGAAACACCGGAAATCTTGCCATCGAGGAAATCCTGCACCTCTTCGAGCCCGAGCTCGTGGCTGATCAGTCCGCCGATGTTCATCTTGCCCGAAGACACCAGCGAGATGGCGTCACGGAACGTCAACGGGTTAATGAAGGACCCTTGGATGGTCAACTGCTTCTTGTAGATGTCATAGGTGTTCATTTCGAAATGGGCTTCCTGCGGGCCGACGCCGAACATCAGCACCTGGGCTCCCTTCTTCGCGGCACTGATGGCCTGCGCCTGCGTTGCCGGAAGTCCAACGGCCTCGATGATGACGTCATAGGCCTCGGACGGAATCTGCTCACGGGTCGTATTGTAGGTTTCGGTAACGCCGAACTGCGACTTGTTGCGTTCCAACTTCTCGTCGAAGATGCCCGCCAGGTCGACCCGATGCACACCGTAGGCCTGCAGCAGCTGAGCGAAAATCTGCCCCATGAAGCCGTCACCGATGACCAAAGCCTTCTGGTACGGGTGAAGCTTGAGCAAATCAAGGCCATGCACCGCACAGGAAACGGGCTCGATGGCGGCGGCGTCGCGCAGGGAGACATTGTCGGGCAGCGCATAGACCACGGTGGCCGGAGCGGTGAACTGCTCGGCCAGACCACCGTCACGGGTGACGCCGACGGCGCTCAGATGGTCACACAGTTCCGGACGCTGAGTAAGGCAGTACTCGCATTGACCGCAGTAGATGTTCGGATCGACGGCCACCCGATCGCCGACCTTGACGTTGGTGACCTCAGCACCGATCGCGGCAACGACGCCCGAGTTCTCATGCCCCAGCACGATCGGCGGCACGGCTGCGGCGGAGCCAGGACGGCCCGCATACAGATCGTGATCGGTACCGCACACACCCGCATATGCGGTGTTGATCAGCACCTCATTCGGCAGTATCTCGGGAGTGGCCAGATCTTGGATCTCGAATTCCTTGACGCCGGTAAGTACCAGAGCCTTCATGATTGTTCCTTTCCACCTTGAAAGTGATGTCCGACAGATTGTTCCGCCTGATAGCCCATGACTATACGCTTTTTTAAATTGTTTTGCAAATTTCTTTTCATAAAGTTATTTATAAAGTGTGTCGCAGTACCTCGACCAATGCATACCACCGGCATTCAGCCGTTTTCCGCCGAGCACGCAAGTCCGAACGCCGAGGTGCGTAACGATGTGACAGACATACCCCTTTCGTCAAATGTTTGACGACTGTCGTCGCTTACAATAGGTCTATGAGAAACCCACCCTTGCATCGTTACGCAACCCGACCTGGTCTCTACTTCACCGACGATGGTGGCGCGGACGCAGTAGTCCGTTCCGAAACGGCGGATCAGGTGTGGTTCTGCGTGCTTGAACCCCTCGACCAACCCAGTGCCTTCTACGCCGAAGCGGTACGCCTGTTCAACGAGCCGGACATCTCGTTCATCGAACAGGCGCAATCGCAGAAGATCTGTACCAGACGCATCCCCTCGCTCAATCTGCGGGAGACGCTGTTCATGATGGACGGCCCGAATTACGGCTTATGGTACGTGCACATACCCAAGGCATGGGACGGCATGCATTACGGCTACCGCGTGAACGGCCCATGGGACCCGAACCACGGCGTGAGCTTCAATCCATACAAGCTGCTGCTCGACCCTTATGCAAAAGGCATCGATGGCTCGATGAAACTTAATCCGGGTGCATTCGCCTACGCATGCGAAATCATGAACGGCAAGGTCAAAGGTTCGCCGTTCGGCCCGATGAGCACCGTTGACTCACTGGGCCATATGCCGGTTTCCGTGGCCATCGACGATCGCGATGCGAACAAACATGAGGGCGAGCCCTCGCATCCGCATGTGGCTTGGAGCAAAACCATCATCTATGAGCTGCACGTCAAGGGTTTCACCGCCAACGCACCATGGTTGCCGAAAGAGCTACGCGGCACCTATGCGGGCCTGGCCCACCCCTCGACGCTCTCCTATCTGCAGGATCTGGGCGTGACCTCCATCGAATTGATGCCGATTCAGGCCAAGCAACCGGAACTGTTCCTGCAGGAACGCGGCCGTACCAATTATTGGGGCTATTCCACATTGGGATACTTCGCCCCGGAGCCTTCGTACGCCACTAGGGCCGCGCAGGAGGCGGGAGCGGCCGCCGTTCGCAAAGAGGTCATCGACATGGTGCGCGCACTGCACGAAGCGGGCTTCGAAGTGATCATGGACGTGGTCTACAACCACACCTGCGAATCCGGTCCGGAAGGCCCCACCATCTGCTGGCGCGGTCTCGACAACCTCTCCTACTACAGGCGCAACAAGGAGAAGATCAGTCGCCTGTACGACACCACCGGATGCGGCAATACACTCGACTTCACCAACACGCATGTCGTCACCTTCGCGGTGGATTCCCTGCGCTACTGGGCCAAACGCATCGGCATCGACGGCTTCCGCTTCGACCTGGCGGCCACGTTGGCCCGTCTCGACGGCGATTTCACCAGTTACCACCCGTTCCTGTACGCCCTGCGCTCCGACATGCTGCTGGGCAATCTGAAGATGATCATGGAACCTTGGGACGTCGGTCCGGGAGGCTGGCGCACCGGCCAGTTCGGCATTCCGTTCGCCGAATGGAACGACCGGTTCCGCGATACCACACGCAAGTTCTGGCTGACCGATGTGGAACGTAATCGAGGCGGCGAATCCGGCGTGGTGACCATGCAGGAGATGGCCACTCGTCTGTGCGGTTCGGCCGACCTATTCGCCACCGATCCCGGACGTGGCTCGACCGCATCCGTGAATTACGTGGCCTGCCATGACGGTTTTACCATGGCCGATCTTACGCGCTACCGCCACAAGCACAATGAGCGCAACGGCGAAGACAACCGCGACGGTACGAACGACAATCATTCGGTCAATTTCGGTTATGAGGGTCCCAGCGACGACCCCATCATCATTCAGCAGCGCGAACGGGCCATGGCGAACATGCTCGGCATGCTGCTCCTGTCGTTGGGCACGCCGATGTTGCTCTCCGGAGACGAATTCGGCAATTCGCAGAACGGCAATAACAATGCCTACATGCAAGACAATCCGACCACATGGCTGGATTGGGACTGGTTGTACAGCACCGAGCAGACGCCGGAACTCAAGCAGTTCGATCTGGTGTCGCGTCTGATTGCGTTGCGCAAATCCCGCGATCTGTATGATCATGAGGATTTCTTCACCAGATTGAGCAAAATCGGACTGCTCAAGCGTTCCGATCGTGTGCACTGGTTCCTGCCGAGCGGCCATGCCCCACATGACGCCGATTGGACGAATCCAGCGGTACGCACCTTTGCCATGCAGCTGCTCTCTCCCGATGGATCGGGCCTGATGATTCTGATCAACGGTTCCGACGAAATCTCCCGTTTCCATCTGCCGGCCGACAAGGAGTGGGAGATGGTGTGGTCCTCCGCCGAAGTTTCAGGAGAATACCCCGGCCAAGGTACGTCGGTGGATCGTGTGGCCGAACTGAATGAGGAATCGGAAAACAAGCCGGCGGGTCGTTTCAGCGATCATCTGCATCGTCTGAACATGATGTACTGGCATGCCGACGTGAACGACGGAGCCGTACCCGAAGACATCTATGATGCCGAAGGCGCTGATGATCCGACCCTATGGACGATTCCGGCGTTGAGCATCAGCGTGATGCGGCAGATATCCGCCGACTGACCGCACTCATAACGAGGAAGCCCCTCGAAGGAACGAATCCTTCGAGGGGCTTCGTACAAGCCGTAAAGCTTTAGCGCTTCGAGAACTGCGGAGCGCGACGAGCCTTGTGCAGACCGGCCTTCTTGCGTTCCACGACGCGGGCGTCGCGGGTCAGGAAGCCAGCCTTCTTCAGGGTGGCGCGGTTCGCATCACGATCGATGGCGTTCAGCGCGCGGGCAACGCCCAGGCGGATTGCACCGGCCTGACCGGTGGTGCCGCCACCATCAACGAGGACGATAGCGTCGAACTTGCCTTCGAGCTTGAGCAGAACGATCGGGGAGTTGACCTCACGCTGCAGCAGCTTGGCCGGGAAGTACTCTTCCAGGGTGCGACCGTTGATGGTCCACTTGCCGGTGCCCGGAACCAGACGAACGCGAGCGACGGCTTCCTTGCGACGACCGGTGCCGTAGCCCAGAGCGATGGCGGAAGTGCCGGTGCCAGCGCCAGCGTTGGTTTCGGTGGTGTACGAGGTGAGCTCCTCTTCGGTCTCGAGAACCGCGGAGTTGTTGGTGTTTTCAGCCATGTTTCTTATCTCCCTTCGGTTCACTTAGCCTGCTGCGAGACCTGAGCGATCTCGAAAACCTGCGGCTGCTGTGCGGTGTGCGGATGCTCGGCACCACGGAAGATGCGCAGGCGACCCAGCTGCACCTTGGCCAGACGGTTCTTCGGCAGCATGCCCTTGATAGCGGAACGGATGATGCGCTCAGGATCCTTTTCCAGAAGTTCGGCGTAGCTATCGCGACGCAGACCACCCGGACGACCGGAGTGCTTGTACAGTTCCTTGCCCATCTTGTTGCCGGTCAGAGCGATCTTGTCGGCATTGATGATGATCACGTGGTTACCGGAATCGGCGTGCGGAGCGTAGGTCGGCTTGTTCTTGCCACGCAGCAGGATGGCTGCCTGGGAGGAAAGACGGCCGAGCACCACGTCGGTGGCGTCGATGATGTACCAGTCGTGAGTCAGATCAGCTGGCTTCGGAGTGAAAGTTTTCACGATGTACCTTTTCTATATATTGTGTTCCGGACCCTCCGACCGCGCCGAACGTTGGTTAGGCGTTGCAATGGTGCCGTTTTCGGGTCTCATTATCCGTGGGCTCCCTGAAAGTCCTCGATGGCGAGTGGGAAAAGCGCTTTGAAGGACCCCGTAGGGAAACACAACAATCTACTAGTGTATCGCCAGCCTTGACATTCGGCAACACGAAATGCAAGGGGTGCCCACCGGCATCGCACCGGCGGACACCCCATGCCCGACCCGTCCGGAATCAGCCGCGCATGATGGCGGCAATCTCCTGAAGACGCGGTTGGTCGAACAACTCTTCCAAGGGCACGAGATTGCCCTTGCCGTCAGCCAACGGGATACGCCAGTTCGGATACTCGTTGTTCGTGCCCGGCTGGTTCTGCGTACGCTTTTCGCCGACCGCGTCGACGATGGAGGCGGCCATGAGCTTGCATGGCGAGCCCTTGAGCCCGCGGTACAGCGCATCGACGATCTCGTTTTCGTTGGCGAGCTCATCCCGCAGGGTCGCCTTGTCGAGATACCCCTCCTCGACGAGCATGTTCAGCATGGCGTTGTGCTCGGCGGTCGCGGAGGCCTGGAATTCCTCCACCGGCCCGGACAGCAGGCCCAGCTGCTCACGTAGCTTGACGTGGCCGTATTCGAGATAGCCGGCCGCCGGCGGCATGTCGTGCGTGTTGACGGAGGCCAATGCATACGGGCGCCAATCATGCGGCGCACGGAACTCGCCATCGAACTGCTCGAACCATTCCACGGCACAGCCAAGAATGCCATGTGCGGACAGCGACTTGGACACATACGGCGGCACCACGCCGAGGTCCTCGCCTACCACCACGCCACCGGCGCGCGAAGCCTCAAGCGCCAATACGCCAAGCATGACGTCGGAATCGTAGTACACGTAGGTGCCGTCGGTGGCCTTCTTGCCTTCCGGAATCCACCACAAACGGAACAGACCGAGAATATGGTCGATGCGCACGGCACCGGCATTGGCGAACATGCCATGCACCATGTCCCGGTACACTTTGTAGCCGGTCCGCTCCAGAGCGATCGGGTTCAATGGCGGCTGGCTCCAATCCTGGCCCTGCTGGTTGAACATGTCCGGCGGGGCGCCGACCGTGGCACCCTTGGCGAAACGTTCCGGATTCCACCACACGTCGGAGCCGGACGGATGCACGCCCACGGCCATGTCGGCGACGATGCCGATCTTCATGCCGGCCTCGCGTGCGGCCTGCTGCGCCGCATGAAGCTGCTCGGTGGCCACCCATTCGAGCCAGCGGTAGAACTCGAGCGTATCGGGGAACCGGTCGCGCAATTCCCGAATCTCGACGGAATCGCGGTTGAACATACGCTCCCAATTGTCGGGCCTGCCATTGGGCGCGCCCCATTTGTCGTAGCACAGGCACCACGTGGCATAGGATTCGAGCTCGTCGCCGCAACCGGCCAGGTATTCCTTGAACTGCGCCTGACGTTCGGCGGTACGTCCGGATGTGAAGATGATCCACAACGCGTGCATCTTGGCCCGCCACATGGCGTCGCGGTCGATGACCTGCGCATCGCCGTTGAGCGGTTCGACACGCGCATGCAACTCGTCGACCTGCTTCTTGCCATCAGGGTTCAGCGTGGCATATTCCGGCACGGATTCGGGGCGAATGTAGCTGAAGTTGATGAAGCGACGGGAGATCGGCAGGTACGGCGACGGCGTCAACGGCGGCACCGGTTCGGCGGCATGCATCGGATTGATGAGCATGAAGTCGGCACCGGTCCTTCTCTTGGATTCGACCAACAGGGTCTTGAGATCCTCATAGTCGCCCACGCCCCAAGAGCCGTTGGAACGGATGGAGTACAGCTGACTCATCCAACCCCACAGGGAGCCTTCCTTCATGTCATCGAGCAGTTCGATCTTTTCCGGAGCGCTGATAACGGTTGCATCCTGGGTGCGCTCCCCCACCCGTACATGCAGGGTATGGTATCCGGCCGGTAGGCCCTCCGGCAATATCACCGAAGAAGTGGAGACGAACGTGTCGTCAATCTCATGGATGGAGCCGTCACCGGCACCATAGGCGATCTTCCCCGCGAATTCACTGCCATCCTCCAACGTGATGCTGGCCTGCGGCGCCTCGAGGACGCCGACGTTGACCAGCACCTTGCTCGGCTTGCCCACCGTGTGCAGCACCGTGGGTGCCACCAGCCGTGAACGGCGGTCGCGAAGAATGGATTCCATGGACTGTTCGATCGCCCCATCGTTGGAAGCGTCGATACCAAGCGCCTTGAGCACCGCCACCAGAACATCGTCTTCGATTTCATGGTAATCATGGCTCATGCCCACATAGCTGGTGGCGACGCCGACCAACTTGGCCAGACGAATGAGCGGCCGGGCGAGACGCGTTGCGTTTTCGGTCTGTTCTGTCATAAGCAACAGTCTAGAACCTTTCAACGTGCGCCACGCGTACTTTCCTCACGAAATGACAACGTATTCAATACGATTCGTCATGCACGACGCGATTGCGCGGCCCGGACCACCTCTCCGGAGGGATCTTCGGCAAGCTTGGCGAGCATCGCCGGAGACGTGTTCGGGTTGAGCGCCACTGCCCTACGCACCATGGAAGCCAATACCGCAGGGGCTTTCGGCTCGAGTTCGGTGCCGAGCGCGCCGAGAAAGTCAAGGGTTTGCGTATCCATGTTCGGATCCTGCGCCCCTTCAAGGCGCATCTTCCAAGATGTGCGCTTGTTCCGCAGGGCGATGTCCCTCACCTCCGCGGATTCGTCCTTGGTGAGGCGGCCTACCAGCCAGTTCTTGTCATCGGCGTTGCCCGCCACGGCCTTGCGCACCTCAACGGATGCGTCGGTGGACAGTTTGACCAGAATGTTCGGGAACGGCATGGTTTCGGCCAGGAAGATGCGATCCTCCAACGGAGTATGCGGATTGCCGGCCACGGCCTCCAGCAGTGCGGTGGCACGCGAGAATGCGGCCTGTTCAGCACGGTCCGGCAACGGACGTCGGGCGAATTCGCTCAGCTCGGCGGCATCGGTGGAGTGGCGAAGACGCTCATACGTGGCGGTCAACGGTTCGAAATCGGTGGGAACCGCCTGCACATCCGCCCGTTCGGCGGTGTCGTTTCCGGCATGCTCGGCATGTTCGATGTTCTCGGCATCAGTCATAGTCTTCACCTTACGCCATACCGTAATCGAAAGCTCACAGCTTGACCGGACGGTTGGTCGTACCGACCAATTCCGGCGTGACGGCCGCGTTGAACGTCTCAATCATGCGGGATTCAAAGGTCGCGGCATGCTCCTGCGGTACGATCACACGCATTGCGATGCGATCCGTATACTGCGCGTCGACCTGCTCGCCCTGCACTGACGCCAGCAGATTCTGGAAGCTGCCGAGCTGCGGGTAATCCAGCACTATCCGGTATTCCCCGCACGGTACGATCCTCGCCTTGCTCGCCGCTTTCACCGCAATGGACGCGCCGGTCGAATAGGCTCGGATAAGCCCGCCCGAGCCGAGCAGGATTCCGCCGAAATAGCGAGTGACGGCAACCACGCAGTCGGTCATCTCATTGGCGCGCAGCACATCGAGAATCGGCTTGCCTGCGGTGCCGGACGGCTCACCGTCATCACTCATCCGTTCCGCAAGACGACCGTCGGAACCGCCGCAGACCGCGGCATAGGCAACATGACGGGCCTTCGGATGCTTCTCACGAATCATCGCGACGAAGGCGAGCGCATCATCCAACGAATCGATATGACAGGCGTCACCGATGAATTCCGACTTCTTTTCGACGAACGCGTCATGCGCCGGCCGATCGGCGGAATCAAGTATGGTCTGCATGCCTTCAACCTACCCGATTCAGCCGACCTGACGATCAGACGACGACGTTGAAATCCTCGCCCCTGAAGAATGCGGCGACGGACTGCACGACCTGCTCGGTGATGCCGACGTATGCGCCATCGGTACGCCATGCGGTGTGCGGGGTGAGCACGATGCCGGGAATCCGGCACAGCGGGTCATCGGCGCCGAGCGGCTCATGCTCGAATACGTCGAGTGCGGCGGGAATATCGCCACGTTCCAGACGCTTGAGCAGTGCTCCGGGTTCGAGGATTTCGGCGCGTGCCGTGTTGACGAACAAGGTGCCGGGCCTTAACGCCTCGAGGTTTTCGGCGGTGATGATGCCGCGCGTGGAGTCGAGCAGCGGCATGTGGATGGACACGACGTCGCTGCCGGCGATCAGCTCGTTCATGTCGTCGACCGGAGTGACGTTGCAGTCGGTAAGCACCTGTTCGGGCACATGCGAGTTCCATGCGGAGACCTTCATGCCGTAGGCGTTTGCGATACGGGCCACAGTCTGGCCGATGCCGCCGAGGCCGATGATGCCGAGCTTCTTGCCGAACAGTTCGTAGCCGTCGTTGCCGGCCCAGTCGCCCGCCTTGACCTCGCGGTCAAGCTGTCCGACATGACGTGTGAGCTCCATCAGCAATGCCATGGTGTGTTCGGCGACGGCATGGTCGCCGTAATGCACCACATTGCAGACACGGATGCCTTGCGCCTTGGCCTTCTCAAGATTGATGTAGCTGGCCACGCCAGTGCCGCCAAACGCGTAGCACTTGGCATGGGTGCGTTCGAGAATCGAGTCGGTGCAGTGGAAGCCGATCACCATAACGGCGTCGGCTCCGTCGCAACGGGCCACGATGGTGTCCTCATCCAATGTGAAATCCTCATACATGCGCACTCGTGCAACATTTTCCAGCAGTCCGAAACACCGCTTGAACGGTTCGATCATGGATGCAACGACCACCGGCATGACGACCAGCGGCAGATCGGTGCGTTCCGGCTGGGTCTCAACGATTTCGACCATATATGGTTCCTTTCCACGCAACTTACGGCGACATTACGATGACGACGTTACGATTACGTGGCATATTCTGTCACAATGCTATTTCCCGGAAGAAGTCGTCTGCTCCGTGGTGATGTTCCATTCCCGTACAACGTTCTGGTCGGCTCCCATGGAGTAGATGACGTTCCATATGCGTTGCCGTTGGTTCGCATCCTCGGCGTCGTTCCAGCATGTGCCGTCGGGATGGTCGCTGGCGAGCGAGCACCACTGGTACTGCCCCTGCCGCATGTTGGCGGTCGGAATCCAGTCGATGCGGCTGACGCGCCAGGAACCGGCCACGCCTTTCTTGCCGGCGAACTGCACGCGGGCGGTCACACCCTGATTGTTGACCTCGTTGCCGGGAATGTAGGAGGTCACGGTCACCGCATTGCCCAGGCCGTAGATAATCCAGGTGCCGTTGTAGTTCTCGATGGGCTGTGCGCAGTGGCATCCGGCGCCGTAGATCACGTCGAATGCACCGGTATCGGCCAGTTCATGCGCTTCGGACTGTTGCCACGAATCGGCATAGTCCAGATACTCCTGCACCGAGTGCATGGCGATGGCCACCACGTCGGCTCCCTGTTCGCGCGCGGCCTTCGCCTTGGCCACGGCTTTGTCGATATCGGCCTGATGATTGGGATCGCTCGCCTCACGCAACCGATCGACACGCCAATCGAAATCAGGAGTCTGCGCATTCAACGACACCGTTCCCGAGATCAGGCCGAGTTTGCCGCCACCGGTCGGCGAGTCGATGACGAGCGGCTTGGTGGAATCCTCTTCGGTCTTGTAAGAGCCGGTCTGCGCGATGCCGTCGGCCTCCAAGGTGTCCCACAGGCGCGAGATGCCATCAGCACCCTGGTCCCATGAATGGTTCGACGCATGCGTGCAGGCACGATAGCCGACGTTCTTGGCGGCATCGGCGACCTCCGGCGGAATGTTGAACACCGGATAGCCGGTATACGGACCGCCGCGTTGGGCGATCGGGGTCTCAAACTCGCACACCGCGATGTCGGAGGCATCGATATATTTACGCATCGGCTCAAACAGGCTGGTGAAATCGAAGGCCGTGCCATCGGTGGCCGCGGTGTTGGCACTCGCAAAATTATTCCACAGCCCCTCATGGAACAGCAGGTCGCCGTTGACGAGCATGGCGATGCAGTCCGTATCCGGGCAATCCGGGGAGTTGCCGTGATGTTCCGTCGCCTCGGTCTGCTTCGCCGTCGCCTTTGCCTGCGATTGCCGTGTGGACGTCGTTGCCGGATCCGCCACATGAGTCGTCTCCTGCGAGCGCACCTGCTGTACTACGAACCACCCTCCGACCGCCAGCACGGCGATGATGATGATTGCCGCAACCATTGCGATCCTGCGCCTGCCGGCTGTCAGCAATTCCGGATTGGATGCATGCAAGGCATCTTTTCTGATACGCATGGCCGTACCCTTCTTCTTCGATATTCTCTCTTGTTCAAGAATATCGAAAAGCGCGGCGAACCGCGGTGTTGAGATACCTGAAACGTTGACTTCGGTGGAATGCGACGGACGGTCACCACTTGCGTTCCATAGCTTGAAAACGTTGATATTCCGCCGTTTTGGCATGAAAAAAGGGCTTCCGGATTGCTCCGAAAACCCTCAGGGCGGAGTCAGAGGGATTCGAACCCTCGAGCCGCTAAACACGACTAACACCTTAGCAGGGTGCCCCTATCGGCCACTCAGGCATGACTCCACTGTTGCGACTGTGACGTTGTCACGACGCAACAGCATGTAACTATAGCATCTATCTGGAGGCAAAACACCAGAAACCGGAAAAATCGTAAGCCGTTGGCGTGATTTCGCACGACACGAGACGCACACTGACGCCACATCGGCACGAAAAATTGGCCCGCGACCATCTGACGACCCGGCCTCTACGCGGGATTCTCATCTCCGGAGAACGTGACGATCACCGCCACAATCACCAATGCGATGCCTGCACACTCCCCCAATGTCGGGACCTCACCGAAAGCGAGGGCGATGAACGTGGCCATGGCGGGATTGATGGACTGCACCACGGAATAGCGTGCGGACGGAATGCGTCGCATCACCACCTGATCGGTCAGATACGGCAGGAACGAACCGAACAGCGACACCAGGAACAGCAATGCCAGCAACGCCGCAACGCCCCACGAGGCGTGCACCCAGGTCGCGTCGGCCTTGGGCCTGGCCAGATGGGCGATGGCGCCCGGAGCCAGGAACACCGACTGCATCAGCCAACCAAGCACGGTACCCCAGCACAGCATGTCGATTGGATGACCCTTGGTCGCGACTTTGCCTCCGAGCACGATATAGCAGCCCCACATGGAACCGCCGATCAGAATGGCGATCAGGCCGATCAGGAAGCTGCCGCCGTTCTCGCCGCCAAGCGAGATGCCGGCCAGCAGCACCACGCCACAGGCCGCAATGCCGATGCCGACGCGCTCGCGCCAACTATGCCCGGTGATGACGGCCACGCCAAGAGGTCCGATGAATTCGATGGCGGTGGCGATGCCGATATCCATATTGCTGATCGCCACATAATACATGGTGTTCATCAACACCAAAGCCGCGCCGAAACCCGCCAGCAGGGTCCAGTCCCTGCGGGTTCCCGGCAATGAATCGCGCCTGTCGGCCTTCCAAGGCTTACGCCAGGCCAGTAGCATCAGGGCCATGAAACCGACGCGGTACCATGCGGCGTACACTGCGTCCAATTGGGTGAACGCCACTTTGGCCACGCCGGTGGCGGTATAGATCATCACTGCTTCGCAAATGGCGATGACGACGATCGGTAGACGGTTCAGCGCCGTCATGATGACTCTCTTCACGAGGCACCAGCGTACTCACGGAACGGTCAAACAACGACACGCAACGCAACACGATGTGACGATCACACCATATTCGAACATCTGTTTCAATCAGCGGCGGAAATCGCCTATCATGGAACCATGAGCACGGCACCACGAATCGCAGCGGCCAAACGTAACTGGGGTCACGACGAGACCGGCTGTACGGTGCTGCATATCGACATGGACGCCTTCTACGCCTCACTGGAAGTGGCACGGCACCCGGAATATGCGGGCAAGCCGGTCATCATCGGCACCGGCAACCGGTCGGTGGTGTCGGCGGCCAGCTATGAGGCGCGCGCATACGGCATCAATTCGGCCATGGCGAGCTCGCGAGCGCATCAATTGTGCCCGAACGGCATTTTCCTGCCGGTCGACATGCAGTATTACCGCGCGATGTCACGACGTATCTTCACCGAGGTGTTCAGTCGAATCACCGATCGGATCGAACAGGTGTCGGTGGATGAATGCTATATGGACGTTTCCGGCGCACTGCTACGCTGGCGCACCGCTTCCGCAATCGGCGCGTGGATTCGCGAACAGGTCGCCGCACGCTACCACGTGACCTGTTCCGTCGGTATCGCGGCGAACAAACTGGTTGCGAAAATGGCGTCGACGAACGCCAAACCGAACGGCATGCTGATGATTCCCCTGGCCCGGCATGCCGAATTCGTGCAGATGATGCCGCTGCGTGGCATTCCGGGTATCGGGCCATCACTCGAACGACGGCTACGTACGTGGGGCATCAATTCGGTTGCCGATGTGGCGAGGATGGATGAAACGACCTTGGCCGAGGCCACGGGTTCGACGATTGCCGCGCACGGGCTGTATATGGCGTCACATGGTTTGGATGACCGCCCGGTCACGCCGTACACACCGGAAAAGTCGATAGGCTCGGAGCGTACGTTCGACACGGATACGCAGGATATGCGGCAGGTATGTTCGATGTTGCGGCATTGCTGCGATGAGGTGGCGAGCACGTTGCGTCGGCGCAGACTGATGGCACGCAAGGTGATGGTGAAGCTGCGCTTTCCGGATTTGAGCTACACCACGAAGGGACGCACCATGGAACGGCCGACGGATATGGCGAGCGTGCTGTATCCGCAATGCGTCGACCTGCTGTTGCGGATGATGGGCATGGAGTCCGGCTCGGCGCATGCGATTTCGTTGCCCCGTCCGATACGTTTGGCCGGCATGAGCGCCAGCGGACTGGTCGAAGCCGGTTCCGCCATCATTCAGCCGTCGCTGGAGGACCTGCTGGAGGAAGAAGACACGGCGCAGGATTGCGACACCCGCAGGAAGGAGCCGAAAACCGAACGCCTGCGTGGAGCCGAGCAGGCGCTGGACGCGGTCCGGCGCAAATACGGCGACGACATCGCCAGTTTCGGCATCTAGCGGGCCAGACGTTCGGCGGCGTCAGCGATGGCGGCGTCACCGGCGGTGGCGGAGAACCGCAAATATTCCGGAGCCCCATAGAATTCGCCGGGACTCGCGATGATGCCGATCCGGGCAAGTTGCTCCATGTCTTTCCAACAGTCGCCGGACTTGGCCTTCACCCACACGTACAAGGCCCCGTCGGGCATATCGGTGCAGTACCCGTAGGCGCGCAACGCACTCACCAATATGCCGAGACGATTCGCATACCGTTTGCGCTGCGCTTTGACCGACTCCAGATCGCGAAGTCCCACGGCCATGGCAGCCTGTACCGGTCCGGGAATGATCTGCCCGATCTGCTTGCGATACGCGGTCATCGGTACGATCAACGACTTGTCACCGGCAATGAACGCCGTACGATAGCCGGCCATATTGGACTGCTTGCTCAAGGAATACAACACAAGCACGCCTTGCGCGGAGCCGCCGCACACATCCGGGCGCAGGGCGCATGGCGTGGATGCGAGAGTGTCCGCATCCGCTTCGACATCCACGTTTCCCCACTGCATCAACGCATAGCATTCGTCGGAAAGCACCACGGCCCCGATGCCACGCGCGGCCGCCACGATTGCGGCCATCTGCTCGGCGGCAAGCACCGCACCGGTCGGATTGCATGGCGAGTTCACCCATATGGCCTTGACGCCCGGCACATCCTTCCAGGATTCCACATCGGCCACGTCATCGACCTTGAGCACTTTGGCACCGGCCAACTGGGTGCCAATCTCATAAGTCGGGTAGGAGACCTTCGGCTGCACCACCACGTCACCCACACCCAAGTGCAGCAGGGAGGCCATCAGCGCCACCCCCTCCTTGGAGCCGACGGTCGGCACCACGTCCGCATCAATCGCCGTCAGATCGACATTGCGCGCCGCCGCGAACCATTCGGCGATGGCGGAACGCAGATCGGCGGTGCCGGCGGTGACCGGGTATCCGTAGGCGTTCGGATCGTTTGAAGCCGCACCAAGCGCCTTGCGCACCGAATCCGGCACCGGGTCGACCGGCGAGCCTACGGACAAGTCGACCATGCCACCGAATGCGGCCTTCGCCGTACGCTTGAAGGAGGCAATCCGTGACCAATCGTACGGTGACGAAAACTCATGAAAACCCATCCGTGGAACTCCTTACGTCAGTGCGCTGCGATACTCGTTCCAGCATACGACGAAAGGCCGCCACTCGACGTGACGGCCTTCGACAAAGCAAATGGAGACGGAAAGTCTCACTGATTCTGAGGGGGCAGTGCCGCCACCTGTTCGGGATCCTTACCGATCGGACCCGCTGCGGAAGCGCCGCCCAGATCGCCGACCTCGGCGAAGAAGCTGACGGCGGCATCCTTGTACCAAGCCCACTCGTCGGGCAGATCATCCTCATAGAAAATGGCCTCGGTCGGGCACACCGGCTCGCATGCGCCGCAATCCACGCACTCATTCGGATTGATGTACAGGGAGCGGGAACCCTCATAGATGCAATCAACCGGGCATTCATCCACACATGCCTTGTCTTTGACATCGACGCAAGGCTGAGCGATCACGTACGGCATGGTTACCTCCTTACAAACTTGACTGTTCCAGACTACTCTTGCTCTCGGGCAACATCCAATTCGCCGGTGCCGAGACAGGCATGACGGTAGCCGTAGCCGAAATAGATGGCGAAACCGACCAGAAGCCATACCACGAAACGGATCCAGGTGAGCACACTCAGGTTGAGCATCAGCCACACATTGGCGAGTGCAATGAGAATCGGAATCCACGGATTGCCGGGCATCCTGAACGTACGTTTCAGATCGGGACGCTTTCTGCGCATGATCGGAACGGAAATCGCGACCAGCGTAAACGCCGACAACGTGCCGATATTCACCATGTCGGCAAGCACGTCGACGTCGGAGCATGCGGCGATCAGTGCCATGACCACGCCCACGATGACCTGCAGACGGACCGGAGTGCCATGCTTGCCGGTATGGCTCAATCCACGCGGCAGCAAGCCGTCACGGCTCATGGCGAACACCACGCGCGTAAGCCCCAGCAGCAGCACCATCACCACGGTGGCCAGACCGATCACGATGCCGAAGCTGATGATTTTGGCGGCCCAGTTGGCACCGACCATTTCGAAGGCGGTGGCCAGCGACGGACTCGCCTGCTTGGCGAGATCCTTATAGGAGACCATGCCTGTGGTGACGATGGCGACGAGCGTGTACAGCACGATGATCAGGCCCATGCCCACGCCGATGCCCAACGGTACGTTTCGTTTCGGGTTAATGGCCTCTTCGGACGTGGTGGCGACCACGTCGAAACCGAGGAAGGCGAAGAACACGAGCGCCGCGCCGGAAATGATGCCGGCCACGCCATAGATGCTCGGGGTCATGCCGGTGGCCCACTGCCACAACGGCTGGTTCATCACGGCGCTCACGCCGGAATCAGAGGATGCGGCTGGCTCGCTCGGCGGGATGAACGGAGTGAAGTTGTCGGCCTTGATATAGAAGAATCCGACGACCACCACAAACAGTACGATGGCGATCTTCAGCACGGTCAGCGCCCCATCCACGCGGGCGCCGATCTTGGTGCCGAGCACGAGCAGCGCGGTGAAGAAGGCTACGATGATCAGCGGCGCCACGTCGAAGTTGAACGATCCGATGGCGATGTTGGTATTGATGTTCCAGCCGATCAACCGGAAGAAGTCATTCAGGTACACGCCCCAGTATTTGGAGACGACGGAGCCCGCCATGAGCATTTCCAGAATCAGATCCCAACCGATCACCCACGCGATGATCTCACCCACCGTGGTATAGGTGAAGGTGTAGGCGGAACCTGCCACCGGAATCATCGATGCGAATTCGGCGTAGCACATTACGGCCGCACCGCACACGATGCCCGCGATCAGGAAGCTGATGATCACGGCCGGTCCGGCGTGGAAAGCCGCAGCCTGGGCTCCGATGGAGAAGATGCCCGCTCCGACGGCCACGGCCACGCCCATGATGGCCAGATCCCACCAAGTGAGGTCACGTTTGAGGGAACGCCCCGACTCGCCTGTTTCCGCAATGGTTTGCTCGACGGATTTCTTACGGAATACGTTCACCGCAATCCCCTTCCTCCATACGGCCGGTCATTCCGGCCGCTCTCGACAAGGGGCAAGTATAGAACGATACCGTCACATTGGCGTCACTTGAGATCCATGCCGATGACGACCGGTTCGGGTACCAAGCGGATGCCGTAAGCCGCTTCGACGCCATCCTGCACGGTTTTGGCGAGGTCGGCGATGTCGGCCGCGCTGGCGCCACCCCGATTGGTCAGCGCCAGCGTGTGCAACGTGGACAGGCCAGCGGTCGCGGTCGCGGCGGTTTTGAAGCCCTTGTGGAATCCGGCGTGATCGATGAGCCATGCGGCGGAGGTCTTGACGCCCGGCTCGCCGTCCGGCAGGGTCGCGTCGAAACGAGGCGCATCTTCGGGAAGGGCGGCCGCCTGCTCGATCGTCAGAATCGGGTTCATGAAGAAACTGCCGCAGCTATGGCGATTGAAATCCGGCTCGTCATTGCCGGCCTGGGTACGTTGCGCGTCATGCGCGATGGCGACCAGCCCGGCCTTCTTGGTACCGCGCATGGGTTCGGCAAGGTAGCGGTGGGAATCCTCCAGCATGCCCTTGGCGGCACGCACCGCAAGCACGGCGTTGCGGATATCCTTGGTATTCATACGATCACCGACCTCGACGCCAAGCGCCTTGGCGAGCTGACCATAGCCGACCACTCCGGTATCGCTATGGTGCAGGGCGAAGGTGACGGAAAGCACCACATATCGGGGGGTCGGGAAGAATTCGTCGGCCGGCGTAGCCGGAGCTGCATACATGCTGGCCTTAAGTGCACTCATGCGGTAGCCGAAGCGCAGATCTTCGGCGGTGAGGTCGCAGGTGCGTTTCTCCTTGCGGTCCCAGACCTCCACGCTGCGCACGCTGGAACCGACCTCCTGGCCATAGGCTCCGATGTTCTGCACCACCGATGCGCCAACGGTTCCAGGGATTCCGGACAGTCCCTCCACGCCTTCCAGACCGAGTTCGACGCAGAAATCCACGAAATCGTCCCAGTTGCAGCCGGCTTCGGCATTGACGTGTACGATTCTCTCGCCGTTCTCCACCGGAGCGGCCTCGTCAAGCACGTTGATGCTGCGGCGTGCGTCGCGAACGACCACACCGTTGAACGGCGTGTCGGCCACCAGCATGTTGGAGCCGCCGCCGATTACGCATAACGGCAGTCCCTTGGCATCCGCATCTTCAACAGCTTCGATGACGCCGACACGCGAAGTGGGTTCAAGGAAGATGGCGATGGGCCCGCCAACGCCGATGGTGGTGAGATCTGCAAAACTTGTCATAGTGCTCCAGAATAACAAAAACCCGACCGAAATGGTCGGGTTTGAAAGTGTTGAACTCGCTCAGCGGGTCTCGCGATGCACGGTCTGCTTGCCGCAGCGGGAGCAGAACTTCTTGAGCTCAAGACGATCCGGCGTGTTACGGCGGTTCTTCGTCGTGATGTAGTTACGCTCCTTGCACTCGGTGCATGCCAGCGTGATGCCCGGACGAATGTCGGCGCTCTTGCTTGCCATCTAGTTCACCTCTTGTGGTTCGTTGCTATACCGACATGCCGTCGGCCTTTGTAGCGAGAAAGAGACTCGAACTCTTGACCTTACGATTATGAGTCGTACGCTCTAGCCAGCTGAGCTATCCCGCCATGAGAGCCTCGAGTGAGAATCGGACTCACGACCTCTTCCTTACCAAGGAAGTGCTCTACCACTGAGCTATCGAGGCGTGGCGGATAGTGGATTCGAACCACTGAAGCACGAGGCGACTGATTTACAGTCAGTTCCCTTTGACCGCTTGGGAAATCCGCCGTGCTGCCTGTTTGGTTTGAACCCCAACCGGCAACCCGTTTAGTATGCCACGACCCCTCCGATAAACGCAAATACGGCGTGTCGCACATGGCCGGACCCCTCATAATCGTTGGAATCCCGCGCTTTTTACGTAACACGTTCGTCTCCAAAACGAAACGAGCCTCTGCAAGACTTTTCCCATGACTTCAGAACTCGTACACCACGGACAATCATTCGACGACCAGCCGCTCGGCTTCGGCACCAAATCCATCCACCTCGGCAACGGCGTGGACAAGGAGACCGGAGCGATCCGACGGCCGATCACCCTGGCCAACGCCTACGCACTGCCCTATGACCCGAGCGACATCAACTGGTCAAGCTCGGACGTGAACCTCTATACGCGCAACGGACACCCGAACCAGCGTTATCTCGAGGCGAAACTCGCCAATCTCGAAGGAGCCGAGGACGCCGTCGTGCTCGCCTCAGGCGTGGCCGCACTCGCCGCCACCTTCACCACCTTCCTCAACCGGGGCGACCATGCGATCTTCTCCGACACGACATACATCGCCGCATACCGGCTCCTCAACCAGATTCTGCCCGAGAAGTACGGCATCGAAACCTCCATCGTCGACACCTCCGACCCGGCCAACGTACTCAACGCCATCAAGCCGAACACCAAGCTGATTCATCTGGAGACGCCAGCCAACCCGACCCTGAAGGTCACCGACATAGCGAGCGTGACGTCAATCGCCCGCGAGGCGCAGGAACGGCTTGGCCATGACATCCTCGTCAGCGTGGACAACACCTTCAATTCGCCGTACAACGTACGCCCGCTGGAACTCGGCGCGGACATCGTGGTGGAGAGCCTCACCAAATACATCAACGGCCATGGAGACGCCCTCGGCGGCATGATAGCCACCACCAAGGCCCGAACCGACGAAATCCGCTTCACCGCCCAGGTCAACTACGGCGGCATCATCAGCCCGTTCAACGCATGGCTGATCAACCGAGGCACGGTAACGCTCCCGCTGCGCATGAAGCAGCACAACGCCTCGGCACAGGCCATCGCCGAACATCTCGAACGGATCGACGCGGGACGGTTCGTCAGCTATCCGGGACTCGAATCACACCCGGGACACACCGTGGCAACCAGCCAGAAGGCCCACCCGGCGGCCGGATACGGCGGCGTACTCGCCTTCGGGCTCAATACGGACCACGAAGGCCACAACCGGTTCGTCTCCAAGCTCAACGTCATCACCTCGGCGGTCTCGCTCGGACATGACGAGAGCCTGATCGTGTTCCTCGGAGAAGACGACGAACGCCAATACCTGTACCCGCAGGAGTTCCATCAGGGCTTCTTCCGCCTTGCAGTCGGACTCGAAGACACCGACGATCTGATCCGAGACATCGACCACGCACTCACGGAAGCCGGATTGATGGAATAGCGATTCCCGATCGGGAAACCGCAACACAGAAGCCACAAAACGAGCGAAGCCCCGTTCCCACACAGGAACGGGGCTTCGTCATGAACAAACGGCGCTACGCTACGCTCAGCCGAGGATGGCCAGAATATCGCGGGCGGCCACGATGAGGTAATCCTCACCCTGATAGTGCACTTCGGTGCCACCGTACTTGGAATACAGCACCTTGTCGCCGACCTTGACGTCGACCGGAATGCGCTCGCCGGCGTCGTTACGACGGCCCGGGCCGACGGCCAGGACTTCGCCCTGCTGCGGCTTCTCCTTGGCGTTGTCCGGGATGAACAGACCGGAAGCGGTCTGGGTCTCGGCTTCCGCCTGCTTGACGATGATCTTGTCTTCCAACGGTGTGAGTGAGATCGACACTGTGGACCTCCTCTTTCTTAAGAGAAATCGATACTTACCGCGCCGGGACCCGCTAGCAAGAGGCTGACGATCACTTACGGCGTCGTCCTTTTCGCGCTGGGATATACTCTAGCGCGATTATTAGCACTCTGCCAACTCGAGTGCTAATGCTGAGAGAGAAACCCTATGAAAAAGCCTGAAACCATGCGGTTTCAGGCTTCGACACGTTTATGCGCCTCACGCGCCACGACGGGCCAGAATGGCTTCCAAACCGGTGCCAAGCGAATCGGAGGTGGCATCGGGAGCCGTCACCTCGGCACTGACCTCCGTATCATGAAAGTCCTTGACACTGACCTCGTTGAGCTGCACGCCAGCCTCGACACGCGCCCCGCTCTCATCTTCATCCATGTCGCTCATGGCATCGGAAGGCGCGATCAACGGTTCGACGGGTTCGGCCTGCTCAACCGGCCTGACCGGCGGTATGGCCTTGGCGACCTGCCTGGTGGACTTGATTTCCATGCTTTCCGGCACGGCCTGCCTGACTTCCACACCGTTGCGCGGAGCTCCCAGCGAGAACGAAATCAAATCCTGTGAGGATTGGTCCGGTACGGAAATCTCCTTGGAAACCGGCTTGTCCTCGGCATGTTCAGCCATATCCTGCTGCTTGTCACGTTCGTCATGAATGGACAGACCGGCGTTCCGCCGGTCCGGAGTGGCTTCCGGCGCAACCTCGGCCTTCGCCGCGGCCTCCTGCTTGCGCTTGTTCAACGCACGATCACGGTCCGCCTTGCCGCGTTCGACGGCCTGGCGAATCTCCCCTTCCGGCATCACATCGGTCGGAACCTGCGTTTCGGCAATCCTGCGCGCTTCGGCCAGTTCCGCATCATGCAGTCTCCTACGTTCCGCCTGCTCGGCACGCGCACGCTCACGTTCGGCGGCGGCCTGCTTCCTCATCCGGGAACGATATCGGGCGACTTTCTGCTCCCAATCCCTCGCCTGCTTGGCGGCACGCACGCCAAGGGCCATCACCGCAACCAGCATGACCGCCGGAATAAGCGCGAACCATGCGCTGAAATGCAACGCAACCGCTGCGACGATCACCGCAATCGTCGTCACGGCCAGCGCAACGACGATGATTCGACGTCGCCGGATCGCAGCTCGGCGAAGGGTGCGCACTTGGGCGATATGCTCTTCGGACATCCTGCCCCCCTGAGCCTCGGAAGACTGCATTATAGCCCCTTTCGCCTGCGGCGTGCTCACGTCGGAGAACCTCGTCCCGCTATCGGCATCCACAAGATGCAACGACGGCGAAAACCGGTCTTCGCGATGTTCGATCACTCGCTTCATGCCTTTGACCGTCCGTCGGGGCAGCCATCCAACCATGAGAATCACGACAATCGCAAGCACGACCACCGTGCTTAACGACTCATAACCCATAGGTCACAAGAATAGGTGACTTTCTGACAATCTGGCCACATCCGTTTCGGGCGTGTCGGGCCTACGCAGTCATCAGCCTAGCCGTGAAACCGTTGGGGGCGTCCTCGGATGTCATGGCGTAGGTCTCATGATCGCGCCACCGCCCATTGACATACATGTAGGCGCGGCGCACCCCCTCGAAATGCGCCCCTACCTTGACGGCGACACGTCTGGAACGGGCGTTTTCGGGCAGCAGTGCAATTTCCAGCCGATGCAGGTGCGGCCCGTCGGGGTCGAACATGGCCCAATCCGCCAACAACGTCACTGCCATCGGCGCGAATCCACGCCCAGCGCAACGTTCATCCACCCAATACCCGACTACGCCGGTACGCATCGCGCCGTAGCAAATCGCTCCGAGCGAAATCTGGCCGACGATGCGCCGCTGATGTTCCATGACGAACACCACCCCGGTGCCGTCACGCTTGTTACTGCGCAACCGCCGTATCCACATATCGAACGACATCGACTGGCCGTGCAACGGATCGCCCGACTCCCACGGACGCAACCAGGCATCGTTGCGCCAGCGCACCTCATTCCATTCGTCGTCATCATCCGCAGTAAGCGGACGCAGCCGGATCGGTACCTGCAGTGCCTGCGACTGTATGAACTGCGGCACGGCGATGGCATTGGCCCGTATGGGACATATCATGTCGCGGAATGCTTGGAAAACGGTCACGCACCTATTGTGCCACCCACCGCCCCGCCGTCACGTTCCATACAACATGTCGTGATACAACAGGCGATATGGACACGACCGAAGCGACCGAGCCCCCGGAGGCAGCCGAACGACTGCGCTCCATGAAACAGGCCATGCGCCATCAGGCCACCGCCGCACGCAAACGCACCACACCCGAGGAACGCCTCGAGGCCGGCCGGCGCATAGCCCTGCATGCCTGTGACGAAGGTCTGATTCACCCTTTCGCCACGGTGGCCGCCTTCGTTTCCATGGGTAGCGAAATTGCGATGGCCCCGCTGCTGCAGGCGTTGCTTGACGCGCAATGCCGCGTACTGGTGCCCCGATTGGGATCCGGCATGACCATCGGATGGAGCGAACTCGACGATCTGGAAGGGTTGCGCAGCGTTCGCGGCGATGACGGTTCGCCGAATACGCGCCGTCCGCAGGAACCGGATAGTCCCTCCGGCGGGCCAGACACGCTCAGCGATGCCGAATTGATCATCGTACCGGCCTTCGCGGTGGACCCATCCGGCATTCGCCTGGGCCGTGGCGGCGGCTGGTACGACCGCGCACTGGAATACAAGGCGGCCAAGGCGCGAGTAGTGGCGATCTGCTGGCCGTGGGAGACCACAAGCACGCCGATACCGCACGAGCCGCACGACGTTCCCGTCGATGCGGCGCTCACCCCGGACGGGTACATGGCCATTCGATGAACGCGACGGTCACGCATCGCCTGCGCACATTCTGTGAAATGCCCCATCAAGCCGTCTCAGGGCGCGTACTAGGATATGGTCACGTTACGAAACCCGTGTGAACCCCGTTTGAAGTTGTGGAGGAAAACCGTTGCCTACCTATCATTACCGTTGCAAGAACTGCAATTACGATTTCACCGAACAGCAGTCGTTCAGCGACGACCCGATTACCGTGTGCCCGAAGTGCGGCGAGGAGCAGGTGCGTAAGGTCTATTCCGCCGTTCCGATCGAATTCAAGGGTTCCGGCTTCTACCGCACGGATAAATCCAAGTAGACAGGGCCCGGAGCCAGACGCGACACGCCGATGATGTGGATAACCCCCATCCTTCGACCACAACCCCTGATCCGGCTTGCGCGATCATATTCCCACAGGTCATCATGCTCGCATGATGACCTGTTTGCATAATCTGACGAATCAGCCGTCCATGCGCCGCCTGGCCAGGAATCCGCTTCGGAACGCACGATTGCGTCGCCTGTTGGCCGCATTATGCGCGGGATTGGCTGTGTTCCTGGGGTTACAGTGCCTGCGGTCGACGGTTGAAACCCGTCCCGCAGTCGTGACGACCCAACGCATCCGCCGCGGCGACACGATCACGGCCTCCGTCGTCGCCGTAAGAGACATCCCATACGATGCCGCCTGGAATAACGCATTCCATACGATTGATGACGTTACGGGCATGGTCGCGCAAATCGACATTCCCGACGGCGGCATCGTCACGGCAACGATGGCACGCGCCTCTCCCATGATTCCGCAAGGCCATACGGCGGTCGACGTGCGATTGGCCAGCTCCATCGACGAGCTCGACGTCGGCGATGAAGTGACGCTTTCCGGCGCCGTGCCTGCGCAAGGAGATGCCGGCGATGATGGCGGAGCGCTGCGCGAGCTTGCGTCACGGGCGATGGTGATCGGCAAGCCCGCCAAAGACGCCAATGGCATGGCCACGGCGACGTTCGCCATGTCGCCGGATGAAGCGGCGGCCGTGCTGCAAGTACAGGAGTATGCCGCCATCATTGCCGTCACCCGGTAGCTTCTACTCACGCCCGCCGCGTCTTGCCCGTCCGGAACGCCCCGGGCGGACGACCGGGATCAATGACCGCGTTCGGAGAAGACGCCCCAGTGAGGGGGCAGTTCGGTGAGGATGCGTTTGTCGTCATCCGCCGCACGCTGCCGGTCGGTGAGCACGTCCGACGGTTCGAGCTTTACGCCATCGGCATCGAAGAGCTCAGTGCCCTGCCGTACCACACGCTTATGCTTGCGCGGAGTGCGACGAGATGCGCAGTATCCGGATACCACTCGTACGGCCGGACCGTCGACGGACTCCTGCCCGGAACGCTCCTTGTCGGAAGCCGCTTCGCTCACTTGCCCTCCTGGTAGATATCGCTCAGACGCGCCACGATACGGTCGACTTCCTTATCGGGATTGACGAACGCGCCGACGCTCCACACGGTCATCACGGACCATCCCAACGATTCGATGTCCTGCAACAGCACGCGGTGGCGTTGCCTGGTGGACTGCAGTCCCATGAACTGGGCATCATCGGTCAGCACGGCCAACGAGAACGGCTTGTCGGGCAATCCCACGACCAGCGGCAGCCTGGTACCGCGATCGAATCCGTAATCGACGGCGACCTTCAGGCCACGGGCACGAATACGGTCGGCCAAGTCGTTGAACAGAATGTTGGTGCCGGACTCGTTCTCCGACGGGCGTACCGGACGATCGTCAAGCTGCTCGGCCCAGCGCAGCACGGTCTTGAGCATCTTCGGACCGGATTGGTGCAGGCGCTCGTCATCCATGTCCGTCGAGGAGAATGCGGAGACGATATCGACATGACGATCGGCAACGGCCAGCGCATCCAATAACATGCCGCGGCCGCCTTCGGCTTCAAGCGCACCGAACTGCTGCAACAGGCGGCCATGCGAGGTCTTCGCATAGCACATCGCCACTATGGCGTCGGTGGTGTGGGCTCCGGCGACATCGGTGATGTCCACGATACGTACATGGCGCAGGAACAGTCCCATCGCCTTGTTCTTGGTGGCCATCGCCTTGAGCTCGGCCCCCAATCGGGTACGGAACGTATGGGTGAGCGCCACCACCGTCAGGGTGTAGGAGGCGGGCACGATGGTGAACGAGGCGGCACGCTGCGTGATGATGCGAACCACTTCGTCGATCTCCTGCTGGCTGCTCTCCACCAGTCCGGAGGTCATGACGGGCACGCCGTTGGCCTCTTCGATGTAATGGTAGGCGACTTCGCCCTGAGAACCCTCACGAGCCACGTCAAGCGACAGCGATCCATAACCTTCGGATTCGAGGAAGGCACCGAGTTTCGGCGCACGACGAACCGGACGGTCGGCGATCTTCACACTCGGCAGCAGTGCGATCAGCGACCGTACGCTGTCGGAGGTGACGGTTTCGCGATGCGCGATCACCACGACCTGCTGCGCACGGCAGACGATGCTCATCAATTCCACGGACGGAATATGCGCACCCGCATCGACGATCACCACATCGGCAAGAGGAGCGGGATCGGTGACCGCGGCAAGCGTGGCTGGGGTGGCCATGAGAATCGGCTTGGCCGCGGCGAGGATCTGGGCATGCTCCTTGTGCAGGCGATTCAACGACACGCTGCGGGAACCGGCAAGCGTGGTATGCAGCAGATTGGCCTCCTGCGTGCGGGAGAACAGCATGTCGCACAGCCGGCGCATGGATTCCTGCGCCACCATGGGCCCGACGGAGCGCACATGCTCCACATCCACCTGGGCGAATCGATCCGCTGCGGCCTGCAGAGCCGAACCGTCCTGGTTGGAGATGATCGCGGAGGAACGCACGATGTCTTCGAACACCGTGGTCCACCAAGCCAGCTGCAGTTCGCCGGCCACGGCATTGTCGTCGATGCCGCGATTGCGTAGATCCTCCACCAACTCGTCAAGCCCGATGTCATGGAATTCACGTTCCAGACGGGCACGCTCCGGCAGGGTGTCAAGCGACTGATGATCGTCGTACAGGGCTTTGAGACGCTCCTCGACCTGATTGAAGTCCACGGTCTCCAAGCTGCCGCCCATCGGCGTGGTGGCCAGAATCGTATTCAGGGCCGTCATATCGCGGGTCAGCTCGTCCTGGGTTTCCAAAATGTCGTCAAGCTTGGCGGGCAGCACCGGCCAACCACCGTGCGGCACGAACATGTGCCACTGTTCCGACTGCTTGGCCACCACCTGCAAGGCATCATGCAGGTTCTCCACCTGTGCGCCGACACGTAGCAGGCCCTTGGCTTCCTTGATATGGCGGCGGCGCTCCCAGAATCCCATGGAGCTGCCTTCGGCCTTGCGCTCGGCCTTCGGCTTGGTGGCCTCGATCATGGAGACGATGTCACGTTCGAAGATCTCCGGCTGGAACACGTCAAGCACGCGGCGCAGATTCTTGAGCACCATGACCTGGCGGCCCCACTCCTGCGCGGTGGTCGGAATCGGGAAACCACAGGTCTGCACGGTGCTGGCCACCTGTTCACGGGTGGCGGGAAGCACCTTGCGCAGCAGTTCGACCACGCGCTGATGAGCACTGACGGCCTCTTCCTCGGAATAGATGGAGGCCTTGAACCAGGCGGTGTCCTTTTCGGTGATCGAATATTCGCCAAGTTCGCCGGCGCGCTGCATCTTGACGGCCCAATCCTCCATCTTGTCGCTGATGGCGTGGGCAGCCTGCTTGCTCAGGCGCACATGCGTGGTCGGACGCGTGGGCAACACGGCGATCTGTGCCAGGTTCTGAATGGTCTGGTAGGCGGAAACGCCCCATTCCTGGCTGACCCCGTGCAGATCGCCCAAGTATCGGGTCAGGCGGGAACGTACGCCCACCAGTTCGTCCGCCAACTGATCGAAACGAGAGGTGGCGACGCCCGACTGGAATCCGACCGCCGCAATCAGCTGGCGGTCGATGGCCGCGTTGGCGCCGTCGTCGGCGATGTCGAGCAGTTGCCCGCCCATCTCATTGGCGTTGATGGCCTGCGCAAAACGACGCCGCTGATTGGTGACGCACGGCACATACAGCACGGACCGGCCGCTCATCACGCAACGCGAGGCGATGGCTGCGGCCTGTTCGGCTGTGTTGTTGCCGATGGAACTGTCAACGAACAGCGAATGCCCGGAAGCGGCAATCTGTGCGGCGTAGCGAACGGTGTTGCTGACATCGCCGACCTCATATTCACCGTGCGGATCGCCATCAAACGGGCTGTATTCGGCGATATCGGCATTATTCAGCGCGTCACGGGCGGCCTTGTCTCCTGCGAGCGCGTCCAGCACGGTATTGCCGGTAGGCCCTTGCGCCAACTGGTCGATGATCTTCTGGCTTTCCACCAGCATCTGTGTGGACGGATCCATGAAGCATCCGAGAATGATATGACGCTCAATCTCGAAATCCGGGAATGCCGAAGTCGCGCGCGCGGTGATGGCGGAGAACACCGCCGAGGTTTCGGGAGTGCCGCTCTCGTAGTTGGAGCCATCGAACAGCTTGGCCTCATCAAGGGCAACGTTATGTTCACGCATGACGGCGGCGAAGGAGGCGTTCAGGCGTACGCGGCCGGTAAAGGCGATGGTGGTGCCGCTTTCGGCGGTTTTGCCGGTCCGGCGCACTTCGACCGGGTACATGAGCACCGGTACCTGATTGCCCTTCCATGTGGCCACGCCTACGACCAGCGACAGTTCGCCCACACCGCTGATACGGCTTTTCGTCTCACGATCGTCAATCACGCGTTCCACGCGGCGGCCGGCCGCACGCAGCATGCCGTTGTCGCGAAACAGCGAATCCAACGTGACATGCCCGCTGGCGAACAGTTGCGCGATGCCGGAGGGGTGGGCATGCGTCAGGTCCAGCTGCGCGGTCAGTTGCGTCACGTCTTCAAGCGGGGAAGGCGACAATCCCAGACGGTACTGCTCACGCCAGCCGCGAATGCGGTCCAGCGCAGTGGTGGACCGCTCATTGCTTTCGCTCATGTGTTGACTCACTTCCCTACCGCTTTACGGTATTCCGCATACCCAGGATTGCGAGACAGGGCTGCGTCGATATCTTGATTGCCCAATGCCGACAGCCATGCGTACAGATCATCGTACAGCGACGGGTTCATGGCGAGGAACGGCAGCAACTGCGGATGGCGTGCCATCTCGAACTGCACGGTGAAGTCATCGGTACGTTTGGCTTCATCGGAGGTCAGGCCGTCGACCTCGATGGTCTGCTCCTGCTTGACGAAACCACCTTTGGACACGCGATCGAATACGGATCCCGGTTCGAATACCGGAGTGAACGTCACGGTCGCATCGATGGACGGCTCGATATCGTTCTGTGACGCCGACGGGCGGAATCGTTCGTCGTCGGCGCTTACCTGAGGCCGCTCATCGTCGGATCGGTCGGATGATTCGGCCTGCTCAGCCCGCTCGGCGACCGTCTCCTGCACCGGCTGTGACTGTTCGACGGGTTCGACCGGCTCCTCTTGCCGCTCTTGGGTCGGTTCGCTCTGCTCTTCATCTTGCCCATGTTCCGGCAGATTCAGCGAATCCTGCCGGGCATCGGACTCATCCTGCTGCCGATCGGCATTCCTGGCACCGAACAGGTCATTCACGGCAATGGTGTCGGACTTCAATTGTGCGAGCGCATCCGACTTCGCGGCATCGGCGGCCAATGCCTCATTGACGCCCTGTACGGTGGCGGCCTGCGCCTTGGCACGGTCGATGGCGTCGGTCAGCTCGACGTCCTCCCGATCCCGTTCGGCTCGCGCATCGGCTTCCGCCTGCGCATCGGCGAACAAATCGCGCGGAGCATCGTCGTGCGCCTCATCCTGCGGCTGCACCAGCGATACCGACGGCAGTACTTCATATTCGGCCTCGCCGACGCGTACCGGCGCAAAGGATTGCCGCTCGGCCTTATGCAGCGCGTCCACGCGAGAGGCCACATTACGGGCGTTGAACAGCGCGGTCGGTTCGCCGGCACGCAGATTCAGAATGTCATCCACCGACATGTCGGCCGCATCGGGCTCCTGCGGTCCCTCATCGGCAAGCGCATAATCGAACAGATCGGCCACCGCCGGCTTCGCTTCGGCATCGGCAGCGACTCGCTCACGACGGAACGTGACCTTCACATCACCGAACTGCATGGTGATCGGCGAGCTCGGCAACATGAAATCGACATCGGAGGGCAGGCGCATCAGTTCACCGTTCGGACGTACCACGAACGAACCGTTGGTGGAGTTCAGATCACGGATGGTCGCGGTGCCGTTATCGTCCACGGCGAACACCGCATGACGCTTCGACATCGACTTGTTGGAATCCGCGATATCGAGACGGGAATATCCGTCATCCGCCAGCGGCCGCAGCGGTTTGCGTCCAAGTTCGACGCTTTCGCCGGATTTCACCGTTTTCAGGTCGCTTTCACCGACCCCGACGATCCACTGCTGCGCCGTTCGTTGATCTTCGCTCACCGTTCCGGCCTTCCTTTCGCACACAACACTACTGCCATTGTGTCATGCTTCACCATGTTATGGAGGATTATGACGCGTCAAATTGACAACTTCCGCCTATTTCCCTCATTGTAGTGGTGACTTTCGCCCTCCGGACCGCTCAGAGCGCGATTTACGATTGCTTCAATCCGTCAAGGATGCGCCTGTGCACCGGAATGGTGCAGATCAACGTCAGCACATCCGAGACGCACTGGGCGCATTCCACTCCGGTGATGCCGAACACATGCGGCAGGATGAGCACGGTCGGCGCGAGGAACAGTCCCAGACGGCAGAAGGCAAGGAAGGAGGCGGCCACGGTTTTGCCGATGGTCTGCTGCATGGTGTTGGCCATCATGTTGTATCCGTTCAACGCCAATGTGCAGCATTGGAACCGAAGCGCGGCGGTACCGACCGTCACCACTGCGGCATCGTCACGGAAGACGCGCACCAGATCGGGTGCCGTAATCCATATGATCGCGGCGAAGGCAAGCATCGCGATGGTCGCGACCTTCACGCAGAACCAAAATCCCTTCATCACCCGTTGATGGAGACCGGCGCCGTAGTTATACCCGCAAACGGGCTGGAAGCCCTGTCCAAGACCGATCATGATGGAGTTCGCGCCAAGCATGATGCGCATGACGATGGCCATACCGGCGATGGCCGCGTCACCGAACGGATTGGCGGCGATGTTCACGCAGGTGACGGCGAGCGTACCGGCCGCGTTGCGAATCATGGAAGGCAGTCCGCCACCGGCGATCTCGCGGGCGAGCGGAACGGTAATCCGGCATTGCCGCAACGAGAAATGTACCACGCCGTATGTCATGCCGAGCGCTGCAAGAATGACGAAACTGATGGTCTGGCAGATCGCCGTCGCCAATGAGGCGCCGAACATGCCCATGTGCAGCAGAAAGATGAATACCGGTTCCAATACGAGATTCAGCACCGAACCGGTGACCAATCCGATCATGGCGAGCGAAGCGAGGCCCTGATAGCGCAGCAGGCAGTTCAAGGCGAAGGATCCGCACATCATCGGAGCTGCGACGAGCAGCGGTATCAGATACGTTACGGCGTATGGCTCGATCGTAGGAGTCGCCCCGAGCATGCGCACCAGCGGGTGTAGCGTGGCCAATCCGACCACGGTGATGACCAGGCCTGAGGCAAGGGCTCCGACAAACCCGACGGAGAGCAGTCTGGCCGCACGTGCGTCGTTGTGTTTGCCAAGCTCGCGACTCATGGAATTACCGGCGCCATTGCCGAAGAAGAATCCCATGGCCTGGATTACGGTCATCACGCTGAAGGCGATGCCCATGGCGCCGGATTGCGCGGTACCGAGACGTCCGATGAAGAACGTGTCGGACAGGCTGTAGATGGTGGTTACGAGATTGGAGATGATTGCCGGGACGGCGAGCCTGATGATCAGTGAGCGGAGCGGACCCTGTGTCATTTCCGCATATTCGGCATCGGCATCCTTCTTGGTTTTGGTTTTTTGAGATTGCTTGCTGTTCACGCCGCCACACCATACTCACCCACTCTTTGACGACCCTGTGTTTCCCCGACCGGCGAACGGCCACCGCGTGCAATCCGCCTCATACCAACGGTTGCCAAGGTTGCGCATATAGCGGAAAACCCCGTTTGCCACACGGCAAACGGGGTTTTCTCCAAGCATGGTGATTGCGGCTTCAAGCCGCGCGAATCACTTGAGCTCGACGGTAGCGCCGGCTTCTTCGAGCTGGGACTTGGCCTTCTCGGCGTCTTCCTTCTTGGCCTTCTCCAGAACGGCCTTCGGAGCGCCGTCGACCAGAGCCTTGGCCTCGGCCAGACCCAGGGAGGTGATGGCGCGGACGGCCTTGATGACCTGGATCTTCTTGTCGCCAACGGCGGACAGGATGACGTCGAACTCATCCTTCTCTTCCTCAGCCGGAGCAGCAGCGCCCGGAGCGGCAACGGCGACGGCGGCCGGAGCGGCAGCCTCGACGTCGAACTTCTCTTCGAAGGCCTTGACGAACTCGGAGAGCTCAACCAGGGTCATCTCACCGAAAGCTTCGAGCAGCTCATCGTTGGTGTACTTAGCCATAATGGCTTCCTTTCATTCTTGGCGACGGGGTCAAATTGAAGAGGTAACCGTCACCTAAAATTTGTATCTTTTCTTTTCAGTTGTCGATTCACGCGGCGAGCCGCAGTGAAATCAGGCAGCCTTTTCCTGCTTCTCGCGCAGCGCATCGATCGTACGCACGGCCTTGGTCGGCAGAGCGTTGAACAGGTACGCGGCCTTGGACATCGTAGCCTTGATGTCGCCGGCGAATTCGGCGAGCAGCTGCGGGCGAGACTTGAGGTCTGCCAGCTTCTGAGCACCTTCGGCATCGTAGACGGTGCCATCAGCATAGCCGCCCTTGATGATCAGTGCTTTGTTGGTCTTGGCGAAGTCACGCAGGGTCTTCGCAGCTTCGATGAAGTCACCCTTCACGAAGGTCACAGCGGTCGGGCCGGCGAGGATCTCGTCGAGACCTTCGATGCCAGCTTCCTTGGCTGCGATGCGAATCAGCGTGTTCTTAGCCACAGTGTAGGAAGTATCGCGGCCTAGCTTTTCACGCAGTTCAGAGATCTGCGGAACGGTAAGCCCGCGGTACTCGGTCAGGTAGATAGCATCAGCGTCACGGAACTTATCCGTAAGCTGGGCGACCACCGCTTCCTTTTCGGGCCTCTTCATGGCGTTCCTTCCTTAGTCGGCCATTGACTGTGAGGTTCGGAACGTCTCGCCGGGCAACAAAAAAGCCCTGCACGCAGGCAGAGCAACATTCGACCGCTAAACGGCATACCCTTGACGGGCGTATGTTCTTCAACCTGCGTTGGCTTGGCGAACCAAACTTCGTGAGTGTTTGCACACTCCAACCAACGGTCTGTGGTTTACAGATGAATAACTTACGGATGACGCTGGACTAACACGCTCCAGGCGTGTCGTGTCCGGCCGACAATCGGAATCCAGCGAAAACCGAAGGAGCCTCTCGAGCCTCTCTCGGAAGATTCACGCAATGTGCATGACTCATGGAAGTGCTACGGTTGGGCTCGTTCGGAATCCTATGATTCCAGGCGAGTCGCGATTCTCGCCGGAGCAAGCCCCGCACAAGCCGGCCCGCTCCTACCAACCCAAGAAAGATAGAGATAGAGAATATGGAAAAGTTCTTCCATCTGAAGGAGAACGGCACCACCGTATCCACGGAAATCGTGGCCGGTCTGACGACGTTCTTCGCCATGTCGTACATCATCATCGTCAACCCGCAGATCCTGTCGCAGACCGGCATGCCGTGGGGCGGCGTGTTCCTGGCAACCATCATCGCGGCCATCATCGGCACGCTCGTGATGGGCCTGTTCGCCAACGTTCCGTACGCGCAGGCCGCCGGCATGGGCCTGAACGCCTTCTTCACCTACACCGTGTGCTTCGGCCTCGGCTTCTCCTGGCAGCAGACGCTGTGCATGGTGTTCCTGTGCGGCCTGATCAACATCATCATCACCGTCACCAAAATCCGTAAGATGATCATCAAGGCCATCCCGGAAGTGCTGCAGAACGCCATCGGCGGCGGCATCGGCCTGTTCGTGGCCTACGTCGGCTTCCTGAACGTCGGCTTCTTCACCTTCACCACCAAGGCCGACGCCAAGAGCGGCGACACCGTACAGGCCACCCCCGGCCTGGCCGTCATGAACAATACGACCATCTGGCTGTTCCTCATCGGTCTGCTGTTGGCCGTGGCCTTCACCGTACTCAAGGTACGCGGCGGCATGCTGCTCGCCATCGCCCTGACCGCCATCATCGGCATCCCGATGGGTCAGACCACCATGGCCAACTCCGTGTCCATCTCCGAGACCTTCGCCCAGCTGCCGCAGACCTTCGGCGTGATCTTCACCGCCGACGGCTTCCCGGCGCTGTTCTCCGACGTGGCCAAGCTGCCGATGATCATTCTGACCATCTTCGCGTTCTCCATGTCCGACACCTTCGACACCATCGGCACCTTCATCGGCACCGGACGCCGCACCGGCATCTTCTCCGCCGCTGACGAAGAGGCCCTTGAGAACGGCTCCGGCTTCTCCTCCAAGATGGATAAGGCCCTGTTCGCCGACTCCATCGCCACTTCCATCGGCGCCATCTGCGGCACCTCGAACACCACCACCTACGTGGAGTCCTCCGCAGGCATCGCCGCCGGCGGCCGCACCGGTCTGACCTCCGTGGTCGTAGCCGTCTGCTTCGCCCTGTCCGCATTCCTGTCCCCGGTCATTTCCGCCGTGCCGAGCGCCGCAACCGCAGGCGTGTTGGTCGTGGTCGGCTGCATGATGGCCTCCTCGCTCAAGGAAATCGAGTGGGGCGACATTTCCGAAGCCATTCCGGCGTTCTTCGCCTCCGTGTTCATGGCGTTCAGCTACTCCATCTCCTACGGCATCGCCGGCGGTTTCATCACCTACTGCATCGTCAAGACCTGCAAGAAGCAGGCCAAGGACGTACATCCGGTGATCTGGGTAGTGGCGATCCTGTTCATCCTGGACTTCGTAGTGACTGCGATTCTGTAGTCATCCTCGGGCGTTCCAAGTCCGGATCGCTTCCGAATACACGACATGGGCGACTCCACCGTGCGGTGAGTCGCCCATGTTGATATGCACCGTTATGTGCACTGTTGCATTCACGACGCGTTCATGCGTACGGCCGGCGGGGACTTGCCGACCCGACCCAAACCGACCGCGGCAGGAACGAGCATCAGCCCGCCTGCTGAATGGCCGCGCTGAATTCGTCGATCAGACCCTCCATCCACGCAGTCAGCGAATCATACTTGTCCGGCATCTGTTCGGTGAGTTCCACCATCGGCACGTTCGCGGACTTCGCCGCGTCCGTGATCTTGCCGGTCAGATCGGTCTCCTCCTGTGTATTGACGACCAGTAGTTTGATCTCACCGGATTCCAATGCGTCGGTGAACTGCTTGATGTCGGTTGGCGTCGGTTCGCTTTCATTGGCGGTGGCCTGTGCATAACCGGTCGGCGTCACGTCCTTCAGCCCAAGGTCGCTCGCCAGATAATCGGCCACGGATTCAGTCGCCGCATAGGTCAGCCCATCAGCGGTTTTCTTGACCTCGGCGATGCTCTTGGCGAGATCGTTCTCCTTGGACTGCCATTGCTCATACAGCTTGTCGAAATCATCGGCCTTGCTCGGAACGGCCTTCTTGTAGGCTGCGGTGATCGCCTTGGCCGTGTCTTCGCGCACTTGCGCGGAGAACCAGACATGAGGGTTATCGCCGCTCTTCTTGCCACTCACCTCGGCCGCGTTGACGACGTTCGCCTTGGTGGACTTCGCCGCCTTCACGGCCCACGAGTCATAGTCGGCGCCGTTGACGACGATCACCTGCGCCTTCTGCAACTTGGCGATGTCCGCGGTGGTCGGTTCATAGTCGTGCGCTTCCACATTCGTGGAATTGATGATGCTGGTCACGTTGACGTTACCACCGCCCAAGGCCTTCGCCACGGTGCCCCATTGATTGACGGAGGCCACCACGTTGATGGCGTCCTCATCGGAACCATTCGCGGACTGACCGCCGCCGCACGCACCCAATGCCGAAAGCATGGTGATCGCCGCAACCACCGAGACCGCCCTTTGTACCATACGCTTCATGATGTTCTTCCTGCTCAAACCTATGTATCGCAATCATCATAGCGCAAAATGAGAATGATTCTCAACAATGCGTGTCGCCGGGACCGAGTCCTTGCTTTCCAACGATTATCGGATAGGCATCGCCATAGGTCAGGAGTAGGAGACCACGAGAAGGAGGCGCGTATACCAAGGCTCCCGCAGGTGGGATTCCTGCGGGAGCCTTGCAGATTGGCTTTGCCGATCAGCCGAAACGTGCAATTACGGAACTTCGCTTCGCGAAGCACAATCCGCTGACTAGCTCAAGCTAGCTTGCGACGGCCCGCCGGACCGTCGCTACGTTTCGGCAGATTGGCTTTGCCGATCAGCCGAAACGTCCCGAAACGTAGCGTTCGGCCTCTTCGTTCTGCGGGTTGTTGAACATCGTGGTGGTATCGGTGAAGTACTCGAGATGACCCGGCTGACCGACGGCCTTCAGGTTGAAGAAGGCGGTGTAGTCGGCGATACGGGCGGCCTGCTGCATGTTGTGCGTCACGATCACGATGGTGTAGTCGTTCTTCAGCTCGTTGATCAGATCCTCGACGGCCAGGGTCGAAATCGGATCGAGTGCGGAGCACGGCTCATCCATAAGCAGCACTTGCGGATGCACTGCCACGGCACGGGCGATGCAAAGCCTCTGTTGCTGACCACCGGACAGACCGATGCCCGGATTGTCAAGGCGATCCTTGACTTCGTTCCACAGGTTGGCACCACGCAGGGCCCACTCGACCAGATCGTCCGCGTCGGACTTCGAAATCTTGCGGTTGTTGAGCCTCACGCCGGCAAGCACGTTCTCACGAATCGACATGGTCGGGAACGGATTCGCACGCTGGAACACCATGCCGACATCACGGCGCACCGCCACCGGGTCGATGTCCTTGTCGTACAGGTTCTTGCCTTCGAGCAGCACCTCGCCTTCGCAGTGAGCGCCCGGGATGATCTCGTGCATGCGGTCGAGCGTGCGCAGCACGGTGGACTTGCCACATCCGGAAGGCCCGATGAATGCGGTGACCTTGTTGGCTTCGATGTTGATGTTCACGTCTTCCACGGCCAGGAAGTCGCCGTAGTAGATGTTCAGATGATTGACATCAATACGTTGTCCCATTTGAGTTCCTTATGATTTATTTGCTAAGTTTCAGACTACCCTCAGCCGCGCCTTGCGCGACGGCTCCGGGATCAGCGCTCCGACTTGACGGCGAAGACCTTCGCCACAAGACGTCCGATGAGGTTGAGGATGAGCACGATGAGGATCAGCACGAGAGCGGCGGCCCAGGCACGTTCCATCGGGATGGTGGTCACGCACGAGGCGTCGGCGGAAGCCGGGCAGTTCGCGTTGAGCTTGGAATATTCCTGGTAGACGTACACCGGAAGGGTGGTCATCTGGCCGGAGAAGAGGTTGACGTTCGTGGAGGCGATGTAGCCTGCGGTCATCAGCAACGGCGCGGTTTCGCCGATCACTCGCGCGACGGCGAGGATCGCGCCGGAAACGATGCCCGGCAATGCGGTACGCAACACGATCTTCGTGATCGTACGTTGCTTGGTGACGCCCAACGCATAGGAGGCCTCACGCAGATCGTGCGGCACGATCTTGAGCATCTCTTCGGAGGACTTGACCACGGTCGGCAGCATCAGCAGGGAGAGAGCCACGGAACCTTCGAAACCGTTGATGGTGCCCGGTCCGATCAGGATCGTGAACATCGAGAAGGCGAACAGGCCTGCCACGATGGACGGAATGCCGCTCATCACGTCGACGAGCAGGGTGATCACGCGGGCGAGCTTGCCACGGTTGGAGTATTCCACCAGATACACGGCGCACATCAGGCCGATCGGGATGGAGATGACCATGGCGCCGAACGTGATCTCCAGCGTGCCGATGATGGCGTGCAGGATGCCGCCGTAACCGCCGGACGGGGTAGGATTGCCGCCGACCACGCCGGTCATGTTATAGCTCAGGAAGTTCAGGTTCAGTCGCTTGACGCCGTTGATGATGGTGGTCAGCAGCACCGAGATCAGCGGAACCAGGGCCACGATGAAAGCGAGGGCGATGAGGACCCTCATCACCAGATCCTTGCGCTTGCGTGCGGCGGTGAAGGAGCGGGTCGGCTTGAACTTGTCGAAGTCGATGACGGGAGCGCCGTCCATCGGCGAAGCGTTGTTTTGCGCGGCAGACATCATGCACTCGCTTTCTCGGTGAGCTTACGGGCGATGAAGTTCACCACGAAGGTAATCAGGAACAGGACCAGGCCGGTGCCGATCAGCACGGAAACGCCAAGATCGTTGGCCTCCGGATACTGGGCGGCGATGTTCGCGGCGATCGTCTGGTTCTGCGAGGCCTGCAACAGCTTGATGGAGTAGTTGAGCCCCGGGGAAAGAATCATGAGCACGGCCATCGTCTCACCGAGCGCACGTCCCAGGCCCAGCATGGAGGCGGAAACAACACCCGACTTGCCGAACGGCAGCACGGCGAGCTTGACCATCTCCCACTTGGTGGCGCCAAGCGCAAGAGCGGCCTCCTCCTGCAGACGCGGGGTCTGCATGAAGATGTCTCGCGACATGGAGGTGATGATCGGCAGAATCATGACGGCGAGCACCACGGCCACAGTGGCGACGGTACGGGAAGGATTGGCGGCCGGGCCTTGGAACAGCGGGATCCAGCCAAGATATTTGGCCACCCAGTTCCAGAACGGGTAGATGGCCGGCACCAGAATCAGACCGCCCCACAGGCCGTAGATCACGGACGGGATCGCGGCGAGCAGATCGACCACATAGCTCAACGCCGTAGCGAGCTTCTTGGGTGCGTAATGCGAGATGAACAGTGCGATGCCGACCGACACGAAGAAGGAAATCAGCAGTGCCAGGGCGGAGATCAGTACGGTACCGAACAGCAGCGGTCCGACGTAGCCCCAGAAGTTTGTGGCCTTGCCGCCGGTGAAGTTGCTGATGGTGGCGCTGTTGGCCTTCTGGTCGCCGCCGATCAGCGGCCACGCACGGAACAGCAGGAACAGCGCGACGGCGGCGAGCACCACGAGGATCAGGATGCCGCAGGCGTAGGCCACGCCCTTGAACACCTTATCCGCGTTCTTGCCGCTTACCGGCTGCTGAGCCGTTTTGCTTTGCGAACTCACGGGTTCTCCTTAACTTGCGTATGTTTACGAGCCTTGCGATTGGATTCCGGACGGCATACCGTAAGTACCGCTTCAGGCCGCAGCCACGTTTTGCTGCGGCTGCGGCCTGAATTATGCGATCAGTTGCCGGTCACCGGAACCGTTCGCTCACTTGGTCTCGATGGCGTCGATGGACTTGAGGACCTTCTGGCGCATGGTGTCGGACAGCGGGGCGGAACCTGCTGCGGAGGCAGCGGTCTGCTGGCCTTCGTCGCTGACCACATAGGTGAGCCAGGACTTGACGAACTTGGCGGTGTTGGCGTCCTTGTATGCCGGGCAGGCGACATCATAGGAGACCAGCACGATCGGATAGGCACCCTTTTCGGTGGTGTTGTGGTCGAGCTTGACGACCACGCGGTTGTCGCCGGTGGCGGACTCGTCGAGCGGGGAGGCATCCACGACCTTGGCGGCGGCTTCGGCGGAGAACGGCACGTAATCGTCGCCGACCTTCACTGCCACGGTGCCGAGCTCACCGGCCTGGGAGGCATCGGCATAGCCGATGGTGCCGTCGGCCTGCTGCACGGTGGAAATCACACCGGAGGTGCCCTTGGCGCCCTGGCCGACCTCGTTCGGCCAGTTCTCGCCAAGCTCGTAGCTCCAGGCGTCGCCGGCGGCATCCTTGACGTAGCTCAGGAAGTTCTTGGTGGTGCCGGACTTGTCGGAACGGTGCACGACGGTGATGTCGAGATCAGGCAGGTCGACCTTCGGGTTCTGCTGCTTGATGGCGTCATCGTTCCACTTGGTGATCTTGCCGTCGAAGATCTTGGCGATGGTCTCGGCGTCCATGTTCAGGGTCTTGCCCTTGCCGGAAATGCCGTTGAGGTTGAACACGACGGCGATCGGGGAGATGTAGACCGGAATGTCGAAGGCATTGCCGGAAGCGCACACGCTCTTGGACTGCTCGACCTCGTCATCGCTCAGGGCGGCATCGGAGCCGGCCCATGCGGTGGCGCCGGTCAGGAAGGTGGAGACGCCTGCGCCGGAGCCGGACGGGTTGTAGGCGACCTTGGCGTCCGGGTTGGTGCCCTGGAAGCCGGCGATCCAAGCCTCGACGGCTGCCTGCTGGGAGGAGGCGCCTGCACCCTGGAAGTTGCCGGACACGGCTTCGGTCGTGGTGCTGGACTTGGCCGAGGAGGAATCGGTGGCGGCGGTGTTGTCACCGCAGGCCGCGACGGAAGCCAGCATCACGATGCCGGACACGGCGGCGATGGAGCGTACGAGAATGGAGTTACGCATTGTTTCTTTTCCCTCTGTCAACATTCTGATGGCGTACGTTGCTAGGTTCATTGTCTGGTGTCGCCATCGTTCTTCATGACAATTTCAAGCCTATTGGCCGTTTGCGGTGCCGGATGCCAAAATCGGTGAACGGTAGATGAACAGTATTCGTCTACTCGTCCCTCACTCGATCGGGGAATCGATCTTGTATCCCAATCCACGCACGGTGGTCAGGTATTTCGGGTGCGCAGGATCCTCTTCGATCTTGGAACGCACACGCTTGACGTGCACATCCAGCGTCTTGGTGTCGCCGACGTAATCGGAACCCCAGATGCGGTCGATGAGCTGGTGACGGGTCATTACGCGACCCTTGTTCTGCATGAGATATTCCAGCAGCTCGAATTCTTTGAGCGGGAAGAACACGTTCTCACCGCGCACGCTCACCTCATGCTGGCCGATCTTCATCGAGATGTCGCCGCACACGAGCGGAATATCATCATCGGAGGCGCTGTCGGATTCGGCGACCATCTGATTGCGGCGCAATACCGCGCGGACGCGGGCCAGCAGTTCGCGGAAGGAGTACGGCTTGGTCACATAGTCGTCCGCACCGATCTCCAGACCGACCACCTTGTCGATTTCCGCGCTTTTGGCGGTCAACATGATGATCGGCACACGGCTTTGCTCACGAATCCTGCGACACAGCGCGGTACCGTCGAGACCGGGAAGCATCAGGTCGAGCAGTACCAGATCGACGCCTCCCTGGGTGAACAGTTCCAGCCCGTCCTCGCCGGTGGCTGCGGCGGACACGTCATAGCCTTCGCGAGTGAGCTGGTAGACCAGCGGTTCTCGATACGATTCCTCGTCTTCGACGATCAGAATACGTGTCATCAGTGGTTCTCCTCCGTGTTCTCTGTAGTGTTTGGATGCTTCTCTTCAGTCTTGGTTTCCGCATTTCCCCGAGATTCCGGCGCATCCCCGGCCTCCGGCAGCGTGATGGTGAACGTGGACCCCTCCCCTTCGCGAGACCACACGGTGATGGTGCCGCCGCAATCCTGCACGCAATGCTTGGTGATGGCCAGACCGAGTCCCGTGCCGCCGGTTTCGCGCGAGCGCGCCGGATCCACGCGGTAGAAGCGTTCAAAGATGCGGTCGAGCGAGGAGGCCGGAATGCCGATGCCCTGATCGACCACACGGATGGTGACCTTGCCGCCCTCATGCCCTATGCCGACCGCCACGGTGGTGTTCATCGGGGAATAGTTGACGGCATTCTCCACTAGGTTCTTCACGGCGGTTTTGATGGTTTCGTGGTCGGCATCGACGAACACGTCCGCTTCCCCGCCTGATGATGCGGTGGCGTCACCCGCCATGCCGGCACGCAACGACACCGGCCTGCCGTTCAGCGACAGAGCCAAGCTGATACGCTTCGATTCGGCCTTCACCTGGTTCTCACCGATCGCCTCGCGCGCGATCCGTAACACGGAAAGACGTTCCGCATTCAGCATCGCGGCCGCGCTCTGCGCCTTCTGCAGGTCGATCAGACGGTGCACCAATTCTGTCAATCGTTCGGATTCCTTCGAAATGCGGCCCGAGAAATACCGCACCGCATCCGGATCGTCGGCGGCGTCGCCAATCGTTTCGGCAAGCAGCGAAATCGCACCTGCGGGAGTCTTCAGCTCATGCGAAACGTTCGTGACGAAATCGCGGCGCATGATTTCAAAACGACGCTGCTCGCTCATGTCGGAAATGAAAATCGCGAAACTGTCGTCGGCTATCTGTCCGACGCGCACATGCAGGTACAGGGTGTCGGCGGGCAGGGTCTTGCCGGCTTCCAGCCCTTTGCCGTTCGTATTCTTCGCGGCGGCGCGGGCGGCGCGGTCGAGAGGAATCGCCAACTCACGTTCGCGCACCACGCTGTCCGCGGAAACCAGCTTCAGAATGTCACGGATCTCGGCAAGCGTCATCGCACTGTCTTCGATCAAGCCGAAACGCTGCGCACCCGGCGAAACGTATTGCACCGTAGCGAGCGCGTCGGTGACGATCAGCGCCTCCGGCATGACGGCAATCAGCTGGCGTTCCGTCTGTTGCACGGGCACGCGCGGGCCGAACAGCGACGTGTTCTTCGAAGCCCCGAACGTGCTTGGATCGTTCGGCGCCGGGCCATCTTCGAAAGCCCGGCCGAAGCGGTATGCGACCGACGCAACGGCCGCGATCACCATAACCGCCGCAACGGCGAGGAGCACCCATTGCCCTGACGTCATGCGTTAACCCTCCGATAATCCAGTATTCTTCTTCAACAGTAGCGGGTTGACGGGTGCATTCGCGCATGCGATTCCCGCATGCCATCGGAAGTTTCCCCATCGTTCATCTTCATGGAATCGGCGGTTCCGGAATATGAGATGGCCCGGCTCCCCTGCCGATATGCGGGTCAGGAGTCGGGCCTGGCGACCATGCCAAGGATTGGCGGTACGTAAGGATTGGCGGCTACATGCGCCTGATGATGTTCACCGTAAGCCTCGCCGCAGTGTCGGCGTATTCGGAGATGTCGAAGGCCTTGAATTCCTCATAGTCCGTGTCGGCGTTGTCGGACAGCGCACGGATGACCAGCGCAGGCACGTCGTTACGGGCGGCTACATGCGCCACGGCGGCACCCTCCATTTCGACCGCGTCGGCGCCGGTCTCACGCACGACCTGCTCGACCTTGGCCGGATCGTCAACGAAATAGTTGCCTGTGGCGATGATGCCGACGATATGCGTGATGCCGAGGTCGGTCAGAGCCTGGTCGGCAAACGCGATCAGACGTTCGTCGGAATGGAACTCCTGCACCGGGGCATCGGCGGTGCCGGGCTTCCACTGGCCGACCAGACGCATATCGGTGTCGAGATAGCGCAAGGTACCGCCGAGCACCACGTCGTTGACATGCAGGGACGGGTTGAGATTGCCGGCGATGCCGGAGAAGATCACGGCATCCGGATGACCGACGTCGATCAGATGCTGCGTGGTGGCCGCAATGTTCACCATGCCCATGCCGCCAACGGTGGCGATGATGTCGCATTCGGCGCCCCTGTCGGTCATCAACGTGCCGCGTGTAATGGTGAGGCCGGCTTCGTCGGTGACGGCGACGTCGTCCAGAGCGGCCGCGATGTGCGCGACTTCCTCATCCATGGCGCCGATGATGGCGATTGCGGTCATGTATCTTCCTTTCCATGTGGCCCTCCCTCTGACGCGGGAGATGGCAGAGGAAGGAGGCTGACGAGTTACTTCCAGCGACGTTCGCTGACGGCGTGGGCGAGTTCACGCAGGAGCCGCTCGGTGGTGTCCCAGCTCAGGCATTTGTCGGTGATCGACCGGCCATATACGAGCTGGTCGAGCGGAGCCGCCTTCTGGTTGCCGCCTTCAATGAAGCTTTCCATCATGATGCCGGTGATGCCTTCCTCACCCTGCGCGATGCGGCCTGCGATATTGCGCACGACCTCGGCCTGACGATGCTCGTCCTTGCCGGAATTGCCGTGTGAGCAGTCCACGATCAAACCATGCGCGGCCGCGGAGTCAGCCGGCATCTCGCCACGAATGGTCTCCATGGCCTTGGCGATCGAGGCGGCATCGTAGTTCGGTCCGCTGCTCGAGCCGCGTAGCACCACGTGGCAATCCGGATTGCCGAGGGTTTTGACCACGGCGGCCCGGCCCAAGTGGTCGATGCCGAAGAAGGTATGCGTCTGCGCGGAAGCGAAGCAGGAATCGGTCGGCGCCTTGATCGAGCCGTCGGTGGCGTTCTTGAAGCCGATCGGCATCGAAAGGCCGCTCGCCAACTGGCGGTGCACCTGGCTTTCGGTATTACGTGCGCCGATTGCACCCCAACTTACCGCATCGGAAATGTACTGCGGGCTGGTCGGCTCCAAAAACTCCGTCGCGGCCGCCAATCCTTCATCAAGCACACCGAGCAAGGTGTGGCGGGCCAACAGCAGACCTTTCTTGATATTGCAGGAGCCGTCGATGTCCGGATCGTTGATCAGACCCTTCCAACCGACCGTGGTGCGCGGCTTCTCGAAGTACACGCGCATCACAATCAACAATTCACCGCCCAGCTCGTCCTTCAATCCGGCAAGACGGCGGGCGTAATCAAGCGCAGCCGCAGGATCGTGCACGGAACAGGGGCCGACAATCACCAGCAGACGGTCGTCCTGGCCATACAGGCAAGCGCGAATCTCATCGCGAGAATAGGCGACGATCTCCTGGGCCTTTTCGCTCAACGGCAGCTCCCCCAGTACCTGAGCCGGGGTGGGCAGCACTTCGAATTCAAGCACACGGCGGTTCACGATGCGGCTGATGCCGACCTGATCCTCCCAACGTGGCACGTCCGTGGCGACTAGTGGGTTCTTGCCCTCGTCCATCGCCTGCCGGATGGCGCGAAGTTCCTCCGGCGTATTCAGCTGCTGCTGCATGTGTCTCTCCTTGGTCACTGTCTTCCCCAAGAATAGCAATCACGGCGCAAAACAGGATGCTCAATCTGCCGACGCTGGGCCCCGCCTCAGCGTCGGTGGTTTGGATGTTTCCTCAATCTGCCGACGGTGGGCGGCTGTCACCGTCGGTGGTTTGGGTGCCTTCTCAAACTGCCGACGGTGAGGCGGGGCCCAGCGTCGGTGGATTGAGGAAGGGTTATTTGGTGAGATTGCGGCGGGCGGTAACGGCGTCGGCGAGAGTGTGCAGCAGCTGATCGGTACGCTCCCACGGCACACAGGCGTCGGTGATGGACTTGCCATATTCGAGCTGGCTGAGCGGGGCCGGCTTCTGATTGCCGGCCTTCAGGAAACTTTCCATCATGATGCCGAGAATGCCTTGTTCGCCGGACGCGATACGCGCGGCAACGTCTTCAACCACCTCGGCCTCGCGCACCTCATTCTTGCCGCAGTTGCCATGGGCCGCATCGATGATCAGACCATGTTCGCTCGGACCGGACGCCTTGGAGCCCTTCAGATCGACCAGCGCCTGCGCCACGGATGCGGCATCGCAGTTCGGTCCATGTGAAGAGCCGCGTAGCACCAGATGACAGTCGGGATTGCCTTTGGTTTCGGCGGAGATCACACGGCCGTCAAGGTTGATGGATAGGAAGTGATGCTCGAACGCGGCGGCGAAACAGGAGTCGGCGGCCGGTTTGATGGAGCCGTCGGTGGCGTTCTTGAAACCGATCGGCATGGACATGCCGGAAGCGAGTTCGCGGTGCACCTGGCTTTCGGTGTTGCGCGCGCCGATCGCACCCCAGCTGATCAGATCGCAGATGTACTGCGGGGTGATCGGGTCAAGCCACTCGGTCGCGGCAGGCAGACCGAGGCTCAGCACATCGGTGAGTACCTTGCGTGCGAGCCACATGCCCTTGCGAATATTGAACTGGCCGTCAAGATCAGGATCGTTGATCAGGCCCTTCCAACCGATGGTGGTGCGCGGCTTCTCGAAATACACGCGCATCACGATGACCAGGCGATCCTCAAGCTCTCGCTTGACGGCGGCCAGCTTTTCGGCATACTCGTGCGCGGCCTTCGGATCATGAATCGAACAGGGACCGACGATGGCGAGCAATCGATCGTCACGACCATGCAGCACGTCGCGAATCTCCTGACGGGAGGTGAGCACGAGATCGCTCATCTCGTCGGTGAGGGGCAGTTCCTTGAGAAAATATCGAGGGGCGGGAATCGGGTCAAGCTGTCGAATGTTGACATCCACGGTCTCCGGAAACACGGCGTGGTCATCCAACAGCCGTGCATCCTGTGAACTATCCGGACCGCGAAGACCTGACATCGCTTCCACTCCTCCTTGACGAATCTGCGTATGCATGAACTCATATGAGTTACCGAAGTCAGATTAATGGATGGGAACGGAATATGAAAAACGCCGACTGCATGGTGGGACAGTCGGCGTTTCCTCGTTGCGCGCCTTGCGTCTTGCTTATTGGGCCAACGCGCCCATCGGATCCCATGCGGGGAGCATCTGGGCTGGCCCTTCAAGCGCCTTGAGGTACTCGTCGGGCAGGAGAGCCTTCGGCACGGCGACTTCGTAGACGTACTCGGTGAACCAGTCGTCGCTCATGGTGAAGTAGCCCTTGTCGGCGATCTTGTCGCCCCAAGAGTTCTCCACACGCCAACGGCGGGTGGTGCGACCGTCGTCAGCCACGTCCACGCCAACGAACGCCATGGCATGATTCATCGCAGAGTCGGCGTAGCGCACGCGAGCTTCCTTGTCGAGGTCGAAATCGACGTCGTACACCCTGCCGTATTCGAACAGGTCGGTAGCCCATGCACCGTTCTCACGGTCCATCATCGGATGGCAGTCGGCACCGAACCACACCGGAATGCCCTGTTCTTCGAGAATGCGGCGCACGCAATCCTTCATGAACTGGTTCGGCACGTTGAGATATTCGGTCGGGTCTCCCCCGGCCACATTGCCCAAATGCTCGATGCCGATCTTCCTGCCCTTGGCATGCTCCTGACGCGGATCGTCCACCAGGCACACATAGCTCTCCAGATCGGCGGAACCCACATACTTGTTCCAGAATTCGACCGGCGTGATCTCGCCGTCACGATGGAATTCGCCGTCCTGGTCGGTCCACTCCCAGTCGAAGCTCTTCGGCGGCTCGCCCAGATGAATCGTCAGAATGCGGTGCCCGGCGGCGGTGGCCGAATCGATGACCGACTCGATCGAAGCGGGGTCGGCGTACATGTGCGCCACGGCGGTGTGCAGCATGCGGCGCAGCTGCGTGTTCATCTCACCGGTGTTCTTGGAGGATTCGGTTTCCGGGAACAGGTCTTTCGGTACGGCGCCATACTTCTTGTACACGTTCATGGCCATGGTCCACTGGCCGCCGTCGCCCATCACGTCATGCAGCAGATGCTGCACAAGGCGGGAATCAGCCGGTTCGCCGGCTGCGATCAGCGCGGCCATGTCGTTCAGGAAGTAGTTGACGCGCTCGAGCTTGTCGAAATACATGGCATAGTTCTGCGAAAACTCGAACTCCTTCAGGCCCATGTTCTTCTTGGCAACGAAGCGGGCCACGTTGAGCGAGCTGAATAGCCAGCATCGGCCCGAACGGTCCTGATGCGTGGCGGTGCCGTTATCCACGATGGTGGAGAAACGGCGCTGCAGCAGGCGTGCACGATCATAGTTGCGCGCCACCTTGTCGATGCCCGCTGCGGTGACGGCGTTCATGGCCATACGATTATGTTCGCTTGCCTCAAAGGAGGCGTCGAGCGACGCCAATGCATCATTATTCAACGGCGTGATTTCAGCCATCATGCTCCTTAGTCATATCGTTATCGGCTCCGTGCCGATTCCCATTTCCATGACGATGCCACGAATAAACGGCACCTGCCGTCATGAACAGGTGCCGTACCTTCATCGCCATCGAGTCTAGTCGATGATTCGATGCCGCCGAGCGATTACCGCTCGTCATGCTCCTCGTCGGTCTCACCATCCGCGTGCTCAGCGGATTCCACAGATTCGGCAGATTCCACAGTTTCGGCAGATTCCACGGATTCGGCAGATACCTCAGTTTCGGCAGATACCTCAGATTCAGCGGATTCCACGGATTCGGCGGATTGCGTGACTTCGTCGCCCTGCTGCGCCTCATCGGCGACGTCCTCATCGAACGTCGCGGCCGGTTCCTCCGAATTGTCGTCAGCGCCCTCACCGTCCACGGCGTTGACCACGGACAGGTTGGATGCGCCGAATCCGGAGAAGGCGTTGGCGAACATGGCACGCAGTTCGCTCACACGCTGCGTGATCTGCGCTTCGCGGGTCTGCAGGTCGGCGATGCGCTTCTGCACGCCGTCGAGCTCGGCCTTGGCCGCTTCACGGCGTTCGTTGATCTGTTCGTCGGCGTCCTCGGTAGCCTGCTTGACGATGCTTGCGGCCTGGGCATCGGCCGTGTTCCGCCTGTCGGAAGCGTACGTATCGGCCTCTTCGCGGGTATTCTTCGCCTCGGCGATCAGCTCATCGGCCTGCTGCTTGGCGGCTTCACGACGTTCGGCCAGATCGGCCAGCAGCTCATTGACCTTCTTGGTGGCCTCATCCTGCTGGGCGGAGATGTCGGCGCGAATCTGCTCGACCTCGGCGTTCACCTGGCTCATGGTCCTGGTGCGGTGCACTTCGGCCTCATCGGTGATCTCCTGCGCCTTGGCCTTGGCGGTGTCCGTGATTTCCGCCGCACGACGCTGCGCATCGGTCATCATCTTGGAAACCTGCTCGCGCACATCGGCGAGCTTCTTGTTGGCATCGGCCAGCGCGGCCTCGATCTGATCGTTGGTCTCGCTTTTGAGTCGGGCGATCTCCTCATTGGCGCTTTTGCGCTGTGCGGCGATCTGCTCGGTGGCTTCCGCGCGCATATCGGAAATCTCACGCTGCTGGGAAGCACGTTCGGAGGCCAGACGCTTATCATGCTCCTCGCGGGAATTCGTCAGCTCCAGATCAACGGTCTGACGCTGTGCCGTTACGGTCTTCTGCGCTTCGCTGCGCAGACGGTCGGCGTTACGCTGCGCGTTGGTGGTGATGGATTCGGCGTCGGCCTTGGCCTTGGCGAGTGCGGCGGTCGCCTTCGCATTGGCATCGTCCATGATGCGCTTGGAATCGATCTTGGCGTTGTTCAACAGGGTTTCGGCCTGCAACTGCACGGTGGCACGGGCCGCTGCGGCGTCTTTCTTGGCGCGTTCAAGCAGTTCGGCGCTCGTCTGCTCGGCGGAGCTCAGCATCTGCTGCGCGTTGGCACCCAGCGATGCGAACGAATTCGGATTGGCCTTGCGATTCTTCTCCTCCTGCAGCTGCGCCTGAAGCTGCAGAATGGTCTGGTCATCGGCCTGCACCTGCTCGCGAAGACGGTTCACCGTCTCCTGAGCGGCGGCGAACGCCTCGTCGACCCTATCTTTGTCGTACCCCCTCAACACGATTGGGAACTGGTCCACCATGGTGCTTTCCTTTCGCGAATTCCCTCTTTGACGCTCACCTTCCGAGCCCTGTCCGTTTGCACTTTAGCGCACCCGGAACACGAAACTCACGGCAGTCGCATAATTCTCACACAGAGAACAGGAATCTCCCAGAAATCGTCCACGTCATCCCAACAGAATGTCGCCGGATGAGGGTTGCAGATGGTACCGTACGGTTTCGCGAATCACGTCGCGACCGGCGGCGATCTGCTGGGCGAGCGACAGCCCATGCTGCGGATGCGGCTGCTCGTTGACGATCGGCAGGCTGACGAAGCCCGACAGAATGCGCCTGTCCTGCCGTGCCGACCAATCCAGCAGATGATAGAACAGCGAGTTGCACACGAAGGTGCCGGCATCAGAGCTCAGGGTCGCGGGAATCTCATGTTTGGCGAAATCCTTGAGGATCGACCGCAGCGGCAGGCGCGTCCAGTAGGCGGCCGGACCTTCCGGATTAATCGGCCTGCGGCTCGGGATCACATTGTCGGCGTCGGGCTTGGCCGCATCCATAAGATTCGTGGCGCAACGTTCCAGCAGAATGCCCCGGGACGAACGTTTCAGGCCGGTTGCGATGATGATGTCCGGCTGCGCCTTCTCGATGGTGTCCAGCAATGCGGGCCATGCATTGGCGAAACTGACCGGCAGCATGACGGTCGAAATGGCCACGTCGACGTCCTGCAGGAGATCGTCGCAGCCCGCCTCGTCCGCGGACGGATCCCGCCACCGTTCCGCAAGCGCCTGCGGCACCAGCATGGCGGGGTTCACGTCGACGCCTTCATACGGGTCGAAACCGGAGATGACGATATTGATCTGCTGCATGGTATTCAAGTGTACGTGTTCCGGATGTGCGGTGTTGTTCGCCTACGGCCGGAGCCCTCAGCGACGGTGCATTTCGGCCGCGGCTTCGGCGAACACGGCACGCATGCGTGCCTTGGCCTCCTGTTTGGCCGTATCGTCGCCCGCAATGGCTGCGGGGCGTCCGGTCAGCTTGGCCGCAATGCCTTCGGCAATCGGCATATCGGCCTGCGTGGTGATCTTGAGGTTCGTTTCGGACCCTTCCACGATGGCGACCGGCGTATCGGGCAGATAGTCCACGACCACTCGGGTGTCGTCGGTCGGATGGAAGCCGGGGTCGGCCGCGGCCAGTTCGTACGCCTTGTTGATGGTGTCGAAGCGGAAGGCCTGCGGGGTCTGCGCACGGAAGGTGTCCGGCCGGTCGGGCACGGCGCGCACCACCTTGCGGTCGCCGAGATCTTCGGTCAGCAGCACGGTGTCAGTGGAGGCGAAGGCCACGGTGGCCGCCTCGAATCGGTCAAGCGCGTCGATGCAGCCGTCGATGGATGGCTGGGCCACGAACGGACGTACGGAATCATGGATCAGAATCTTCGCATCTGCCGGAATTCCGGCCTGCTTCAGCAGATCCAACGCCGCCAGCGTACTGTCCACACGTTCCTCGCCACCGGGGACGATGGCCCTCACCTTGCCGTAGCCGTTCTCGTCGATCAGCGCGTTGACCATGTCGTTCACCCGCGCATTCACCACGACGATGATGTCGGAAACCCGTGGATTGTTCTCGAAGGCCTCGATGCTCCAGCATACGATCGGCTTGCCACCCACCGATACGAGCTGCTTGGGGTTGCTTTCATCGAAACGGGTGCCGAATCCGGCGGCCAATACCACGGCCACTACGGGCGCGGACTGCGCCTGCCTCTGTTCTCTCTCTGTCATAGATTCCACCGTAAAACCAAGGGGCATTGCCGCAACGCCCTCCATTCATCTTCTGCACGCAATCCGCAACAGCGGCGACGACTATTCGCGTACGATCAGCGCCAGCATGCGCCCTTCGTGCCGTTTGCCGGCGAGCGCGGCACGGCGATGCGAGAACCATAGCGGATTCTCGAGCGTGCACAGGCTGCGGCGGATGTTCCTGAAGCGTTCCGACAGTTGCGGTTCTCCTTCGCCGTCGCTCTGGCAGAGCATGGCGAGTTCCTCGTCTTCGCTCAGATATTGGGTGGCCGCATTGACGCGCGGGCGGGAGGAGACGATGTTGTCGGCCGGCACGCCTGCCTTGGCGAGCTCCTGCAGGGCGGCTGCGGCGATGTCGATGCCCGGCTGCCCGAAACGGCTCAGCGTGAACGTTCCCGGGAACTGTGCGTCGAATTCGTCGGCGATGTCGCCGCCCACTTCGTAGCAGTCGCCGCAGATGCAGGGGCCGAGCGTGGCGACGATGCGTTCCGGCTTTGCGCCTTTGGCGGCCATTGCGCCGATGGTGGCGCCGATCACGCCTTGCTGCAGGCCGCGGCGGCCGCAGTGCGCGGCGCCGATCACGCCGGCCTCGGGGTCGGCCATGAGTACCGGCAGGCAGTCGGCGGCGAACATGCCGAGTGCCACGTTCTTTTGGGAGGTCACTTGGCCGTCGGCTTCGATTACGGCCGGTTCCCCTGCGGTGTCGTCAACGGTTCGCGCGGTGTCGGCCTTGGTACCGGACACGTCGAATCCGAACGGACGGTTCAGCACGAACGCCTCGTCCACGTCCACCGCGTTGCCGGAATGCACTTGGCTGACGAGGCTGATCTTCGCGCCGAGCGTGGCAGCGAGCGCCATGCGGTTGGCGAGTACGTGTTCCGGGTTGTCTCCGGTTTTGCCGCCGAGGTTGAAGTGCGCGAAGTCACCTTCGCTGGCACCGCCGAGTCGCGTGGTATAGACCACCGTGATGCCGGGGGCCAGCATGATCGGGATGGTCACCGGAATCGGGTTGCCGTCTTTGTCGGTGGGGTCGATGGCGTTGGAATTGAGGATCGCGTCATCGTACTGTTCGTTGCTCATGTCACATTCCTTGATTACTTGCGATTGCTGGGCTTACTACCGTTTTTTCGGCCGATTATTCGGCTTTGAGCGTCGGCTGTTTCGTACGCGAGCGAATGGCGGCGTTGACGGGCACTTCCTGCGGGCATGGCATGGAGAAGACGTGCGCCGGATTGTTGATGGCCTCCACCCAGTGGCCGTCGGCGTCGCGGAATCCTCCCGCGGGCACGGTATAGGCGAGGGGCGCGGCCCCGGGCAGCACGAATTCGACGTTCTGGCCTGCCTCGATCTTGTTGCGGCTCATGATGGTCACGCGTCCGCCGTCTTCCGGACTCCAGGAGAGCACTTCGCCGACGACGAGCCATGCGCGGAAGTAGGCGGAACGGTCGGTGCTCTGCCGCACCTTGTGTTCCGGATAGTAGAATCCGGTGGAATAGTCGCGGTGGGCCACCTTGTCAGGTTCGTCGAGCAGCCAGTCCGGCAACGTGATGTGCCTCGCCGGGCGCACGCCGGCGTGATACCAGCCGTCCGGCAGCACTTCGGCCGCCGTATTCGACTTGCGGCGCGTGCTGCGCGCGTGGTAGCTCAGGTCTTCCGGCTCGGTCGTGATGGTGCCGGCGACCGGAACGGTATCGATATCCGGTTTACCCGCGAATGCGCCGTCGGCATTGCGCATGATCGCATCGTTGATTTCCGGCTTGCCGTACTCCGGATCCGAGGGGCGGATCACGCGATCGCGGAAGGGTTCCAGCATATTGCCGTCCGTATCCTCGAAGCCGCGTTGCACCATGTATTCGTTGACTGCCGTCTTGTAGGCGTTCGTCATTGCGGCGATGTAATACGCGCTCTTGGAGCGGCCTTCGATTTTGAGGCTCGTCGCGCCGGAGTCGATGAGATCGTCGATATGGGCGAGCATGTTCATGTCCTGCGAGTTGAACAGGTACGCGCCCTCTTCGGTCTGTTCGATCGGGAAGTACTGGCCGGGGCGTTTCTCCTCCACGATCGAATACTTCCAGCGGCATGGCTGCGCGCATTCGCCATGATTGCCGTCGCGGCCGGTCAGATAGTTGGAGAACAGGCAGCGGCCGGAAAACGCCATGCACATGGCACCGTGCACGAAGCATTCGATGTCGAGGTCGTCGGGGATGCGTGCACGGATGTCGCGCACGGCCTGCAAGTCCATTTCACGGGCCAGTACCACTCGGCGCGCACCCAGCTCGTAAAAGGCGTTCGCGGCCTGATAGTTGGTCACGCCGGCCTGCGTGCTCACATGCAGTTCGAGGTTCGGCGCGATGTGTTTGGCCATGAGCATCACGCCGATGTCGGAGACGATCAGCGCGTCCACGCCGGTGTCTTTCAGCTGGCCGAGATATTCGCGCATCGCCTCGACCTCGTTGTTGCGCGGCAGCACGTTGAAGGTCACGTAGACGCGGGCGCCACGTTCATGTGCATAGCGCGCGCCTTCTTCGAAATCCTCAAGGCTCAGATTCTTCGGTGCGCTTCGCATGCCGAACGCCTTGCCGCCGCAGTAGACGGCGTCCGCACCATAGTCGACGGCCGTTTTGAGTCCTCGCAGGTTGCCCGCCGGAGCCAATACCTCAGGCTTGTTTCTTCTTTGCACGAATGTTCCTCTTACTCGCCGCCTACGCGGTTTTCTTTCGATTCAGACCATCTGTCATTCTCGTAGATTCACGGGACAGGCGGCAAACGCCATGCGGATCGCAGAAATGACGGGTCGAAGCGTGGACTCGATTCCGGTCGGAGATTTTACATACCCGAAAAGGGAACGGCACCAACGCCGTACCCCGGAACCGTAACGTTCGTTCCATGAATGTGGGAATTCTTATGTGGCGACGTACCAGGCCTTTCGACATGGCCTCCGCCCTTGAAGTGTTTTCCTTGGCGCTGAACGAGAACGGCAAGGTCTTCATCGTGCCCATGGAATCCGGTTGCATAACCGGATCCCAACCCATATGTGCATTCGATGAGGCCTGCCGTTGTTGCTCGATTCTGGTGATTCCGGGGTTTTCCTCATTCGAAATCGGCACGGTCCCCCAAGCGAGAGAGCAGGAAATCACGCTCCTTCAGCATGCGCACAGCCAGGGAACCACATTGGTCTCGCTATGCACCGGAGCCTTCTGGCTGGCGTCCTGTGGCATGCTTGACGGTAGGATCGCCACCACCCACTGGCAGTACTGCGAACAACTCGGCGAGCAGTACCCCGCAATCAATGTGAGGCACAATGTCCTGTACGTACAGCAAGACAACATCTGGACCTCCGCAGGCGCCAGTGCGGGAACGGATGCATGTCTCAGCATCACCCGTCAACTACTCGGCGACGCGATCGCCGAATCGGTATCCAAACAGATGGCGGTGACGCTGGAACGCAGCGGAAGCCATATCCAGATCGCCGATGCCACCTCTTCGTCACAACACCGGTTCGACAGCGATCTGGACCACCTACGCATGCTGTTCCTCGCGCATCCGGAGCATCCATGGAAAGCAGGCGACCTCGCCGCGGCATTGGGAATGTCCGTAAGGACCTTGGAACGAAAATTCAAGGAATGGGGAACCACTCCCCATCAATGGATATTGCGCGAACGACTTCTTATGGCGCAGTCTCTTCTCATATCCACGACCATGCGCATCGATTCGATTGCCCATGCCGTCGGTTTTTCGGATACCGACCTTATGAGACGTCATTTTCTCCGGCTTTTCGGCATGACGCCCCACCAATTCCAACTCCGAAACGAACGGAGCCGTTTGGCGGATTCCTCAGGAAACCCACCAAACGGCACACTCCGTCAATAGCCCCGGAAACGCCTTGTTCTTAAGCCTTCCGACAGCCCATCGTCATTTTCTCCGTCGCATGCGGCGACGATGAACCGCGGCACCCACCGCCACCAGCATCGTCGGATACAGGATCCACCATGTGAAGCCGGTCAGGATAATGCCGCATAGGACCAGCGACAGCAATGCGATCAACCAGGAGGCACCTGACACCCCGCCTTCGTTCCGCTCGCTGATGATGAATGCGATGATGGACACGACGTACAGCACGATGAAATCCTGGCTGACGATGCCCACCAGGTTATCGGCCTTGAGATGCAGAAGCCCGGCGATGACGATAACGCCCGTATAGATGACCTGCATGGCGATCAGCGCATTGACGGGCACGCCATTGCGGTTGGTCTTCGTAAAGATGCCGGGAAGCAGTCCGTTGCGCCCAGCCGAGAAGGTGAGCCGGCTTGCTCCCAGAACCCATGAGTTCGCGTTGGCGAGAATGGCGATGACGATGAGCACCGTGATCACGGCTTTCCAATCATCGGGCAGCAGCGAGGTCAGGCCGGAAGCGCCTGTGATGTGCGTACCGGCGATTTCAGCACCGTTGACCACGAACGCCAGCGCCAAATACAGCGCGGATACCACTGCGAAACTGATCCAATAGGTCATTGGAATGTTGCGTTTGGGGTTGCGAAACTCCTCCGCGCTGAAGGACATGTTCTCCCAGCCGAGAAACGCCCAGACGATCAGACCCGCTCCGGAAATCAGGCCGGACAGGTCGAATCCGGTCGTGATCGACGGCAGCTCGCGGATGCCGAGGACCAGCAAATCAAGATGCGTGCCGACCAATATGCAGATCAGTGCCGCCATCATCCACAGCGAGATGGTATTGATCAATGCCGTCAGGCGTGTACCAAGCAGATTGACGATGGTGGACGCCAGCAGAATCATCAACGCGCATACGAGTCCCCATGGATATTGCGCAATATCGAACAGGCTGCACACGTAGGCGCCGCCGACCCATGCCAGTGCCGGAATGCCAATCGCATACGTTCCCCACAAAAGAACGGAGGTCGCATCCGCGGCCCAAGGGCCGAAAGCGATGCGAGCGTACTCGGTAAGCCCGGCGGCCGTAGTGTAGCGACTGCCGAGTCTGCTGAAAATAGCGACCATCGGAACCATGGCCAGGATGACGGCAAGCCAGCTGGCGATCGCCATCCGGGATCCGACCGCGGCAACCACGATACCGGGCAGGCCCAGCATGCCCGAGCCAAGCACCATACCGACCGCCAGCGCGACGCCGCGTGGCAAATTGATTTCCTTGTTAAGACCAGCCATGACGTTCTCCTCTCTTGTATGGCTACAAGACCCATTACGCCATGGATTCCCTTGCGGCAACACCCGCAAATGCGTCAATCAACCGGAAAATCGCGTCATATCGGCTCATCCCAACTCTCGGGCGACCGCCGCCAGTACGTCCACGGCGGCGGCGAACTCCTCCGGCGTGGTGTAGGAGTAGCTCAGGCGCAGGGAATTGTCGGCTGCGAAATCGTAGATGTCACCCGGATTAAGCAGTACGCCGCGTTCCGCGGTCTCCTGGAACAGGCGATTCATGCGCATCGAACGGTCGAAGGTAAGCCAGATGTAGAAGCCACCATGCGGCGTGGTCCAATGCGCAAGTCCCGACATCGTCTTGCGCAACGTCTCCAATGCGCGGTCACGCCGCCGACGAAGCTCGATCTTCAATCCCGCAACGTATTCGTCGTACAGACCGGAACTCAGGAAGCGGGTGAACGTCCACTGGCTCAGGACGCTCGCGCCGTAGTCCATCTGCATCTTCACGTCGGCGAGGCGTTGCACGATCGGCTCGTTCGCCACGATCCAACCGATGCGCAGTCCCGGAGACAGCGCCTTCGACGCACTGCCGAGCGTAATCACCATGCCGGTCTCGTCAAGCGCCTTCAACGGCAGTGGCGCTTCACCGTCGAATACCAGGTCGCGGTAGGCACCGTCCTCGATGATCGGCAGACGGTTGGCCACGCAACATGCGATCAGTTCATGCCGCCGCCGCTCGCTCATGGTGATGCTTGTCGGATTATGATTGGTCGGAATCGTGTACAGAATGGCGTTCTCCGCATGCTTCCTCGTTGTGGCCGACGGCAGATGGTCGGATGGCAGGCCGGATGATGACGTTACGGTCTCCTGCCCCAGCAACAGCCGTTGCAACGCGGCCACATCCAAGCCGTCGGCATCCATCGGCACGCCTTTCAGACGCATGCCGGCCGATTGGAAGATCTGCAACGACTTGACGTAGCTCGGCGATTCCGCATAGACGATGGAGTTCGCCGGCAGCAGGCTCATGGAGATCATCTGCAACGCCTGCAATGCGCCGCTCGTCACCAGCACCTGCGCCGGCGTGCATTCGATGCCCGTGGCGCACATGTGTGCGGCGATCGCCTCACGCAATGCGGGCAGTCCTTCCGGCGGCGGGTAGCCGAGCGAATCGATCTCGTTCGCCGCCTCGCCGAGCACCTGCTTCCACATGGCTTTGGGAAAAAGCCGTGAGTCGAGTTCGCCGGTGCCGATGCGGGTCATGTTCGGCACGAATTCGTAGCGGTTGATGGCTTGGATGGTGGCGTTGTTCGCCCTGAAAAAGCCGGAGCCCACATAATCGGCCCAGTCCGGCGCGCCTGGCAGCATCAGCGACCACGTATTGCTGACGATTCTCGTGCCCGCGCCATGCTGCCCTTCGACGATGCCGTAATCCGACAGTTCGTTGATGGCCGCGATGATGGTGGAACGGTTCACGCCGAACCATTCGGCCAGGGCACGCTGCGACGGAAGCCTCGAACCGATGGCCCAGTTGCCGCTCGACACCTGTTCGCACATGTAGTCGACGATCTGCTCGGTGATGGGCCTGTCGGATTCACGACTCGGCTTCCAGTCGATGTTCAGTGGGGCGACACGTGCCATGACCCTCCTTGCGGTCGATTCGGCCAAGTTGGTCGCTTGGTTGGACCAACTTCAAGACTTTGGCTGGTTGTCTACTGTAATTATGCCTCTAAGATAATCACTAGTTTAAGCGCATATCTTTGCGATATAAGGATGAAACACCCTTTTTATGCGATGACGATTTGGCTGAGATTGGTTGGATGAAGGAAAACCAGCCAAACGTTTTTGGGTGAGAATGCTGAGGTTGTTATGGGATTGTTTTTGCAGGGTCTCACGCTGGGATTGGCGTATACCGCACCGATCGGCATGCAGAATCTGTTCGTCATCAATTCGGCGCTGACCAAGCCGCGCCGACGTGCGTTGCTGACCGCCCTGATCGTATTGGTCTTTGATGTTTCGCTGTCGTTGTCATGCTTCTTCGGCATCGGCAAGCTGATGCAACGTTACGACCTGCTGCGCCTGGGTGTTCTGGCCGTCGGCGGGCTGGTCGTGCTCCATATCGGTGCGGGATTGCTGTTCGCCAGAAAGCATGGCCAGTCTTCCGACAATATCGCTCAGTCCCGTAATACGGCGCATCAGGTGGCATCACGCTTCGGCGGCGATAACGAACTGCTGAGCACCATCATCACCGCCGGTGTGGTGACATGGCTCAACCCGCAGGCCATCATCGACGGCACGCTGATGCTCGGCGCCTTCAGCGCCACGCTCACCATGTCGCAGTCCACGCCGTTCATCACGGGCGTGGAAATCGCTTCCGCACTATGGTTCATCGGGCTTACGCTGCTGATTTCAGTGTTCAGCCATAAGTTCAGCCCGAAGGTCATCGGCTTCATGAACCGGGCGTGCGGTGCCGTGGTGATGCTCTACGGCATCAAGCTCCTCGCGGACTTTGCCATCGCCATCCTGTAAGCCCGCTGCCTTTTGCCGTCTTTGGCGCCGCAAACCCGTACCGCAACCATGCTGATTACGGCTGCGAAAGACGTCAAAAGGCAGATCGACGGAGACGCTCAGCCGAGGAAGGCAAGCTCCTCATCGGTGAGCTCAAGCTCATCGGCCTTCAGGGAGTCGAGAATGGTTTCGGGGCGGTGCGCTCCCGGAATCACGAACATATGATCACCCTTGGCAAGCTCCCAAGCGAGCACTACCTGCTGGTAGCTCACGTCATGCTTGGCCGCTACCTCACGGAACGGGTCGAACAGGTGCTCATCATACGGATGGCGATACCCGCCGAGCGGGCTCCAGCATACGAACGCCAGGCCGGCCTCGGCGCAGTAGTCCAGCGTATCCTGCGTCTCCAGGTGAATCGGGGAATACTGGTTCTGCACGGCTACGAGCTTGTCGCCGAGAATCTCCTGCGCGATCTTCAACTGCTCGATGCTCACGTTGGAAACGCCCGCCCACTGGGCCACACCCTGATCGAGCAATGCCTTGATGCCTTCGCAGGATTCGTTGTACGGCACTTCCGGATCATGACGGTGCAGGTACAGCAAGTCAATCGAATCGACGCCGAGCGCCTGCGCGGACTGCTTGCCGTATGCGATGAGATGCTCCGGCTTGCCATCGCGCGGCCACACCGGCTTGTCGCCCTCCCACGCACGACGAAGACCGACCTTGGTGGCCACGGTGACCTCGTCGCGCGGGCCATGCCAGGTTTCCAGGGCCTCACGCACCAGCTTTTCACCGGTCTGTTCCTCCTCACCCGGAGTGTAGTAGGCCCAAGCGGTGTCGATATGGCGGCAGCCTGCGTCCAGTGAGGCGTGCAGCGTTTCGATGCCGATGTCATGGCCACGGTTGTTTTCGATGGTCAGCGGCATTTCACCGTGACCGATGGCAGTGGTGCGGAACGGTCCGAGATTGCGGAACAGAGTCATGTCTTCTCCTTCAAAGAAGCCTTGTCTTACCAGCATGGATTTCTACGGAAATCCATGCCCTCCAACAGCAAAGCCTACCAATCGCCCTAGGCGAAAGGCAGGCTTTCCATACGCGGTCTCAGTGGCCGATCAGCGTCCGCCGAACGAGCCGCCGCCACCGCCACCGGACGAACCGCCGAAGCCGCCACCGGAACCACCGGAGAAGCCGCCACCGGAACCACCGCTGGATGATGACGGCGCAGTCGCGGCCATGGTGGAGCGAATGTCGGAGAAGCTGGAATTCAGCTGCGCTCCGAAATCGCCATAATTCGCGCTGAACGCCGATGCATCGAACGATCCGGCCGCCGAAGCGAAAGCGGAACCCGACGTGAGTGAATACGAACGGCACGGCCAGTACAGGTACGAGGACGCGGCGTTCTGATCCAACCATTCCGGATCGGTCACCTCAGGGTAGGCCTTGGCCAACTGCGCGGCGGCCTTCGCGGAAATGCCGAACGCCGTCGCATATACCATGTAACGACCCCACAGGGTCAGGTCGAGTACGTTGCGATCGGTGAAATCGCTGAAATCCTCCAAGTAGTTCTTCAACCCCTGCACCTGACCGGCATACTGCTGCCCCGCCTCGGTGATGGCGGTGGAACGCGTGATCTTGATGATGAATATCGACACCACCATGATCGGCAGGCATTCCACAAGCGCCAACGCCAACTCGCTTCCCGAACTGACGAACCTGACCGTCATGACAAGACTGAGCAGAACGCCAAACACGCCGCACATACGCGCACCGTAACCGGTGCTCTGCGTGGCACCAAGCCTGCCGAATTCCTTGTCGCAGGCTCTGTCGAAGGCTTCCTGCAGTTTGTAGGCCTTGCTGTACTTCCCCAATGCGCTCTTCATGGCCTTGAGATCGTAGACCCTGCTGCCGGTCAGCGTTGCGGCCTTGACCAGAATGTCCAGTGCGGCCCGCTCGGATTGGCTGAGATTCAATGATTCGACATTGTCGTAGACCACAGGCAAAATCACCACGGTGCTGGACTTGCGCAGCTCCGATTCCTTGCCGTTCGAAGCGATCATCGCCGCCAACGTCGTTGCGCTGGTAGCGGACATGTCATAACCGACATACAGCTCCGCAGGTCCGGGATAGATGGCGATTGCCCCCTTTGAGGCCAACGACATGACGGTCGAACTCATCTGGCGGTTACGAATGCTCGAGTCCCTCCCGCCAAGTCCGGACGGTCCGGCCAACACCCCCATCAGCTTGGCCGCGCTGGCCGGAGACATGTCCGGCGGGTCACGCCAATACTCGAGGCCACCATGGTATTGCGATGCCCTGATGCTGCGAATGGCGCCAATCATGCCCAGTATGCACAATATGATGCCGAGCGCGCCCGTGACCACCCAGCTCAATACGCGCATTCTGGCGGAGTGACGTTGTTCATCACGCCATTCCTTCTCGTCCTGCGTTTCGATCTTCATGAACGTGCTCTTGGCGTCCTTGCCCGACGTGCGCGCCACATTGCCAGCCAACGTGGAATCGAACATGGCCACGATGTCAAGATAATCGCCCGATCGTATGTCATCGGCGGAGAACACGAGCGAACCATTCTTGCCGCGATCGGTCGAATTCGCACGCGTGACGTGCAGCCAACCCCACGTGTTCTTGCTGGTGGCGCCATCGGGGAAGGTGAGCGTACCGGTCACTTTACCGATCGGAATCCGGTTCTTCTTGCCGAACGGCTCCCACTGCATGGCGGTGACGTCCTTGTATTTCGTAACCGCATTCTTGAAGGTCATGCTGACGTCGAACTTCAGGCCGCTGGCCGACGAAATCGAGGGAATGTTCCAGCCGATTTCCACGGTACGATGCTGGGCGGAAGTGGCGGCGGAATCGGATTTCAACTCCCGTTCCACCCGGGCCGTAGTCGATTCGCCATTACCGTTGGAATGCTTTGCCGTGAACCCTTGCGTCTGCGGGTCATAGGGTTGCGGATTGGAATCACCCTGGGTCACGTCGGCGATATACCACTGCCCGGCATGCTGTTCGTTCCATTCCAGCTTGGAATAGTTGCTCGGAATGGCAATGCTTCCCTGCGGATATTCCTTGCCGGTGAACGGGTCGGATACGCTGATGTCGGTGATGTTGGTGATCGCATCTTCGGAAAGATCATACTGCTGGTACAGCTGCTTCCATGGACGTTCATAGTCGTCATCGCTGCGATCGCGAAGCGTCACATCGATATGCTGCGTGATCTTCAAATCGCCGTCGGCCGTAATCTGTGCATCCAGATCAAGCGTTTTGTAGCTCATATCGGGCTCGTCGCCGTTGGCCTCGAAGACCACGATGATGCCACCCACCACTATTACGCTGACGATTATGGCGGTGATGGCGCTGGTAAGCATGTGTCTGAACTTCATCGGCACTCCTTTCCGTGTGAAGCCGTGAAAAACCGGACGGACGCAAAAGCCTCATCCACATTGCGGATGAGGCTTAGGGGGTATCGGTCAGAACTTGACCTGAGGCGTCTGGCGATCGGCTTCGTCGACTTGGAAGTACGTCGCCTGCTCGAAGTGGAACAGACCGGCGATGATGTTCGTCGGCACGACTTCGATCCGGGTGTTGTACTTCTGCACCACATCGTTGTAGAACTGACGGGCGTAGGCGATCTTCTCTTCGAGGGACTTGAGCTGGGACTGCAGATCCATGAAGTTTTCGTTGGCCTTCAGCTCCGGATATGCCTCGGCGGTGGCCTGCAGGTTGACCAGTGCGCGGCTGAGCTGATTTTCGGCCTGAATGCGCTGTGCCACGTCGCCGGACTGAGCCGCCTGCACCACACCCGCGCGGGCTTGGGTCACCTGGGTGAACACCTCGGACTCGTGGCTGGCATAGCCCTTGACGGTTTCGACAAGGTTCGGGATGAGATCCGCACGCTGCTTCAATTGCACGTCGATCTGAGCCCAACCGTTCTTGACGCGGTTACGCAAGGTAACCAAGCCGTTATAAGCGGAAATGGCCCACAGCACAATAAGAACAATTACGACGACCGCGATAATAATGCCAATATTCATCGCCAATCCTTACCTTTAGCTTATTATTTCTTTGACTATCTTCGCATAGACCCTACACATTGTACTATCTTGCCTATTTCATCCCAAATGGCATCCGACTCCGATATGCAGGGCGGCACCATGATTGCCACGCAATGACGAACGCGTGGAGGGCCGCCCCGAATCAGTCAGGGCGGCCCTCCACGCGTTCGTTGCGATGAAGCCTCTAGCTATCAGCCTTCGCCATCAGTCCTCGAAGGGATCGAAGTCGCGACGAATGCGGCGACGCGGGCGTTCGGAACGCTCTTCGCGATCGGCGCGGTACTCGTCGTAGTTCTCGTCGGCGGCGTAACGCGGATTGCGGTCATCACGGCGGCCACGACCACCGCGACGGTCGGAACGACGGTCATCACGATCGTAGTCGCGATCGTCACGATCGGAACGACGACGCGGACGATCATCGTAGTCACGGTCGTCACGATCGTCATAGTCACGTTCGCGACGACGACGCGGACGATCATCATAATCACGGTCGTCACGATCGGAACGACGACGACGCGGACGATCATCGTAGTCACGGTCGTCACGATCGGAACGACGATCGTCACGACGGCCACGGCCGCCACGACGGTCATCACGATCGGAACGGTCGCCATGCTCGCGGCGAGGTGCGGAGGATTCCTGATCCTCGAAGCCCGGGATGGCGAGGCTGATCTTGCCACGGTCGTCGACGCCCTGCACGATCACCTCAACGGTGTCGCCTTCCTTGAGCACGTCTTCGACGGCGTCGATACGCTCGCCGTTGGCCAGGTTGCGGATCTGGGAGATGTGCAGCAGGCCATCGGTACCCGGGGTCAGGTTCACGAAGGCACCGAAGGAGGTGGTCTTCACAACCTTGCCGTTATAGGTCTCGCCGGATTCCGGCACGTGCGGGTTGGCGATGGAGTCGATGATCTCCTTGGCCTTTTCGGCACCCTCGCCGCCCTCGGAAGAGATGAACACGGTACCGTCATCCTCGATGGCGATCTCGGCGCCGGTCTCTTCCTGGATCTGATTGATCATCTTGCCCTTCGGACCGATGACCTCGCCGATCTTGTCGACCGGAACGGTGGTGGTGATGATGCGCGGCGCGAACGGGCTCATCTCGGCCGGGCCGTCGATGCACTCGTTGATGACCTCGAGGATGGTGGTGCGGGCTTCCTTGGCCTGCTGCAAGGCAGAGGCCAGAATGTCGGCCGGAATGCCGTCGAGCTTGGTGTCGAGCTGCAGGGCGGTGATGAATTCGGAGGTGCCGGCGACCTTGAAGTCCATGTCGCCGAAGGCATCTTCGGCACCGAGGATATCGGTCAGGGTCTTGAAGATGTGCTGGCCGTCGACGTCACCGGACACCAGGCCCATGGCGATGCCCGCGACCGGAGCCTTCAGCGGAACGCCTGCGGCGAGCAGGGACAGCGTGGAGGCGCACACGGAACCCATGGAGGTGGAACCGTTGGAACCGATGGCCTCGGAGACCTGACGGATGGCGTACGGGAACTCCTCGCGGCTCGGCAGCACCGGCACGAGAGCCTTCTCGGCGAGGGCGCCATGGCCGATCTCACGGCGCTTCGGGGAACCGACGCGACCGGTCTCGCCGGTGGAATACGGCGGCATCTCATAGTTATGCATGTAACGCTTGGACTGCGGACCGGACAGTGCGTCGATCTGCTGCTCCATCTTGAGCATGTTCAGGGTGGAGACGCCCAGAATCTGGGTCTCACCACGCTGGAACAGGGCGGAACCGTGCACGCGCGGCACGATGTCCACCTCGGCGGACAGGGTGCGGATGTCACGCAGGCCACGGCCGTCGATGCGGTAATCCTGGGTCAAGATACGACGGCGCACGATCTGGCGCTGCAGCTCCTTGAAGGCGTTGCCGATCTCCTTGTCCTTCTCGGCGTCGTCCATGTCGGTGAACTCTTCCGCGAGGGTGGCCTTGACGCCTTCCTTGATCTCGTGGATGCGATCCTGACGCGGCAGCTTCTCGGCGATGGACAGAGCCTCATCGAGGTCGGCGTGCGCGATCTCGTCGATACGGTTGTACAGATCCTCGGTATACTCCGGGAAGAGCTGGAATTCCTTGGTTTCCTTCGCGGCGATCTTCTTGAGCTCGGCCTGGGCCTCGCAGATCACCTTGATGAACGGCTTGGCGGCTTCGAGACCACCGGCGACGACTTCCTCGTCCGGCTTGGTCTGGCCTTCGTCGTAGATGAGGTGCCAGGCGTTCTTGCCGGCACCGGCTTCGATCATGGCGATGGCGACGTCACCGTTCTCGACGACGCGGCCGGCGACCACGATTTCGAACACGGCGCGCTCACGCTCGCTCCAACGCGGGAAGGCGACCCACTGGCCGTCGATCAGAGCCAGACGCACACCGGAGACCGGGCCTTCGAACGGCAGACCGGAAATCATGGTGGAGGCGGAAGCCGCGTTCAGTGCGATGACGTCATAGGCATCATCCGGATTGACGGCGAGTACGGTTTCGACGACCTGCACCTCATTGCGCAGGGTGTGCGGGAACAACGGACGCAGCGGACGGTCGATGATACGGCAGGCGAGAATGGCCTCGGAGCTCGGGCGGCCCTCACGGCGGAAGAACGAGCCCGGGATTTTGCCGGCGGCATACATCTTCTCTTCCACGTCGACGGTCAGCGGGAAGAAGTCGTAGTTCTCCTTCGGGCTGGAACCGGCGGTGGTGGTCGACAGAATCATCGAATCATCATCAAGATAGGCGGCGACGGCACCATCCGCCTGCTGGGCGAGACGACCGGTCTCGAAGCGCAGCGTGCGCTTGCCGAATGAACCATTATCGATAACGGCTTCTACAGCCTTGATTTCGGGACCCTCCATAGGGTTCCTCCTTTTTCTGTACTTTACTTAACCAACTATCGGTTGTCCTCTTCAGCGGACGTCCACCGATTTCAACATGCGTGACGCGACGGTACCTTCGTCGCTTTCCTCAATCCTTGATTCTAGACCTCTTACGCCCCAAACCGTTGGGCCTTCATACTGTCTTTCCTCATCGCGGCTGTCATGCAAAAACGCCCGGGCGCCGTATGACGCTCGGGCGGAAGATTATACTATCGGCGCAGACCCAGACGCTCGATCAGGGAGCGGTAGCGGTTGATGTCAACGCGCTTGAGGTAGTCAAGCATACGACGACGGTCACCGACCATCAGCAGCAGACCACGACGGGAATGGTGATCGTGCTTGTGCTCCTTGAGGTGCTCGGTCAGATCAGCGATGCGCTTGGTCAGCAGAGCAACCTGGACCTCCGGGGAGCCGGTGTCACCCTCGTGGGTAGCGTAAGTCTTGATGATTTCCTGCTTTTCCTCAGCCGTAAGTGCCACGGCATCCTCCTTATGTTGCTGCGCGGTGCTGCCGGCCCAATACCGGCGCGCTCTCTATCCGCGGGCGAAACACGCCAAATGGCAATCATACACGAAGCCCGGACCAAATCATCATGATGCGAATCCGCGGAATCGGACGGACCGATGTCAGACGGCGGTGAGCAACCCCCCGAACAGCACCACGCCCAGCGCGACCAGCTCGATCACGAAAAACAGGATGAACGAGGCCCAGCTGCGCGTCAATACGTTCAGCTTCGATTCCTTCTTGATGCACACCAGCAGCCCCACCCACAGCACGGCATAGACGGCCACGCCGAAGCCGGCCGCGATGATGCCGAGATTGGCGGCATTCGCCAGCCCCGAGGCATTGCCGTACATCACATAGGTGGCATTCCAGAAGTTGAAGCTCAGCAGACACAGGCCGGCCACGAACTGTTCGGCGGCCAGGCCGATGACGAAGATCGTACCCCACAGCCATTTCTTCGCGTCGGCGACCATAAGCCCCAGGCCGGCCATCGTCATGATGGTGACGGTCCACGAAATCAGCGCGACGCCGCGGGGATTCAGAAAACTCAGATGCGCGACCAGCCAGGTGGCGTCCTTCACCGCGATGGCGCGGCCCCACCAGTAGGGCGCGATCATGGCCGCCAGCACCAGCACGATGAACAGCACCCAACGGCCCGGATGCGATTCGCGGCGCTCGATGTCGGCCAAGGACAGGTCGGACCGTTCGATGGATGCGGTCGGGTGCTTGGAAACGTCGACCGTCTCAACCGCGCCGTCAACGGCTTCCGCAGCCTTGTTGCTTTTCGCCTGTGCCATGTTCCGCTCCATTTATACATGCGATTCCTGCGACCGTCGCGTCGTCTCGCAGCAGTTATAGCATACCCGGCACGTCACGCAATCGCACGGCAGGTATGCAAAAGGCGTGCCATCAGGCACGCCTTGCTTCTTCTCTTAAGCCCGTTATGGAGCGGATGACGGGAATCGAACCCGCGTAATCAGTTTGGAAGACTGAGGCTCTACCATTGAGCTACATCCGCGTACCGCCTTGCGTCGGCCCGAGCCGACACGAAACGACTCGAGCCATTATACACACTCCCCCAACAATCGCAAGTCTCCCCTGTCTGTCCTATGCTTCGGCCACACAGACCTGATAGGGTTCGAGGGTAACCTCGGCGGGCAGCATGATGTCGCCGTCGGAATCAAGGTAGGCGGTCTGGCGTGCGGACGAGAAGTTGAACAGTCCCAGCACCGTGCGTCCTTCCACATGGCGCACCATCGCCAATACGGCATCATTGTGCGCATCCCACGTCGTAACCCATGCATCCGGACCGAAACACGGATCGTCGCGCATCTCGCGAATGCCCTTCAGACCGTCCCACATCCGCTTCTGCAGGGTGCCGGCCTGCTTGCGCTTCTCGGCATTCTCCCAATTGAACGGACTGCGGTGCAGATTACGGGAGTCCTCGACGCGATCCGGATCCTCCTTGTATTCCCAACCGTTGAGCTGCACGATCTCGTCGCCGCAACTCAGCATCGGGAAGCCTCGCAGGAACGCCATGGCCGAATGCATCATCAGATCGCGTTTCATCGAAATGTCCAACAACGGCCTGTCGTGCGTGATCAGCGCACGTTCCACGCCGCACATGCTGGCCGTGGTGCCGCAGCTGCGCGCATCCTTCGACGCCTCGTCGTAGTTGTACAGCTCGCCCATGGCCCAACTGCCGGGTACGGAACCCTCATAGAAGTGATACAGAAACTCCTTATGCTTCAGCGGATCGATGCCAAGGCGAAGCTCCTCCGGCTCGTCGAGGCCCCAGCCGACATCGTCATGGCAACGCAGATAGTTCACGAACCAGCAGTTCCCCGGCAACGCGTCGAGCTTGTCGAGCTGGTCCTTCAGCAGGCGCACGTCACCGCTGGCGAGTGCACTCCACAGATTCACCATGATGGACACGTTGTACAGCATGTGGCATTCGGGATGTTCGGGAGTGCCGAAATAGGCGGCGAGTTCCTTCGGGGCCATCACCACCTCGCCCTTGAGCACCACTGCCGGGCAGACGCATTCGAGCACGATGCGCAGCATGCGCACGATGGTGTGCACCTGTGGCAGATTGCGGCAGTTGGTGCCAAGCTCCTTCCAGATGTACGGCACGGCGTCGATGCGGAATACCTCGACACCGAGGTTCGCGAGTCCCAGCACGCTTTTCATCACGGCGATGAACACCTTCGGATTGCGGTAGTTCAGGTCCCACTGGAACGGATAGAACGATGTGAGCACCCACTTGTGCATGTCTTCGTTCCATGTGAAGTTGCCGGGTGCGGTGGCCGGGAAGACCTCCGGTACGACGGCGTCATACTGATCGGGGACGGTGCGGTCGTCGTAGCAATAGTAATAGCCCTGATATTCGGGGTCGCCCGCCTGTGCGGCCTTGGCCCAGCGATGGCTGGATGCGGTATGGTTCATCACGAAGTCGAGGCACAGGCTGATGCCGGCGCGGCGCAGCTTCTTGGTGAGCGCAGCCAGATCCTCGTTGGTGCCCAGGCTCGGGTCGACCGAATCGAAATCCTCCACCGCATAGCCGCCGTCGTTCTGCGGATGCGGCATTTTCAGCAGCGGCATCAGATGCAGGTAGGTAAGCTTCTGCTCCTTGAGATAGGGCACCTTCTCGGCGAGATTCTTAAGATCTCCGGCGAACAGGTCGGTATACATGGTCATGCCGAACATGTTGCCGCGCTTGTACCATTCCGGATCGGCCACGCGTTTGGTGTCGAGACGCTTCAGATCGGCCGGTCGGGCCGCATGGGCCTCATTCATGAGCTCTCGCAGGCTTTCCAACGCTTCGGCATCGCCATACAGGCTCGTGAACAGTTCCTCCAGCTCCTCGCCATGTTGCGCGAGACGATTTGCGAATGCTTCGTCGGACTTGGAACGTGCGGCCATGGGCGGACTCCTTTGGGAAACTTCGTTGTTGTGAGTCTTTACGCAGCTTCCGTTGCTGCGTTGCCACTCAGTGTAGCGCGGCTCATTGCGTTTACCAAACCGGTTCGACGCGTGCTCTCACCTACTCTCAAACGTTTGATGGCCACCCATCACCCCCTGTCGGTAGTGATATACGCCACCGCCGATGCGATGGCTCCGTCATGACTCAAGGAGATGTGTATCGCATAGCATTGCGGCGATCCCAGGGATTCCCGCAACTTGCACCGCACTTCCGGGGGCAGGCAGACATGGGGCACGCCATGCGAATCGTCAAGGATTTCGATGTCCGGCCAAGGGAAAGCGTCAATGGTGTAGGGGCGTGCGGGAGTGGCGGCATCACGTTCCGCCACGAAAGCCAACGCCTCGCACCAAGCCTTGAGGAAAGCCTCCTTACCGGCCCAGCGGACGGCGAGATGCACCGTCTCACCGTCGTTCTTGGCCTTCGCACGTTGCGCCGCCTGGCGTAGTTCGCGCGCGGAGAACAATCCGCGCATGCGCGAGCCGGACAAGCCCAACTGTTCGCCGAACGCGCCCACGTCAACCACGTCATGTCCCAAGCCCAGCATTGAACGATCCCTTTCATACCTCAACCGCAACGTTCCGACGACCGCTGCCTGCGCACATCAATCGTAGGAACCCCCAATCGCCGAACCAATGGGAGATTCCCTACGCAATACGGCAACCCGCCGTCGGCGGGTCGTCACGGTACCGCAATGCGGCTCGGACGACCCGCCGACGGCGGCTTTCGTCAATCATTTCGACAGGACGGCTGGCCTGCCTGTGCAAGCCAGCCCGACCTTCACGCCTCGAAGTAGCCGGATGCTCCCAGACGGGCGTTCGGGTCGAGAAGCATGGCCTTTTCGACCTCGTGGGCGTCGTAACCGCGGCCGTCCTCATGGAAGCGACGGTTGTCGATCGGCTCATAGAGCGCGGCACGACCCATCATGCCTTCCTCGAGGCGGCGCTGACCGGCGGCCAGACGTGCGTTGGCGCGCTCACGCCATGTCTTCAGGGCCTCACGACCTGCGGTGTACGCCACGGAGGCTTCGAAGGCGCCCGGATTCACGATTGCGGCGAAGCCGGACACGTGGCCGAAGCCCAGCGAAGTGGCGAGACCCGCCTTGACGGCACCGATCTTCAATGGTTCCCTCAGCCAGACCATGTGATCGTCGCGCTCGAGCTTCGGATCGACGCAGTCGAGCGCCGCATTCGCCGGAACCACGCCGGACTTGAACAGCTGCGTCAGCCCGTTGACCTGGAAGATGCAGGCACCGCCCTTGGCATGGCCGGTGAGCGACTTCTGCGAAATCACGAACAACGGATTGCCGTCCGTACGGCCGATGGCATGAGCCAGTGTGTTATGCAGCTCGGACTCGTTCGGATCGTTGGCGTTGGTGGACGTGTCATGCTTGGAGACCACGGCGATGTCGTCCGGGGTCACGCCGAGTCTGGCCAAATCGTGCACCAGCTTGGAATCCTTGCCACCCATGCCGGCAGCAAGCGCTCCCAGTCCCGGAGCCGGGATGGACGTGTGCGCGCCGTCCGCATAGGAGTGCACGAATCCGATTACGCCGGCGACCGGCAGGCCCAGCTTCAACGCGACGTCGCCACGGGTCAGCAGGATGGTGCCGCCGCCTTGAGATTCCACGAAGCCGCCGCGACGACGGTCGTTGGCGCGCGAGAAGAAGCGCGCGTCGATGCCCTTGGCGTACATTTCCTCTGAATTGGCGGTGGCGTTCATGTTGCCGAATCCAATCACGGATTCCACACCGATGTCGTCGATTGCGCCGGTGACCACGAAGTCGGCCTTGCCGAGGGCGATCTTGTCGGCGCCCTCCTCCAAGGAGACGGCAGCGGTGGCGCAGGCGGAGACCGGCTGGATCATATTGCCGTAGCCACCGATGTAGGACTGCATCACGTGTGCCGCAACGACGTTCGGCAGGGCTTCCTGCAGGATGTCGGTCGGAATCTCATGGTTGAGGAAACGATCCAGATAGAGCTTCCTCATGGAGGCCATGCCGCCGAACCCGGTACCCTGCGTGGAGGCCACCATGGACGGGTGTACGGCTTCGAGAATCTCCGTCGGCGTGAAGCCGGCGGACAGGTAGGCGTCGACGGTGGTGACGATGTTCCACAGGGCGATCTTGTCGACGTCGCCGACCATGGAGGCCGGAATGCCCCACTTGACCGGATCGAAGCCCTTCGGGAACTGGCCGCCGACCGTACGGGTCATGGCTGCGCGCCGCGGCACGCGAATCATGGAGCCGGCATGACGGGTCACGTTCCATTCGCCCGACTCGGCATCGGCTGCGATGGAAGCGTGGGCTTCGTCGAGCTTGACGTACTCTTCGGCGATCTGGCGGGTCGGCACTGCGAAGGTCACATCGTGATCGAGGAAGACTTCGGCCTCCTCCTCGTCGGTACCGCCCTGATAATCGCCGCCCATGCCTTCGTCGAACGGACGGATGCCGGAACGGGCCACGACTTCGTCGTGGTAGCGTTCGGCGATGTCCTCTTCGGGAACCAGGTTGCCGTCGGCATCGTACCAACCTGGTTTCGGACTGTCGTTCCAAGTCAGCAGACCCATGTTCCAAGCGAGTTCGAGCACCGCTCCCGCGGACAGATCGACCCGCCCGTCGGCATGGATGCCGAGTTCGGCTTCGAAGCGGGTGCGGCCGGAGCCCCACGGGCCCAGTTCACCCACGGAAACGATGACGATTTCGTCTTCCGGACGTGCGGTGACGTTCTGCCAATCCTTCAGATCGACCGCCGCCTGGCGCGGGGCACGCGGGGAAGGCAGCGCCTTGATCAGCATGGCTCCCTCAGGCGTGGAACCGTCTGCATCCTGCGATCCGATCTGCTCGGCGGCCTTGGCCTCGGCATCGGCCATGGCTTCGGCACGAAGCGCCCTGATGTCGATCGGTTCGGCACCCAGGCCGCCGGTCAGATCCACGTCGAGCGGAGCCCTGACGGCTTCCTCACGAGATTCGCGAGTGGCCAGATCGAGCAGTTTCACCGCGATCTCGGCGGTCGAATAGGTCTTCAGACCGTGACGTTCCACCACTGCGACCAACGGATCATTGCCACCCATCAGACCGGTGCCGCGTACCCAACCGATCTTCGGATGGGCGAATGTGACCCGGCCGGACCACGCCTTTTCGGCACGGGCACGGTTCACGATCGCATCGAACGAACTCTTCACCTCACCGTACGCGCCGTCGCCGCCGAAGATGCCACGGTTCGGCGAACCCGGCAGAATCACATGCAGCTTGTGCTGCACGTCGGTGTCGGCGCCGATCTTGGCAAGACCGGCAATCGCACGTTCCACGCCCCACAGCATGAGGCGGGCCTGGGATTCGAACAACTCGCCGGAGTCAGCCAAAGTGCCATGCACCGGCGGCGCGGCGAACGGGAAGAACAGGCTCGGCTCGTAGGCAGGCTTGAGGATGGTGGTGGTTGCGCCGGAAGTCTTCTTCTGCACGTTGCCGACCCACTGCACGAGCGCGTCCACATCGCGGTAGCTGGAGAGGTTCGCCGGCACCAGCCACAGCCTGGCGTCGCCTGCGGCATGTTCACGATAGGTCTGCTTGGCCCACGCCTTCACGCTCGGCTTGAAACTGTGCGAAGTGGCGACGACGGTCGCGCCACCGGCAAGCAGGCCGTTGACGACCTGAGCGGCGATGGAGTTCGGAGCCACACCGGTCACGACGGCGACATCGCCTGCGAACCTGCTGGCGGAAGCGTCATCGGAGATACCGTTGAGCGCTTCGATGGCCACATGCCGGAAGGCCGTGGCGAGGGCGGACCGCGTGGTCTCCCCCTCGGACGCGATCCTGTCCGCATACCAATCGGCTTCGGCGGCAATGGCCTTGCCAAGCCCGACGAAACCGCCGTCCAGAATGGAAGCGTCGTTGTCGTAGTAGGCACGGGCGAGGTCCTCACGTGCGGAGGCCCAACGGTCATCGAACAGTATGGCCTTGCGGGCATCGAACCGTGGTTCGACCTGCTTCGGCCAGTCGGAGCCAAGCTCGGCTTCGACGGCGGCGACCACGGCCGAACCCTCATCAGCTGGTTCGTCGGCCACCGGCGCGGCAACACCCAGCTGGTCCAACACGAATCTGGCGGTGGAGGCGAGCACGCCGTCGGCACCGGTCACCTTGGCCGCGAATGCGTCCAGAGCCGCGGAATCGACCACTGCGCCACCGGACGCACCACCGGCGCTCGGCATGGACACAGCCACACCCCTGTCGGAGGCGACCTTCTGCACGGCCGCATCGATCAGCGCATTGGCCTCGGCGGCATTGGAAGCCGCGGCGGCCGTCAGCGAGGCAAGATCACCGCCGCGCGAACTGGCACCCTCGCGGGTCTCGAGCACGAGAGCGGCCACCACATGGCTGGCCCATCCTTCGCCGAGTTGCCAGGTGTCGGTCACACGCTTGGTGATCTGACCGAGCTTCACACCGGCCGCGCCGAACAGGCCACGGACACGGTCGCGTACGATGTCGGCAAGTACCGGCCCGAAAGCCTTATAGTTCGGCGCCACTTTGTTCACCAGAGCGCTCAGCGCCTTGACGGTCGCCTCGGCGGCACCGTCGACCGAAGCCACTCCCAGTTCGGAGCTGATGTCCATGAGCAACTGGTTACGGCGAGAGGAAACGCCATTGGTCAGGGTGTCGGTGGTATCGGAATCGCCGATTTGGTCCGGGCGCACCTTGGCGGAATAGGCCAGCAACATGGCGATGGCGTCGGCCGCCTTGAACGGCATGTCGGCGACGTTCGCACCGGACGGGGCACCGGCGGGAGCCGACGGAGCGGCTGCAACCGATGCAGGTGCGGCGGCAGGCTGAGCCGGGGAAGCATCCTGAGTGGCAGCCTGCGCGGCCGTCTGTACGACCGTCTGTGTGGACATCTCGGCAACGGCGGAATCGTCGGCATCATCCTGCGCAACGAGCGAATCGGAATCGGTCATGTATACGCGGCCCTCATCGCGACCGACGTTATAGACGGTCACGTCACGACCCGAGAACTGCGGCAGTCGCAGGGTCTTGGCACCAAGATTGGCAAGCGTCGGGGCATTGCCGAGACCGACCTCAACATATTCCTCGATACCGCAACCGCCCTGCTCCACGGAAGAGAACAGCAGGGCCTGCGTCTCGATCCAACGTACCGGCGAAGCGAACTGCCACGACAGCAGCTCGGTGAGCAGCAGTCGGCCGAGCTTCTGATCGTCCTCGGCGTAGGAATCCCACACCTGCGGATCGTCGAGCGCGGCCTTGATCCGTTCGGATGGTACAACCTCGAGAATCCTGGCCGCGAATTCCTTCGTCATCGCGAACGGGGCAGCCACCAGATTCGGGATATAGCGACCGACCAAGCGGCCGCGATAGTCGATGTGCGCCGGCAGCAATGCGTCGAGCTTGTCGCGGAATTCCGGCACGCCCTTGCGCAACAGCGTGGAATGGAACGGCACGTCGATGCCCGGCACCAGCATGAACGCCGGCTTGCCTCCACATTCGGCGACGCGGCGGGCGGCATCGGCCTGCAGCGCCTTCAAGCCCGCGATGGTGCCGGCCACGGCATACTGCTGTCCGGCAAGGTTGTAGTTCACGATCTCAAGGAACTCACCCGAGGCCTTCGCGATGGACTCAACGTACTCACGCACGCCGTCGTCGCCCACGCCGAACTGATTCGGGCGAAGCGCACCCATGCGGTAGTTGGAACGGCCCTTCTCATCGCGAGGAATGAGATGGTGCATGGTGGAACCACGGTGGAACACGAGCTCAAGCACGGTTTCCAGCGGGATCACGTTCGCAAAGGAACTCAGCGCATTGTATTCGCCCAGCGAATGACCGGCGAAATAGGCCGGCCAGATATCGGCACCGGCTTCGCGCAGACGCGCGGTCTGGGCAAAGGCCACGGTGGCGAGCGCCACCTGCGTGAACTGGGTAAGGTTGAGCAGACCTTCCGGATGACGGTAGGTTACGCCGTTGGCGGTCAGCTCCTTCGGATTATCGCGTACGACGGCGAGAATCGAGAAGCCGAGCCTGCTGCGGGTGAGCTTGTCCGCACGCTCCCATACGTCGCGGGCGGCAGCGGATTTGGCACGCTCATCGAGCACCATGCCCTGCTTCTGGATGCCCTGACCGGGGTAGACGAAGGCGGACTTCGGCGCGCGCACGATGGCGGTCGCGCGGGAGACGATGTTGCCGTCGATGCGGCTGGTCACTTCCAGCACCATGCCTGAGTGGGCCACACGACCCACACGCTCAATGGAGATTTCCACTTCGTCGTCAAGCTGCACCATGCCGTACATGTTGTAGGTCCAGCCGGCGATCTCATAATGTGCGCCCTTGTCGTCGAGCGCCTGCACCGCGTACTGCGCGGTCGCGGACAGCCACATGCCGTGTACCAGCGGGGCCGTCAAGCCGGAGACTGCGGCGCCGCGATGGGAGGTGTGAATCGGATTGAAGTCGCCGGAGGTGCGCGCGAAGGCGGTCATCTCGTGCGGGGCGGTCACCGTGACACGGCGTAGCAGACGACGCGGGGTGCTTTCGATTTCGGCATCGAGCCCGCCGTAATCCGGCGCTTCCGGCGGCAATGCGTCGGAGTATGCGCGGCCGCGGATGGCGAAACGCTCGGTTTCATTGGCCAGCAGGGTGCCGTCTTCGGCGGTGTGGGTGACGTGGATGGTCACGACACGTCCGGAAGCGGACTCGAAGTAGTCTTCGGCCCAGCTGGTGAGGGCGATCGTTTCGCCGGTGTGTTCGAGGAGTTCGTCCTCGTTCACCTCGAGTTCCACAAGATGGTCGAGATGCACGGCGTTGAGCAGGCCTTCGATGACCGGGAAGCCCTTGACATATACGGAACCGAGGGCCGCATAGATGGCCGGCCATGCCGGCCCGACAAGCGCATCGGGGGCGATGCGGGACGGCACAAGGTCGTTCGGCAGCGCACCACCGGTGGCCGCTTCATGGTCGAAGCCGAGGTTGGCCGACAACGTATACTGCGTGTGCGCTTCGCCGAACGGACGGTCGGCGGCGTCTTCCATTCGTTCGATCGTCGGCATGGCGGTGAGCTTGTCGCCGGTGATGGCGATGTTGCCGATGCCTGCGGTGTCGGCGAGCATGCGATACACATGTTCCGGCAGGCGGTCGCGGTCCACGACCGGGAACAGACCGGCTTCGGTGCCGTTGACGTTGAGCGGGATCACGATGTCACGCACGGCATGCTTGGAGGCGCCGCCGTCCGGATCGTTGTCCCAGTAGGTGTCGAGGTGGATGTCGAGATCGTACTGTTCGACGTCGCCGTTCGTGCCGACCTTACGGATTTCATAATCGGCGTCGCCGTTATCGGTGCCGTACGCCGGATTGGCCATAAGATGGCCGACCCAGGAGATGTTCGGCGACTTGCGGATGAACTCCTCGGCGCAAGTCGCGGCACCCAGCTGCGCGAAGGCACTCAGGTCTTTCGCAACGTCATGCGCGGCGACACGCTGCACCATGGCCGATTCGAACCGGCCGAGGATGTCGGCCACCGGCTCGTCGACGGTGGTGATGCCGGCAACGGAGATCGGACCCGGAATGATACGCACCGAATCGGCGGAGTAGCGGGGGTCCTCCGACTGCCATAGTTGGTCCTGACCCCACCAGCGCAACAGATCGTTGTCGATGACCGGCACGAACGGCATGGGCTTGGGATACTCGCGCACCAAGGTCGGGAACCAGGCCTCGTCCATCGGGGTGACGGTCAGCTCATCGGCCTGCGGATAGGCTTCGCCCAGCTTGGCGATGGCGGCGTGCGGATCGGCCTGCACGTCGGCGCGGGAGGCGAACAGCGACGTGAACTCACCGCTTTCCTGCTCGGTGACGCGCGCTTCGATGCGTTGCAGCAGGTGCAGGAAACGGTCGGCGTAGGTCTCGTCGGCCCATGGGAAGGAAAGGTCGGCGAAACGCTGGGCCCACTGAAGGTAGGTCATGGTTTTCAAATCACCGAAATACGGCTTGGCGGTGGCGTTCAGCGCTTCGATGATCTCTTCGCGACGGCTTTCCAGCTCCTCGGGATGCTTCATGACGCGCACCAACAGACGGCCGCAGCGGGCGGAGGAGTTCTCCAGCTCGTAGATGTCGGCATGCAGGTGGCTCAGTCCGGAGGTCACCCCGCCCAAGGCCTGGCCGCTCGGCACCCACTGCTCACCCAGCGGGGCGAACGGATCGCCGGCGGCTCCCTTGGCGTCGATGCCCGGAGTGTTGACGAGCATCCGCTTGACTTCCGCACTGGTGTGGGCCTCTTTGGCGGTCATGACGGCGGTGCCGACAAGCACGCCGTCCACCGGCATGAGCGGACGACCGTATTCGGTGGACCATTCACCGGTGATGTAGTCGGCGCCACGTTCCGGCGTACCGATGCCGCCACCGGCCACGAGCACGAGATTGGACTGTTCACGCACTTCGGCATAGGTGCTCAGCAGCAGATCGTCAAGGGACTCCCAGGAATGATGCCCGCCGGCGGAGCCGCCTTCGACTTCGATCAGCACCTTGGTGGGGGCCACGGCCTTGGCGATGCGTACGACCTGACGAATCTGGTCGATGGTGCCCGGCTTGAAGCTCACATACGGGAAGCCATCGGCATTGAGGCTGTGGATGAGTTCCACGGCTTCATCGAATTCCGGAATGCCGGCGGAGATGACCACGCCGTCGATGGGGGTGCCGCTGGCACGCTTCTTCGGCACGATGCGCTGGGAACCGAACTGCAGGTTCCACAGATAGCGGTCCATGAACATGGCGTTGAATTCGACGGTGCGACCTTCCTCGAGCTCCTCCTCGAGTTTGGCCACATGGCGGTCGAACACACTGGCGGTCACCTGGCCGCCGCCTGCGAGTTCCGCCCAGTAGCCGGCGTTGGCGGCAGCGGCGACGATTTCCGGTTCCACGGTGGTCGGGGTCATGCCAGCGAGCAACACCGGAGCCTTGCCGGTGAGCTCGGTGAACGCGGTACGCACCTTGTCGCCGGCAGCGGTATGGATGACGCTCGGCGCAAAACGGGTCCAATTCTGGGTGCGTTCCGGTGAGGTCTCCAAGGTGGACAGCGCACCGCGATCGGCCGTGGTGAAGGCTTCCACCACACCGACGCCCGTACCTTGGGCCACGGTGGAGAACAGTTTGCCCACGGTGGCGCCGGGACCGAAGTCCAGTACCCACAAGGCACTCGGATCGGTGGACTTCATCAGGGCGCTCACACGGGCGGCCCAATCCACATGGTTGAACAGCACCTCGGCGGCAAGCTCACGGGCATGATCGGCATCAATGCCGCAGGATTGCGCCCATGAAACAGTCTGTGAAACAGCTTCGGCCATCAGCGGGCTGTGGAATGGCAGGGTCACGTCAAGATATTCGAGCACCGGATCGAACACACGGCCGCCGCGCACCTTCTCCTCACGCAGCTTGGCCTGACGCCTATGCTCCTTGGCGACCTCCACGCCGAATGCGGCAAGATCTTCGGGATAGCCCGACAGTACGTAATGCGTGGCGGAATTGGCCACGGCCACGGCGATCGGACCGTGCACGCCGGAAACACGTGCGATCAGCGCATCCACTTGGGCACGGGTGATGTCCTTGACCGACAGCATCGGAGTCGCCTCGCCATGACGGGCGGCAAGCCCCAACTGGCGGGCCTGGCGGGTTCCGGCAACACCGATCAGCGTAGCGATCGCAAGAATCTCATCGATCTGCGCGGTGGCCGCCGCGATGGAACCGGCCTGTTCGATGGCCTGAACCATATGTACGGCAAGCACGCCCTGAGAGTGGCCAAGCACGGCGATCGGCTTGGCCTTGGCCGGATTGTAGCCGAGTTCGGCGGCGTCGATCAGCGCACCCAACTGGGTGAGCGCAATGCCCGGAACGCTGGCCGCCGCGGATGCGGCGTCGCCAAGACGGGCCGGATTCGCCTCGAAGCCGAACAGGTCGACCGGACGTCCCGTGGTGGCCAGCAGGTCCGCGGCCACCGGGTAGAGCAGGGCCTGTGCCGCAGCGGCATGAGCGTGCAGCTCACCGTCGAGCACCGGATTGGTGCTCTGGTCGGCAAGCGCCACGGGCCACGGCGTGGACTGGCCGGCGAAGGCGAGCGCGTGCGGCTCGCTGTTCAGTCGATCGAGAAAAAAGGCGTTCATGATGTTCCTTACTTCTATTGCAAAAACTTCGTTGATGCTCCCCTACCAGGGGCAGCGTTACAGGGGTCAGAGTGGCTGATTGCCGTGATGCTTGGTGGTTTTGCGGGCGCGCTTCTTGCTGGCGAGCAGTCGCAACGCGTCGACGATGGTTTCGCGGGTCTGCTCGGGATCGATCATCGCGTCGATCTCGCCCATTTCCAGCGACAGGTTCGCATTGACGGTGGTGCGTTCGTACTCGGCCGTGTATTTGGCCCTGAGCGCCTCCACGTCCTTGCCGGAATCCTTGGCTTTCTGCAGGTCTTTGCGATGGATGATGTTCACCGCACCGGTGGCACCGAGCACTGCGATCTGGCTGGACGGCCATGCATAGTTGAGATCCGCGCCAATCGACTTGGAACCCATCACGATGTAGGCGCCGCCGAAGGCCTTGCGCAGAATCACGGTGACGAGCGGCACCTGCGCATTGGCGTAGGCATAGATCACTTTCGCACCACGGCGGATGATGCCTGCATGCTCCTGCTGCGCACCCGGCTTGTAGCCGGGTGTATCCACGAACGTGATGACCGGCAGGTTGAACGCATCGCATAGACGCACGAATCGCGCCACCTTTTCGGAGGAGTCCACATCGAGGATGCCCGCATTGACATTCGGCTGGTTGGCCACGATTCCCACCGGATGCCCGTCGATGCAGGCGAAGCCGACCACTGCGGAACAGGCGAACAGCTCATGCACCTGCACGAATTCGCCATAGTCCACGACGCAACGGATCACATCGAGCACGTCGTAGGGCTGCCGGTCGTTTTCCGGTACGACGTCGGCAAGCCTTCTGGCTACGTCCCGGTCGGCCCTGGTCGCCGCATACGCGTAGGTCGGCGGCGTGAGATCGGAGTTCGACGGCAGGTAGGCGAGCACCGTGCGCGCATAGTCGATTGCATCGGCCTCATCCTCGCCCAGATAGTGGGCCACGCCGGAGGTGGTGTTGTGCACATGGCCGCCACCCAGATCCTCCATGCTGATCACCTCGCCGGTGGCCGCCTTGACCACATCCGGACCGGTGACGAACATGTTGGAGTTCTCGCGAGTCATGATGATCAGATCGGTCAACGCCGGGCAGTACACGGCACCACCGGCGCACGGACCGAGAATCAGCGAAAGCTGTGGTACGAATCCGCTTGCCTCGCAGGTCTTCGTGAACAGGTGACCGTACTGCGTGAGCGCGGCCACGCCCTCCTGGATGCGCGCGCCGCCGGAATCGATCAATGCGATGATCGGCACCTTGAGATTCAGTGCCTGATCCATCAGCCGGCAGATCTTACGACCTTCGGCCACGCCCAATGTGCCGCCCTTGACGGAGAAGTCCTGCGCATAGACGGCCACTTTGCGGCCGTGGATCTCGCCGAAGCCGGTGATGACGGCGGCACCCGCCTGACCTCCGTTGATGTCGCCGCCGCAGAATCTGCCGATTTCCTCGAAAGTGCCGGTATCGAGCAGCAGATCGAGCCGTTCGCGGGCGGTCAGCTTGCCTTTGACATGCTGACGGTCGCGGGCATGGTCCTCCGCCTCGTGCGCAAGCTGCGCGGCACGCAACACCGCGGGACGGATCGGCTGCGAGCCTTCGACATGATCCACGGCATCCTGCACGGCCGGGCTGGTGAGAATATCGGTCATTGCTCGGCCTCCTCGTCCTTGGATTCGGGGGTTGTACCCGCCACGTTGATGGTGAGCAGCGTCTCCCCCGCCTCCACGCCGTTGGCCGGACCGACGAAGATCTTCGTTACCGTGCCCTTGACCGGCGCGTACACGTAGTTCTCCATCTTCATGGATTCGAGCACCACCAGCAGATCGCCCTTGGCGACCTCCTGCCCCTCGGCCACGTTGATGCGCGTGACCACGGCCTGCATCGGCGAGGCAATGATGCCGGACTGCCCTTCGCTGGCCTGCGGGCCCCGTTTGACGTGATGCAGACCCTGCCCACGCAGCGGCTGGATGGCACGTTTGGCGTCGCGGGCCTTGGCCGAACCGGTCAGGTTCGCCACGATGTCGGTCGGTACCGTCAGCGACACCCTGTGGTTGTTGACTTCGATCACGAAGGTCTCGCTGGATTCGATATCCTTGCCTTCGTCGGCGGCACCGCTCAGCGAGGCCGGCTGACCGCCGTGCGAGGAGGCGGCCTCCTTATTGAGGTACTTACGTTCCAGCCACTTCGTGCTCACGTCATACGCGGCACCATGCTCGGCGGTGAATTCATCATCGTTGAAGATTCGTTCGAACAGGCTGACCGGCGTCGGTACGCCCTCGATGCTCAGCTCCTCCAACGCACGACGCACGCGGGCCACGGCGTTCGCCCGATCGGAGGCGGTAACGACGAGCTTGCCCATCATCGAATCGAACTTCGGCGAAATGGTGTCGCCTTCAAGCACACCGGAATCCACGCGGATGCCCGGACCGGACGGCCAACGCAACGCGGTGAGCGTGCCGGAGCTCGGCGTCAGGTTCTTGGCCGGATCCTCGCAGGTGAGGCGCAGCTCGAAGCTATGGCCTCGAATCGGATGCTCCACCGTCAGTTCACCGCCGTTCGCAATCGTCAGCTGCTCGCGCACCAGGTCAAGCCCGCATACCTCCTCACTGACGGTATGTTCGACTTGCAGACGCGGATTGACCTCCAGGAAGTACACCTTGCCCTGTTCGGTCACCATGAATTCGCAGGTGCCCAGACCCACGTAGCCCACGGCTTCGAACAGGTTGCGGGAGTAACGGGCGAGCTGTTCCATCACGGTGTCGGGCAGGAACGGCGCCGGGGCCTCTTCGACCAGCTTTTGATTGCGGCGTTGCACGGAGCAGTCGCGCGTGGAATACACGGTGAAGTTGCCATGCGTATCGCGGCCGCACTGCGTCTCCACATGACGGCCCTTGTCGATGAAGCGTTCCACGAAGTATTCGTTCAGGTCGCCGCCCTGCAGCGCATCATGATTCATGTAGAATCCGCGAAGCTCATCGTCGTTGCGCACCAGCGTGATGCCGCGGCCGCCACCGCCGTCGGTGCGCTTCAACATCAGCGGATAGCCGTGCGTATGCGCGAAGTCGAGCAGCAGGCGCATGTCGGAAATCGAATGCGAGATGCCCGGCACCGGCGGGACCTTGGCGAAGGTCGCCACTCGCCGTGCGGTGATCTTGTCTCCCAGATCGACCAGCGCCTTCGGATTCGGGCCGACCCATGTCGCGCCGGCATCGATCACCTTCTGCGCGAAACTCGCCACCTCGGAAAGGAAGCCATAACCCGGATGCACCGCATCGGCGCCGCTGCGGTGCAGAATGTCGATGAACAGATCCTCGTTGAGATACGTGTCTTTGTAGGTGTCGCCCGACAGCAGATACGCGTCATCGGCCATCTGCACATATTGCGCATGACGGTCCTGTTCGGCATACACCGCCACCGTGGGAATCCCCATTTCGCGGGCGGTGCGCACTACACGTAGCGCAATCTCACCACGATTGGCCACCAAGAGTGTGTTGACGTTTTTAGGCATGTTGTCAACATTGCTCGCTTTTGCGGCTGCACGAACACTCGTTTTCCACAAAAGTGACGCGGTCTTTTTGTACGGCTCCACAAACGTAGTCGTAACTTCATTTTTCTACGATTAAGCCCGTCGGTTGACGAATCACGTCCTTTCGTCGCTATTTCAAGGAGATTTCATGCACCACGCAATCCTTACCATCAAATCGCTGTCCAACGGCAAATTCGGCTCCATATTCAAACCGGTGCTGTTTGCGCTCCTGCTATGGGCCGCTTCCGCCGCCGGCGAAATTCCCGTACCCGGCACCCCGGTGCCCATCACTCTGCAGACCTTTGTGATCATGCTCGCCGCCCTCATGCTGCCTTGGCGGCAGGCCGGCGCAGCCATCGCCCTGTATCTGGCCGCCGGCGCCCTCGGACTGCCGGTATTCGCCGGTGGCGCCTCCACCCTGGCGCTGGTCGGACCGAGCGCCGGGTTCCTGCTCGGATTCCTGCCCGCCGCCGTCATCACCTCTCTGCTCAAGGGCGAAGCGCGCACCGACTCGACCAAAGGCGGCATGCTGACCGCGGCACGGTATTGCGGCGCGGCCTTGGTGGGTTGCGTCGCCGTGGACTATCTCTTCGGATTCATCATTCAGTCCGCCGTCACGAGCGTATCCCTGCCGGTCGTGGCCGTCGCTTCCATGGGCTTCGTGTTCGGCGACGTCATCAAGGCCGTCGTCGCCTCGGCGGTGGCTGCCGGATTGGCGAAGCTTCGGTAGGGACCGGAACGCATCACCCATTGACGCATGCCGCCCTTCACCTCACCGTGAGGGCATGATACGCCTTCCGTTCGTCGAATCACCGGTTTTGGAGTACGCCCACGTCGGCGGTGGTGACTCGGTGAAGCGCCCCAAATCGATCCCGAATGGTGAGGGAGGCATCAGGGTTAAGGGCGATCGCCCGGCCTTGAAGGGCGGAACCGTCGGTGAAATGCGCTTCACAGGGCTTGCCCAAGGTCCAACAGACCACATTCATGGCTTCCAGGCAACGTTTGGCCTCGCGCTGAGGGTCGGCCTCGAAATCGGTTAGACGCAACCTGAGATCTCGCACTATTCGGGCGGCCAATTCATCCCGCAAGGCGGTTGGGTCCGGCAGGTCGCTTGCGAGCATCTGCAGGGAGATTGAGTTCTCCGTAGGCAAACGGTCGACGGGAACGTTGAGGTTCAGGCCAACGCCGAACACGATCGCCACACGTTCGCCGCAATCGGGAATCGGCACCATTTCGGCGAGAATGCCCCCAAGTTTCCTGCCGCCGACAACGATGTCGTTCGGCCATTTGAGCTGCGGCTCGGCGCTCCGGTGCGGGCAAGCCCCGCGAATCGCCTCCAGTACGGCCAATCCGGCGATCATCTGCAACCAACCGCCGATCGATGCGTCGCGCACGATCGACACGGGCACGTTCACCACGAAACTGACGGTGAACGACTCCCCCGGCCTACTGGTCCATCGGTGGTCGAGGCGACCTCGGCCGGCGGTCTGCGCATCGGCACACACCACGGCGATCTCACCTCCACGCCGAGCATCACCGTACAGTTCACCGGAGCGCACCAAATCGGCGGCGTAGGTGTTGGTAGAGCCCACCGAATCCAAGGACAACACGCAATCGGCCGCAACACAGGTGCCCGGCATCGTCAACGCCGAATCCATCAATCCCATCCAATACCCCCTGACATGCTATCTGCCCGCCGTGTGAGCATCTTCGCACGGCTTCAAACCTAACCCAAAAACAGACCGTTGGAAAATAGCGGCTATCACACCCAGCGGCAAACCTCCGACGCCCTCACCGCGTGAAAGCGCTCACACGGCGGGCAGGTAGCCCTTTAGGAGACATCAGGAGCCGGTCGGCATCGCCGTATGCCGTTGCCGGCGCGACTCACGCCAGAACTGCAAGCAAAGGAACCCGAACACGAAGGCGACGGGCAGCATGTGACGCTCGAAATTATTCGCCGGCGCGGTGATCATCACGCCCATGAGCAGTAGCAACGGCAGATGCCACGACAACGAACGCCAGCGACGCAGCACCACCTCGGCCGCACCGATCAGTAGCGTGAGCGTCACATACAGGTTGCCATGCACCAACCAGCCGAACACCGGGATTTTCCCCCACTGTTTGGCGAAGTCGGCCACTTTGTCGCGCCACTCATGGTTGTACAGGTGAATCCAGTCGTTATCTTCCTGCACATAATCGTTGTTCACGTAATAGTCCATCGAGACGTATGGCAGGTCGGTCACATCGAAGTAGCCGAAGCATTCGGCGAAGAAGGCGTCCAGCGCAATCACTGGATTCGCCTTGACGATTTCCAGCCACGCCTTGTTGAAGTTCTCCATGTCCTCTTTGGTGACGGTGCGCCACTTGTAGCTCACCTTTTTGGATTGGATGCCGGAGGATTTCACCGGGTCGGCGTCCTGCTGGTAATATGCGTCGGCCATTTGGTCGAGGTTGAAGATCGGCTCGAGCTTCGAGGCCGCGTCCGCCGGAATGCCCTGTGGATTGTATTTCGCCACGCGCGCGATCTGCTGCAGCTGAATGCCTCGGCTTTCGATGGGGTCACCGCTGATGATCGCACCGGAATCCGCGAGGAATACGATGCCGCCATGGATGAGCACGGTCGGCAGCAGCAGGGTGACCACATAGGTCTTCCAGCGCTTGCGGTCGTTCAGCAACGCCAGGATCAACGCCAGCACGATGATGTACCAGGCGTATTTCGCGCTGATCAGCATCACCACGCTCGACATGAAGAATGCGAGCATGGAACGCTTGCGCAGTCGCGTCGGCTTGCCGTTGATGGTCGGCAATGCCTTGATATGTGTCATATGCAGTTCGTACCACACCCCGAACCACCATACGAACGCGAAGGCGAACAGTGGCGACTTGGTCAGTGAGATCGTGGCGAACACGGCCAACGGGCACACCATGAAGAACAGCAGTATCACGAAACGCGTCTTCGCACCGGCGCGCAAACGGGAGGGGCGCGCGACCACACCGGCTTCCGGATGCATGAAATCACGCTGATTCCAACAGTCATGACGTTCCGGATGGGAAAAATCGAAGGAACCGACGCCAAGTCTGCGCCAAGGCAGGTTGAAAAAACGGTTCGCGGTGGCCGCGCAGCAGAAGGCGGCGAACAGCCACTGCAACGCCGCCAGCGTCACGATGCCCGCATCATTGGAATCCGTGAAATAGCGTGAGATTGCGGCTACGGCGCCGTAGAACACCGTCAGCACGATATTGTGCTGATCGGTCAGATAGGTCGGGTTCGCAGGCCACATGTAGTGCGCGGTCGGATAGATGTCCATCGGCACGAACGAGAAGAAACCGATATACGGCTGTTTGAGCCCGGTCCACTGGTTCCAGGCCCAGCTGAACTCACGGATCTGCGAACGGATGTCGGCACCGTACGCAGCCAGCAATGTGGTCGGAATCCACAGCCAGCCGATCACGAACACCAGCATGAGCTTCCACCAGCAGTCGGTGCAACGCGTCAGCTTGCGTCCGACCCAGATGACCACGGCATGCACGGCACGCCCCGGACGGCTATGCGCGGCATCGTGCACATGCTTCAGCACGATGCCGAGAATGGTGGTCGGCGTGCCCTCGACTTCTTCATGCAGCCGCTCATGCCGTCGTGTGAAATACCTCGGCAGTACGCGCTGGCCCCGTCCGAATCTGACCAGTGCCACGACGATGGCGAAAAACACGGCGAAGGAAAGCGCCAGAATCAGCATGTTGGCCCAGCCGAAGCCGTCCAATCCCACGTTGTACCAGTACAGCGGCCCGATGGCGCAGCACCATGCCAGCCACAGACATGCCAATACGGCCAGCGTCCAACGGCAGAAGCCGGAGAGTCGCGCACCACGGCTCCTGGATTTTCGTACTTCGGTCATATCCGGCATATTACCGTTACGGCCCGAATGCGCGATGCACCCGTCGCACGCGACCCACCGCAATTCATGGCGTCACCGACTAGACTTGACGAGTATGAATTCCGATCAGGCTGACATTCTTGACCTGCTGTCAGGTCATACCGACGATTCCACCATCGAACGGCTCGCATTCGAATGCCTGATGAACGGCATCGCCGACGAACGCGTCACTTCGTTGCTGAATGTGCTCGCATGGCGCGGCGCATTCGACTGCTTCGCCATCGGCGGGGTGCCGGCTTCCAATCCGATGGCCGCTTCTCTGGCCGCCCGCAAGTCCGTACGCGATTTAGGCGGTGAGAACGCGATTATTGGCACATACGGCAGTTTTCTGCTGATGTTGGTGCGGCAGATTGGCGCGGCCACTCCGGAGGTCACCTGCACTTCGGTGATGCCGGCATTCGCCGAATCCGATTCCGTGTATCTGAGTCCGGTACGTTCCGGTGTCGCCGGTGCCTCGCATGCCCTGCGGGAGACGTTGTTCTCATTGCAGGCGGCACCGGCCCTATCGACGCAGTCGCGCCCGTTGCGTGCGGATGAACTGCTGCCGGAACGTGCGCTGCTGGGTGACGATTACGCCCGCGAAGAACTGTATCGGAACGTTTACCGTGTATTGCGCGGCGACAATCCCGATGACCCGACCTATCTGACGGTCTCCACGTTCCTCAGGTACGGCAGTTCGTTGGAGAATACCGCCAAGGAGCTTAATGTGCACCCGAACACGGTGCGTTACCGACTCAAGCGCGCCGCGGAGACCACCGGCTGGGATGCCACCGACCCGCGCGACGCCTATGTGCTCACCACCGCTCTTGCCATCGGCCGCATGCGTGAGCACTGAGCCGCACTCGATTGCGGCTGTTCGGAATCCATCCCTCCTGATTCCGCATGGTTCCGCATACGACAAGACCCGCATCCGTCAATCGACAGGTGCGGGTCTTGTCAGGCGTTGATTACAGCCAGGCGTGCAATCAGGCGAGAATCGCCGGATCGACCGGGACGCCCGGGTTCATCGTGGAGGTGATGGTCGCCTTGGTAACGTAACGGCCCTTCACGGTGGACGGCTTCAGACGCTTGACTTCGTCGGCGATAGCCTTGAAGTTCTCTTCCAGAGCCTGCTCGGTGAAGGAGAGCTTGCCGATGAGGAAGCTCAGGTTGCCGTTCTTATCGACACGGAAGTCGACCTTGCCGCCCTTGATGTCCTTGATGGCCTTGGTGACATCCATGGTCACGGTACCGGTCTTCGGGTTCGGCATCAGGCCACGCGGGCCGAGCACGCGGCCGAGACGGCCGACCTTGCCCATCATGTCCGGGGTGGCCACGACGGAATCGAAGTCAAGGAAGCCGCCGGCGACCTTCTCGACGAGGTCGTCGTCACCGACGATGTCGGCGCCGGCCTCGAGAGCCTCGGTGGCCTTCGGGCCACGGGCGAAGACGAGGACCTTGGCGGTCTTACCGGTGCCGTTCGGCAGGTTCACGGAACCGCGAACCAGCTGATCGGCCTTGCGCGGATCCACGTTCAGGCGCAGCACGGCTTCAACGGTCTGGTCGAAGTTGTACTCCGGCATGCTCTTGAGGAGAGCGATGGCTTCGTTGGCGGTGTAAAGGTTGTTGCTATCGACCTTTTCGGCCGCTTCGCGATACTTCTTGGAACGCTTTACCATTTGTCCTTCTCCTCTCAGTCGGTAACCGTGATACCCATCGAGCGGGCGGTGCCCTCGATGATCTTCATGCCGGCTTCGACGTCACGTGCAGACAGATCGGCCATCTTGATTTCGGCGATCTCACGGACCTGAGCCTTGGTGACGGAGCCGACCTTGTGGGTCAGCGGGTTCTCGGTACCCTTCTGGATGCCCGCGGCCTTCTTCAGCAGAGCTGCCGCCGGCGGGGTCTTCAGGATGAAGGTGAAGGAACGATCTTCGTAGACGGTGATCTCGACAGGGATGACCTGACCCATCTTGTCCTGCGTCTGGGCATTGTATGCCTTGCAGAAGTCCATGATGTTCACGCCATGGGAACCCAGAGCCGGGCCCAGCGGCGGGGCCGGATTGGCCTTGCCGGCCTGAATCTGGAGCTTGATCAGCGCCGAGACTTTCTTCTTAGGAGCCATTGTATGGTTCTTCTTTCTATGAAGCGGTGTTAGCGGCACCGGATGTGGTTTCCCATAACCGGTTCCTTCCGCAACGTATATTGCTGTGCTGTGCTAGCGGGCCACGAGCTCGTTTCGGGCATACGAAACCCTCCAGACACAAGCTTTCCCATTATGCCTACCCGCCACGACATTGCGTTGCGACATTGCGTGAATACCGAAGAACCCCGCATCGCTGCGGGGTTCGAAGTTTCAGGTTCCTCACGATTGATTCCCGACTTCCGGAACATGTGTGACGTCAAGGCACACCGTCACGGGACGTCAGGCGAGCTTTTCAACCTGGTTGAAGCCCAACTCCACCGGAGTGTCACGACCAAAGATGGACACGAGCACGGTGAGCTTCTGGGTGGTCGGCTCCACGTCGGAGACAACGGCGGCCATGGTGGTGAACGGACCATCGGTGACGGTGACCTGATCGCCGACGGCGTAGGAGACCTCGAGGGTACGCTTCTTGGCCGCGGCCGGCTTGTCGCCAGCCTTCTTGAGCGCCTCGGAGGCGATCATCGGGGCCATCATGGATACGACTTCCTTGCGCGACAGCGGCGCCGGTTCCTTGGTCGGTCCGACGAAGCCGGTGACGCCTTCGGTCTCGCGCACGATGCGACGGGCGTTCTCATCAGGAAGCATGCGGATCAGCACATAGCCGGGAACACGCACGCGGGTGATGATCTTCTTGCCCTTTTCGGTGTGCTTCTCGACCTCTTCCATCGGCACTTCGATCTGGAAGATCTTGTCTTCCAAGCCAAAGCTGGCCACGCGGGATTCAACGTTGGTCTTCACGCGCTTCTCATAGCCGGAGTAGGTGTGCAACACGTACCACTTGCCCTCAAGCGTGCGCAGATTCTTCGAGAATTCCTCGACTGCCTTGGTACCTGCATCACGCTCATCCTGTTCGGATTCAACGGCGGCATCGGTAGAGGTTTCGGTTTCGATCTGCTCGGCGGTTTCCTCGGCGGCCGGTTCCTCGGAGACCTCGGTCTCCCCAGCCTCCGGCAACGCCTCAACGGCAGCCACAGCCTCTTCGGTAGCCTCGGGAGCTTCGTCGAGGTTGTCGAAAATCACTTCGTCAGTCATGCACCTTCACCTTCACGTGTCTGTCAGCCGAAGATCCACAACGTGAGCTTGCCCAGACCGAAGTCCATGCCGGTGACCAGTGCCATCAGGAACAGCACGAAGATAAACACGGCGAGGGCCCAGAAGAACAGCTCTTTGCTGGTCGGGGTCACTACCTTGCGGAGTTCGTCGATAATCTGCTTGATGAACAAACCAATGCGCATGAAGATGTTCGGCTTGACGGCCTTTTCGCGATTGCTTGCCTTCGCCATTATGATCCTCCGCTTGGCTTGTTGTAAGAACTTGGCAGGGAAGGCGGGACTCGAACCCACAACCTACGGTTTTGGAGACCGTTGCGCTACCAATTGCGCCACTTCCCTAGGTGTACTCTGCCATTTCTACTTGCCGGCGAGGATTTTATGCGAAAAACCACGCAAGAAGTAAACGGCAAAACCGCCAAGTTGAAATAGTAGCGGGTAATTGCGACTTCGTCCAATCGTTTTTCCATCAACAGTCAAAAAACCGCTATTTTCCAACGAAAAAAGATTCGCACCTCGGCATGTCACCGGGGTGCGAATCCATTTTCCAGTCAACGGTATCGGGCCGTCCGCCTATGCCTCCGCCCATGCCTTCATGCGCTTCATGCCTTCGACGAGGTCGTCGTCAGCCAAGGCGTAGGAGAAGCGAAGGTAGCCGGGAGCACCGAACGCCTCACCCGGCACGGCGGCGACATGGCCTTCGTCAAGCAGGGCCGCGGCCAGTTCGGCGGTATCGGCGAACACGGTCCTGTTCGGGCCGAGCGGCCTGTTCAGCAATGCGGTCACATCGGCGAACGCGTAGAACGCACCCGTCGGGGTTGGGCAGTTCACGCCTTCGATGTCGTTCAGTGCCGTCACGATGGTCCGGCGGCGCTTGTCGAACGCGGCACGCATGTCGTAGACGGCGTCAAGCGGGCCGGAAACGGCTTCGATGGCGGCACGCTGGGAGATGTTGTTCACGTTGGAGGTCATATGACCCTGCAGCTTGGAGGCGGCCTTGGCCACTTCCGCCGGAGCGACCATCCAGCCGACACGCCAGCCCGGCATGGCGTAGGTCTTGGCCACGCCGTTGAGCACGAGCAGCTGGCCACGCACTTCCGGCACCACGGCACCGATGTACGTGGTCTTCGCACCGTCATAGTTGAGATGCTCATAGATTTCGTCGGAGATGACCCATACATGGTGCTCCAAGGCCCATTCGCCGATGGCCTTGACGGTTTCCGGCTTCCATACGGCACCCGTCGGATTATTCGGCGTGGTCACGATGATGGCCTTGGTGCGTTCGGTGCGCGCCGCTTCGATGGCGTCGATATCCGGTTCGAAGTTGCGGTCGGCGCCGGCGAATACCTCGACGGGTACGCCGCCGGCCAGCTTCACGGCCTCCGGATAGCTGGTCCAGTACGGGGCGGGGATGATGACCTCGTCTCCTTCGTCGAGCAGGATCTGGAAGGCTTCGTAGACGGCCTGCTTGCCTCCGTTGGTCACGACGACCTGACTCGGGTCGACTTCATAGCCGGAATCGCGCGACACCTTGTCGGCGATTGCCTTGCGCAGTTCCGGCAGGCCCGCAGTCGGCGTGTACCGATAGTTCTTGGGATCCTGCACCGCGCAGGCCGCGGCCGCGACGATCGGTGCGGGGGTCGGGAAGTTCGGCTCGCCTGCGCCGAACCCGATGACGTCGATGCCGGCGGCCTTCATCGCCTTTGCCTTGGAATCGACGGCTAGGGTGGCGCTCGGAGCCACGCGATTGATACGGTCGGAAAGAGTCTGCCAGTCAGCCATAGTCATGTCTGTCATGCTAGACCCGCCACACGAAAAACGGAACCCTCGCGACACGCGTCATGCGGGGGCCGCGCCGGCATACCCGGCGTGCGGTCGGCTTCAGACGAGTACGAGATTGTCACGGTGTACGAGCGGATGCGCGTATTCCTCTCCCAGGAACCGCTTGAGCTGAGCGGTATTGCGTCCAAGCATCTGTGGGATTTCCTCGGAATCGAAGCCGGCCAGACCCTTGGCCAGATGGTTGCCGGCCTCGTCGTCGATCCATACGGCGTCTCCCGCGGCGAACTCGCCTCTGACCTCCAACACGCCCGCGGCGAGCAGACTGGCCGCTCCTCCGCGTACGGCCTTGGCGGCGCCCGCGTCGGCCACCAACGTGCCGAATGGATGTGCCGCAAAGCCGATCCACAGTCGGCGCGACGATCCGCGGTCGTGAATCGGCGCGAATGCCGTGCCCACCGGATCGCCCATCATGGCCGGTCCGGCATTGGCGGCGCAGGTGAGTACGGACGGGATGCCGGAGACGGCCGCCACGCGCGCGGCCTCCATCTTGGTGACCATACCGCCGGTACCGACGTTCGAGCCGGTTCCGCCGACCTGCACCTTTTCCAAAGCGTCCTCCACATTCGGCACGTACGCGATGCGCTTGGATTCCGGCTCACTCGGCGGTGCGGTATACAACGCGTCCACGTCGGTGAGCAGCACCAGGGCATCGGCGACCACGATATTGGCGATCAACGCGGACAGCCGGTCATTGTCGCCGAAGCGAATCTCATTGGAGGCCAGGGAATCGTTTTCGTTGATGATCGGCACGGCACCCAGGTCGAGCAGCCGTTCCAGCGTTCGGCGCACATTGCGGTACTGCTGCGGGGCGATCGTATCGGAAACGGTGATGAGAATCTGCCCTACACGCAAGCCGTACCGTGCAAAAGCGGCTTCGTATTGCGCCATCAGCAGTCCCTGTCCCACTGCCGCACAGGCCTGTTGGTCAGCGACGTCGGTCGGGCGGGCGTCGAACCCCAGCGAACCGAAGCCTGCGGCGATGGCGCCGGAGGACACGAGCACCACACGCCCGCCCATCAGCCGCACCCGCGCCAAAGCCGCCACCAAAGCGTTCAATCGTTCCGGATCGAGGTGGCCACTCGGTTCGGTCAGCGAACTGGAGCCCACTTTCACCACGATGGTCTGCGCCTCAGCGATGGCCCTGCGCACCTGTGCCTGCGATGGCGTGTTCATATGTCCCTCCCGGTCTATGCGTACCGGTCACTCGAATACCATTGGCATACCACTGAAAAGCCCGCCGACGTGCTGCTATCGGCACATCAGCGGGCTTGGTATGGTCTCTATTCTTTCACGTCGTCCGTATCGGCGGATTCGCCGCGTCCGAACAGGCTGTTTTCGTCGTGGCGGTCGTCATCCACGGAAGGATCGGCCCAGTGGCCGGCCGCACGTTCGGCCATCATGGCCTCACGTACCGCCTGACGGGCGTCCATCATCTCATGGTATTGGCGACGGCGCTCGGAGTTCGTACGGCGCTGTGTCCGCCCGTCCTGCCCCTGCAGTCGCAGATCCACGCCTCGAGCGCCCAGCTGCGCGCCATCGAGCATTTCGGCACCGGCCGCGATGGTCGGGTCCCAATCGAATTCCACCGCACGATCGCCGCGTCCGATGCGCACTTCGTCTCCCGGCTTGGCACCCTTGCGGCGCAGTTCATCCTCCACACCCAGCTTGGCCAGGCGATCGGCAAGGTAGCCCACGGCTTCGTCGTTGTCGAAATTGGTCTGCATGACCCAACGCTCCGGCTTGCCGCCAAGCACTTCGTACCAGACGTCACCGTTGCCGGATTCCTTGCGTTCCACGGTGAATTCGAGCGCACTGCCGCTTTCGTCGTTACGACGGCGGCGGTTCTTCGTCTCTTCGAGCGGCTTGATGACCACACGTGCCTCTTCTTCGGCCTGCTCGCGCTTCGCCACTTCCTTACGCATATCGGCCACCAGACCAGCCAAGGCCCAGTTGAGTTCCTTCAGGCCTTCATGCGAGGCGGTGGAGATGATGAAGACCTTCAGTCCCAGCGCTTCGAATTCCGGCTTGACGAATTCGGCCAGTTCCTTGGCTTCCGGCATGTCGACCTTGTTGAGGATGACGATGCGCGGACGTTCCGGAATCGGAATCGCGCCCAGCGGCAATTCCAGCTTGTCGGCATATTCGGCCAATTCATGTTCCAGCGCCCGGTAATCGCTCATCGGGTCGCGGTCGGGTTCAAGCGTCGCGCAATCGATGACGTGCGCGATGATTTCCGTGCGTTCGATATGACGCAGGAATTCCAGACCGAGTCCCTTGCCCTGCGAGGCGCCCGGAATCAGACCCGGCACATCGGCGATGGTGTAACGCGAATCGCCGGCCATGACCACGCCGAGATTCGGCACCAGTGTGGTGAACGGATAATCGGCGATTTTCGGCTTGGCGGAACTCATCGCGGCGATGAGGCTGGATTTGCCTGCGGAGGGGAAGCCCACGAGCGCCACGTCGGCGATGGACTTGAGCTCCAGGATCACGTCGCGTTCCTCACCCGGTTCACCCAACAGCGCAAAGCCCGGGGCACGACGGGTGCGGTTGGCCAGCGCCGCGTTGCCAAGGCCTCCATTGCCGCCAGCGGCGGCCACGTACCTGTCGCCCACATGACGCAGATCGGCGAGTTGTTCGCCCGGATACTTGCGTGCGCCCTGCGGCCCCTTGGCTTCGAAGATCACGGTGCCGACGGGCACGGGCAGAATCAGGTCGGCGCCTTTGGAGCCGTCCTTCGTGTCGCCCAGACCCATGGTGCCGCTGCCCGCCTCGCGATGCGGCATGAAACGATAATCCAACAGGCTGTTGGCGTTCTGATCGGCTAGGAAGATCACGGAGCCGCCATTACCGCCGTTGCCGCCGTTCGGACCTGCCAACGGCTTGTATTTTTCCCTACGGATGCCGGCGGAACCGTTACCGCCGTCGCCGCCTTTGACGTGGACGGTCACGCGATCGACAAAATCACTCATGTATCTACTTTCGTTGTTACGCGGGACAGGGTTGGCAAGGAAAAAGAAAAGCCGCGTCCACATGGGCGCGGCTTCCTAAAGCGTTAATTGCGCGTATCTCAGGCGGCAATCACGTCGACGACCTTGCGGTCACGACGCACACCGAACTTCACGCTGCCGTCCTTGAGGGCGAACAGGGTGTGGTCCTTGCCCATACCGACGTTCTCGCCCGGGTGGAACTTGGTGCCACGCTGACGAACGATGATGTTGCCGGCCACGACGGCTTCGCCGCCGAACTTCTTCACACCGAGGTATTGCGCGTTTGAATCGCGACCGTTGCGCGAGCTGGAAGCGCCCTTCTTATGTGCCATGTCTGTTCCTTTCGGTCCTTGACTCCAACCCCTGCGTCAATCAGGCGATAGCCGTGATCTTGACAGCGGTCAGCTGCTGGCGATGGCCCTTGCGACGAGCAACGCCGGTCTTGTTCTTGTACTTCATGATGTTGATCTTCGGACCCTTGGCCTCGTCGTTGATCACCTCAGCCTTGACGCTGAGCTTGGCGAGATCCTTGGCACCGAGGATGACGTTGGCGCCATCCACCACAAGAGCAACCGGGAATTCCACGGTTTCGCCCTTCTGAGCCTTGAGACGGTTGACGAGGATGACGTCACCGACCTCGACCTTTTCCTGATGGCCGCCGGCCTTCACAATCGCGTACATATCCGTTCCTTTATTAACTTGGAAAGCTTACTGCCCGGCACGTTCGAGCCTCGCGGCCAGACACCAGCAATCTAATTTACACACACCCACGTACAACCGCAAGTCCGCCACCGGCGTGTCAGGTTGACATACCGGCGCGACCACTTATTCTTCGTCCGGTTCCGCATTATTCGCGGCCACGGCGGCCGCTGCGATCTGCGCGAGCTTGGCCTTCACGTCCGGCGAGGAGCCCTTCGGCACCTGTACGTCCGTTCCATGACCGTGCTTGTTCGTCTTGACGAACGGATCGCCGCCCTTCAAGGCGTACGGGTCGTCATAGTCGGCGGACACGGTCGGCTCATCGTGAAGGATGAAGCCACGGCCCTTGCAGGTCGGGCATTCCTCGGAGAACGCCTCGACCAGACCCTGGCCGATACGCTTTCGGGTCATCTGCACCAGACCGAGCGAAGTGACTTCGGCCACCTGATGCTTGGTACGGTCGCGGGCCAGGCATTCGACCAGTCGGCGCAACACCAGATCGCGGTTGGCCGGCATGACCATATCGACGAAATCGATCATCACCATGCCGCCGATGTCACGCAGACGTAGCTGGCGCGCAATCTCTTCGGAGGCTTCGAGGTTGCAGCGCGTAACCGTCTCCTCGAGGCTCTTGCCGCGGCCGATGAAGCGACCCGTGTTCACGTCGATGGTGGTCATGGCCTCGGTACGGTCGATCACGATCGAACCGCCCGACGGCAGATAGACCTGACGTTCCATGCCCTTGCGAAGCTGGGAGTCGATCTGCCACTTGTCGAACACATCCTTGCCCTCATGCTCGGCCGGATCCCACTTCTCGAGCTTATCCTTCAGATCGGGAGCCATGGTGTCGAGATACTCCTCGATACGGCCGTACACACGTTCGCCCTCGACGATCATCTTGCCGAAATCGTCGTTGAAGATGTCTCGCACCACGCGAATGGCCACGTCCGGTTCACCCTGCAGCAACTTCGGACGCTTGCCATGCAGGAACTCGTCACGCTTGGCGCTGATACGCTCCCACTGGCGGACCAGGCTTTCCAGATCCTTGGTGATGGCCTCCTCGGAGGCACCCTCGGCGGCGGTACGGATGATCACGCCCATATCCTTCGGGGCGATCTTCGAGACAATGCCCTTGAGACGGGAACGTTCACGCTCGCTGAGCTTACGGCTCACGCCGGTCATGCCGCCGGACGGCACAAGCACCAGGAAACGGCCGGCCAACGTGACCTGTGAGGTCAGGCGCGCGCCCTTATGCCCGATCGGATCCTTGGTAACCTGCACCAGCACCGGGTCCCCCGACTTGAACGCGAGCTCGATACGGCGCGGCTGGCCCTCCAGACGGGCGGAATCCCAGTTCACCTCACCGGCATACAACACGCCGTTGCGCGCCTGGCCGATGTCGACGAACGCGGCCTCCATGCTCGGCAGCACGTTCTGCACGCGGCCGAGATAGATGTTGCCGACGGTCGCAACCTCCTGGATGTCGGAAACGTAATGCTCCACCAGCACGTTGTCCTCAATCACGGAAATCTGCGTATGGCGCTCACGCTCACGCACCACCATCAGACGGTCCACATGCTCGCGGCGCGCCAGGAAATCCTGTTCCATGAGCTGGCTCTGACGGCTACGTTCACGACGGTTGTCGCGACGACGCTGCTTCTTGGCCTCAAGGCGCGTGGAACCCTCCACATCGGTGATCTCATCGATGTACTGCTGCTTGCGGGAACGGCGGACCAGCGGCTCCTCGGCGTCCTCGGACTTCGCCCCGCCACGGCGACGGCGACGGCGACGGGTGACGGCGCCATCCTCGTCGTCATCTTCATCACGGACACGGCGACGGTTGCCCGACTGCTCATCCGCACCCTGCTGTTCGTCGGCATCCTCATGATTGCCGCGCGAACGGCGACGGCGACGAGTACGCGTCGGCGCCTCGCCCTCGTCATCGTCGTCCTTGCCGCTGCGCGATTCGTCATCGATGGGAGCGTAGGTGATGTCATCCAGCACCAGATCCTCTTCGATCTGTTCGACTTCCGCCGCGGCACGACGTTCCTGCGCATTCAGTCGGCGCGAACGGCGGGAACGATGGGACGATCCCTCCTCATCGTCTCCCGAAGCATCATTGCGATCATTGCGATCGTCCTCGTCACGACGGCTCTGCTCATCCTGCTCGGCATCACGGGAGCGACGGCGACGGCGACGCGACGAACGCTCCTCCTGAACGTCCACGGACCCATCTGCATCGTGCGAATCATCCCGATCGGCATCCTCACGGGGCGCGGGAACGGCGGGCAGCACCGGCTCCTGGAACAGCAACGACGTCATCGGACGCGAACCGCGACGCTGCACATGCCCCTCCGGCAACATCTCAACGGCATCCAGCGCACGTTCGTCAGTCGATTCCTCGCCATGCTCGTCACGCGAGTCGCGGAATTCCACGTCGGCGGAGGCACGACGACGGCCACGCGTACGACGGGCCGGACGGTCGTCATCGTCATCCACGGCACGACGACGACGCGGAGCCTCATAATCATCACGTTCATCGTCATCATCCGCGCGACGACGGCGAACCGGACGGGATTCGACCTCATCCTCGGCATCCGCGGCACGACGGCGACGGCGAACCGGACGCACCGGCTCGGCCTCGTCCCGAGACTCCGCATCCTCGGACTCCGGCTTGGATGCCGGCAGCTTCGGCTCCTCGAACAACGGGGCCGGGGCATGCTCCTCGACCTTGAGTTCAAGGGAGGCACCCGCAGCTCCGACGCCACGCACCACACGACGGCCGCCACGACGGCGACGCGGAGCCGGAACGGTGGAATCTGCATTTGCTGACACTACGGCTTCGATCTCATCGAAGCCCTCACTGGTATTACTGGGCACTATGCTCCTTGCGACACGCTGCAATCGCATCGCCTGCTTACACGGCTTCGTACGGTCCTCACATCACGCTCTCACCGTGACCGCGCATCTTGGCGCCCGTAGGAAGCAACTTCCGTCAAAAGTCTTCATCATGCGACGGCGGACACCGGCGCTCGCGGACAAAAAGGAATCTCACGCGAGGGGATCAACGCCATCGGATGCGTCGGCGGTTTGCAGAACCACCGTCTACAAGTATGACACAAAAAACAACGGGACGTGACATAACGGAAAATTTTCCGAATTCACCCGCGCTCCCACCACAGGAAGGAGCGCGAAACCCGTCGGAGCGCATACGTCATCAGCGCAGCCAGTCCTCGAGCAGGTCGGCCATCAGCACCAGATCGGATTCCGGCAGCTGCTCATCATGCTTGTGGGCGAGCAGCGGACTGCCGGCACCGAGATTTACGGCCGGAATGCCTAGGATGGCGAAACGCGCCACATCCGTCCAACCGAGCTTGGCGAGCGGGTCGCGGCCGGTGCGATCCCTGACAAGGTCCACCAGCGAAGCGGCCAACGGAGAGTTCAGTCCCGGTCGCGCCGAAGGCGATTCGTCCTTCATTTCAATGCCGAAGCCCGCAAACACGCCGCCGGTGGCCATATGCTCGCCATTGCCGAGTTCGGCACCCGCGCCGACGCCGATCATCAACGCCTTCGCCTCGGCAAGCGTCTTATCGGGCGCGAACCGGTAGTTCACGTGCACGCGGCATTCGTCGGGAATCACGTTGGTTCCCTTGCCACCGGAGATCAACGTGGCGTTCAATCCCTCCTGGTAAGTCAACCCATCCACTTCGACGGCGCGATTCTCGTATGCGTTCAGACGGTTCAGGATCTCAGCCGCCTTGTGGATGGCGTTCTCGCCCATCCAGGCACGCGCCGAATGCGCAGCCACGCCATGCGTGACCACATCGAAACGCATGGTGCCGTTGCAACCGCCTTCGATGCCGCAGTCGGTCGGTTCGCCGATGATGGCGAAATCGCCGACAATCCAGTCAGGATGCGCCTCAACCACCTTGCGCAGGCCGTTCTTCTCGGCTGCGACCTCCTCATGGTCGTAGAAGACATACGTCAGGTCATATCTGGCGTCCGTCAACGTGGCTGCCAGGTAGAGCATCACGGCGTCGGAGCCCTTCATGTCAGTGGCTCCACGACCCCAGATCACGCGTTCGCCTTCATGCCCGGCAGCGACATCCTCACGAATCAGCGGATCGCCCGGTTCCAGCCATTTCGGCGGGAAGTTGTCGATTACCGGCACCGTGTCGAGATGACCTGCGAGAATCACCCGCTGCGCACGACCGAAATCCGTGGAGGCGACCAGCGTATCGCCATGACGATGCACGGTCAGGTGCGGTTGCATCGTCAGGAACGTCTCAACGGCATCGGTCAGCGGACCTTCGTCATCACTGACGGAATAGCTGCCCATGATCTGTTCCATCAACGTGTTCAGTGCGGCCTGCTTGCCGGCGGAGGCATCGAATCCAATCTCAAGTTCACTCATGCGTCTCATTATCCGCCAGACCGACCGATATCACGGCATCGGAATACCGCTTTTGAGATGAACCGGCGAATCTCGCCCGCACAGTGCCACACTGATGATTGGCTTGATTGACGGCTCAATCACCACGGGAAGCAGGGAAAGGACGAATGCATGCCGGGTCTGTTAAGCGCGATGGAAGGCTTCTGCGTCATCGGCATCGTGATCGGCACCGGTTATGCGGCCGCACGGTTGCGTATCGGCGGGCCGACCGCGCAGATGGTGCTCAACCGCTTCAGCTTCTTCGTGTCCAGCCCATGCCTGATGTTCGCGATTCTGTCGAAGGAGAAGATCTTCGAGATCTTTCACTCCTCCATCATCGTCGCGTTCTTCTCGGCCATGCTCGTCGGAGCCGTCTTCCTGATTCTCAACCGTCTGTTCTTCCACATGAAGCCGGCGGATGCGACCATCGGCGCACTGAACTCGCTGTATCTCAACTCGAATAACATCGGCCTGCCGATCGCCACCTACATTCTCGGCAACCCCGCACTCGTGGCACCGATCCTGGTCATGCAGCAGGCCGTGTTCACCCCGATCGGGCTGACCGTACTCGACGTCACCACGAAAGGCAGGGTCTCCGCGAAGGAAATCCTCAAGCAGCCGTTGCATCAACCGCTGCTCATCGGTTCGTTGCTCGGCATCGTCGTCTCCGCGATCTCCGCGAAGGCCGGCCATTTCGTAGTGCCGAGCTGCATCTTCGATCCGATCAACATGATCGGCAATTCCGCGGTGCCGATGATCCTGATGGCGTTCGGCATGTCGTTGCATGGCACGAAGCCGTTGCAGGAAAAGGCCGACATTCCGGCGACGTTCACGGTGGCGGCGCTGAAGAACATCGTGATGCCGATCATCGCATTCCTGCTGAGCTACTTCGTGATGGGGTTCCGTGGCCCCACGCTATACGCGTGCGTGGTGCTTGCCGCCCTGCCGACCGGCCAGAACGTCTACAACTATGCGGCACGCTACAACGTGGGCCTTTCCTTCGCACGTGACGGCATCCTCTTCTCGACGCTCACCTCGCCGGTTTTCATCGCAATCATCGCCGCACTGCTCAGCTAATCGTCATGTCCGGCCGCACTCAATCGTCGGCGCGATAATCGGCGAGATTGAGGGTACGGGCCACATGATTGGCGGCGATGGCCCCCACGGCGATCAGGGCGTAGCACAAGGCGATTCCTGCGACCAACGTCATCAGCGTGGCCGGCCTGAACAGTGCCGCCGCCATGATCGGGAACAGCAGCAGCAGCGAACAGCCACCGGAAACGGCCACCACCGTATTGAGCGGCGTGATCACTTCCATCATGCGCGCCTTGTCGAGTGTGGTCTTATCGGTACCTTCCAACGTAAGCATGCGGTATTCACCGACCTGATCGTAGACGCTGCCGGCCTGCATCACACCGGAGCTGACGGCGGCAAGCACGGCCGCGAAAGCAAGGGTCAGGAATCCGCCGGTGCTGATGTCGCGTGCGTACAGCATGCTCGGGTCAAGCGGGTCGACATTGCCGTTGATGCCGCTGGCCACCAATCCGCACACGGACGTCATGCCGGCGATGAACACCGCCAATGCCACACCGGACACGTTACGCCAGGCACGCTTGGGATTGTCGAGAATACGGCGCATGGCGATCATGGTCGCCGCATCCTTCGGTCGGCGGGCACGCAACTTGGCGCGGAACGTCACCACCCACGTACCCACGAGATTCACCAAGGCGAAGCACAGGAAGATGATGCCGAACACCATCGCGTAGACCGTGCCCTCACCGAAACGGGCGAATGACTGCAGGTTGCTCAGCACCATATACCCGACCGCCATGATCACCGCGAAGATCAACACACGCCACTTGGTCGGCAGAGGCGGCGAAGTACGTTGCATCACGCCGAGCGGGGTGATGGCGACGCGGCGCAGGGTAATCAGGGATGAGGCCAGTGCCAGTACCGCAACGCCTGCGATTACGGCGATCAGGGCCAACGAGCCGACCCACAGCTCTTCGAAGGTGAAACGTCTGTTCTGGAAGTTGAGCAGCATGATCAACGGCATCACCGCAACATAGCCGAGAATGCCGATGAGGGAGCCGAGCAGAGCCTGGGAGGCCGCATCGAGCGCAGTCAATTTCGTGACCTGCGCCGTGGTGGCACCGGCCAGGCGCAGTGCGGCCAGACGGGCGTCCCGACGGGAGGCGGCCAGACGGGCGGCTGAACCGGCGAGCGCCACGAACGGCACGATGAGCAGCATGCAGGCGAATCCGGCCAATAGTACGTAGCCTCCGGCGTAGGTGTTCATAACGGCGGCGGATTGTGCCGCCGTCCAATGGCCGCTGCCATGAATCATGAGCCTGTTGCCCGTTTCCAGGGTTTTCGACCAGGCCTCATACGTACCGGGCGCGCAATTGCTCGGACCGGGGTTGATCATACAGCCGATGGTATGGTCGGCCGAGGCTCGCCAGATGAAACCGTGCACGCCGCCGAGCACGGTGAGGAAGATCGTGGTCGCGGCCGCGAAGGCGACCACGGCCAGCACCGAGGTGTGGCCGGCGGTGCCGCGCGTGCCGGGACGGTGGAATAGCCGCCAAAGCGCAAACGTGTTCATCGCATGCCTCCCTGCGGAGGATTGCCGTACATCGGAACGCCGTGCGCACCGGTGACCGGTTGCGGCCATTGCGCACCGGGGCCGTGTGCGGCCGCCAGCTCTGCCTGCGTCGGCTGCGGGTGCGGACCTTCGTCGTACAGCTGGCCGTCGCGCATGATGAGCGTACGGTCGCAGAAGGCGGCCACGTTCGGATCGTGCGTCACCACGATTACGGCTGCTCCGTTGGCGCGGGAGGCGTCCATGAGGATGCCCATGATGTCGCGGCCGGTACTCTGGTCGAGCGCGCCGGTCGGCTCATCGGCGAAAACGACGGCCGGCTGCACGGCGAGTGCGCGGGCGATGGAGACGCGTTGCATCTGGCCGCCGCTCATCTCACCGGGACGTTGGGCCGCAAGTTGACGCAATCCCAATCGTTCCAGCCACAGCATGGCCGTATCGGCGGCCTGCTGGTAGCGTGCACCGCCCAGCATCATCGGCAGGGCGATGTTTTCGACGGCCGGCAATTCCGGTAGCAACTGGCCGGACTGGAATACGAATCCGAAGGCACTGCGGCGCAGCTTGGTGCAATCCGCATCGGGCAGCTGCGCCAAATCGGTGCCGCGGAAGCTCACGTTTCCGGCAGTCGGCCTGACGATGCCGGCCAATACGTGCAACAGGGTTGATTTTCCGGAGCCCGACGGCCCCATGACGGCGATGCTTTCGCCGGCGCGGATGGCGAAGTTCACATGGTTGAGCGCCAGCATATGCATGGCGGGGGCAACGGGTTTCGCAGTGCCAGGCTGAGCTGCGTAGTCCATGACCAGATCGGATGCCCTAAGTACATGATGTGTTGTGGTTTCCATGGTTCATACGCTACGGAAACCGCACCGTCACGACCATCCTGCGGCAGGATGAATCTTCCGATCGTCCTCATCCGCAGGGATTAGGGGCATGCATGCTTCAGGCGAACGTTCCGCAGGCGTATCCATCTCCCCTGCGTTCATGCACGACATGCGAAAGAGACCTGTTTGAAGAATCGTGCGGAGCAATCCACGGAAAGGGGGTACTGATTCCCGCATTCGAACCCTGAATCCAGAAGAGCCAATACCCCCTTGGGTGGTGTTCTCGTGCACGATTCCCAAAATCCATTGCCGTATGCGGTCGTGCATGCTCATCGGCATACAGGCATGGCGGATTTCACTGACGGCGAACCAATCCCATCCGACGATCCGAGGCGGAGGCCCGGCATACCCGATATGCGCCTACCCCAAATGCCAGGAAATCCGATGTAGGTCGCTCGGCCCGTGCGCAGCGATGGCCTCACGATGTGCAGCGGAACCGTAGCCCTTGTTACGCTGCCATTCGTAGATCGCATATTCGGGACGCTCACCCAGTTCAATCATGAGACGGTCTCGCGTGACCTTGGCGATGACGGCAGCCGTGGCCACGGTCGCGCAATAACGGTCGCCTTTCACCTTGGTGGTGACCGTTGCGGGAACCGGCACGTCGGGCGCATCGAAAGTACCCAAAGCCTTGGTGATGTAGTCGTTCGGTCCGTCGAGAATGGCACCGACCCGTATCGGCCGCCCGTCGTCGGCGATTCCCAGCTCACGTTCCACTTCATCCAGCGCGCGCAACGCGGCCACGCCCAATGCGTACGAGATGCCCCATTCGTCGATTTCCGCATTGCTGGACGCTCCGACGGCCCATGAGGCGCTCCATGATTTCAGGGATTCGAAGATGGTTTCACGGCGATGTTCCGTCAGCATTTTGGAATCGGCCACGCCTTCCGGCACATCCAAGGCACCCGGGCCGTCCAGATCGGCCGTCCGGATCGCAGCGGCACCAACCATGACCGGCCCAGCCAACGAGCCACGTCCGACTTCGTCGAAGCCGACGATCACATCGTACCCCCGAGCTGCAATCTCACGTTCCAATTGCAACGTAGGCACCGTGGAAACCGCCATCAGCCCGCCGATCCTTCCGGCACATCCTTGAACACATCATGATGCGCGTCCAACGCACCGATGCGGTTCAACGGCCAGTAGGTGGCCAAGCCGACGCCCACCACGTCGTCGATCGGCACCAGACCATGCGAGGAGTCATCCTGATGATATCGGGAATCGGCGGAATTCGCGCGATTGTCGCCCAATACGAATATGTGGCCGGCCGTCACCTTCACCTTGAAAGCGAACGAACTCGGGTCCGCGCCGGAGCGAATGTACGAGGATTCATCGATGGCCACGCCGTTGACGGTGACCGGCTGGCCCGGCCCCTCACAGGCCACGGTGTCGCCCGGAAGCCCGATCAGACGTTTGATGAGAAAGTCGCCGCCGAGTCTCCCGCTGTTCTCCTCCTGCAGCCAGTGGTCCGGATCTTTGAATACCACCACATCGCCGCGTCGCAACGAGAACAGTTTCGGGGTGAGCTTGGTGGTGATTACGCGATCGCCCGGTTCGATGGTGTCCATCATGGAGCCGGAGGGAATCACATAGAAACCGACGAGGAACATACGGACCAGCAGTACGATGGCTACCGGCACCCCGCACCATATCAGGGTATCGCGCCAATCGAAGCCGTTATCGGCGCCTGTGTTTGCGGCATGCTTCATGTTGGGTCCTTCGGTTGTCTCGTTACGAACGCAATGGCCTTTATCATAGCGTCGAATATAGGAATCGGCCCGACAACCATGCAGTTGCCGGGCCGATTTCACGCTTTATTCGCGCATCACACTCACTTGGCGGAGTTGTCGCGACGCTCGACGATGCGAGCGGCCTTACCGCGCAGCTTGCGCAGGTAGTACAGCTTGGCGCGACGCACACGGCCCTTGCGAACCAGCTTGATGGAGTCGATGATCGGGGAGTGCAGCGGGAAGCGACGCTCGACACCGGTGCCGAAGCTGATCTTACGGACCACGAAGGTCTCGCGGACGCCGCCGCCCTGACGGGCGATCACCACGCCGGTGAAGGCCTGGATACGGGAGTTGTTGCCTTCCTTGATCTTCACGTTGACTTCAACGGTGTCACCCGGACGGAAAGCAGGGATCTCCTCGGCCGGCTTCATGTGCTTGGCGTCAAATGCCTCAATAGCGTTAACCATTGTGTTTCCTCGAGTCGCCGCCGCATATCAGCGCACAGGTAAGGGCTTTTGCGACATTCTTGCGATTGCCACATCAGCCTGTCATGTTCTGCGCAGGTCTGCCTGCGCAGGATTGCCAATCCGCCGGAAAGATGCAATCTTGCGATTGTTCCGGCTGGACCCAAGGAAAAGCAGGATTATGCGGCGTCCCGCCTTTCGGCACAGCAATTAATAAAAATACCTCATCCGCGAGACACGGATGAGGTATTCGGTTACGCTCTCAATCGAAAATCAGAACTCACGATTGGCGCGGTAGAACTTGATCAGGGACTGGGTGGAAGCGTCCTGAGCGGCCAGGGCCTCGTCATCCTGGGAGATGGCCGGGGTGATCTGCTTGGCGAGCTGCTTGCCCAGCTCGACGCCCCACTGATCGTAGGAGTCCAGACCCCACACGGTGCCCTCGACGAAGGTGATGTGCTCGTACAGGGCGATCAGCTCACCGACCGCGAACGGGGTCAGAGCCACGCCGAAGATGGAGGTGGTCGGACGGTTGCCGGTGAACACGCGGGCCGGAACGATCTCTTCCGGAGTGCCCTCGGCGCGGACTTCCTCGGCGGTCTTGCCGAAGGCCAGCGCCTTGGTCTGGGCGAAGTAGTTGCCCAGGAACAGCTCATGCACGTCCTGATCGCCGTCCTTGACCGGGTTCGGAGTGTTCACGAACGCGATGAAGTCGGCCGGAATCAGCTGGGTGCCCTGGTGGATCAGCTGGTAGAAGGCGTGCTGGCCGTTGGTGCCCGGCTCGCCCCAGAAGATCTCACCGGTCTCGGAGGTGACCGGGGTGCCGTCCCAACGCACGGACTTGCCGTTGGATTCCATGGTCAGCTGCTGCAGGTAGGCCGGGAAGCGGTGCAGGTACTGGTCGTACGGCAGCACGGCGTGGGAGGCGACCTTGAAGAAGTTGCGGTACCACACGTTCAGCATGCCGAGCAGCACGACGACGTTCTTCTCGAACGGGGTGCTGGCGAAATATTCGTCGATCTCGTGGAAGCCGTGCAGGAATTCCTCGAAGCGGGCCGGGCCGAAGACCACGGCGAGGGAGGTGCCGACGGCGGAGTCGACGGAGTAGCGGCCACCGACCCAGTTCCAGAAGCCGAAGGCGTTGTTCGGGTCGATGCCGAACTCGGCGACCTTCTCCAGGTTGGTGGAAACGGCGACGAAGTGCTTCTTGATGGCTTCGGCGTTCTTCTCGTCGGAACCGTCGATGGCGCCGGAGGCCTTGAGCTCCTCAAGCAGCCAGGTGCGGGCCTCGCGGGCGTTGGTCAGGGTTTCCAGAGTGGTGAAGGTCTTGGAAACGATGATGAACAGGGTGGTCTCCGGATCGAGACCCTTGGTCTTCTCGGCCAGGTCGTTCGGATCGATGTTGGAGATGTAGCGGGCGGCGATGCCGGCGTCGGCGTACGGCTTCAGCGCCTCGTACACCATAACGGGACCCAGGTCGGAACCGCCGATGCCGATGTTGACCACGGTCTCGATCTTCTTGCCGGTCACGCCGGTCCACTCGCCGGAACGGACCTTGTCGGCGAAAGCGTAGATGCGGTCAAGCACCTCACGCACATCCTTGACGGTGTCCTGACCGTCGACGATGTACTTGCCTTCGTCCTCGATCGGGCGGCGCAGTGCGGTGTGCAGCACGGCGCGGTCCTCGGTGTTGTTGATATGCACGCCGGTGTACATGGCCTTGGTGCGCTCGTCGAGCTTGACGGCCTTGGCGAGGTCAGCGAACAGCTGCAGGGTCTCCGGCTTGATCAGGTTCTTGGACAGGTCGAAATGCAGGTCGCCGGCATCGAAGCTCAGCTTCTCGACGCGGGCGGCGTCGTCGGCGAACCACTGCTTGAGGCTGATGCCTTCGGACTGCAGCTCGTCATAGTGCTTCTGCAGGGCGGCCCACTCCGGGGTCTTGGTGGCGTCAACGGGAGGATTGATGGCCATGGTTGATAGGGTCCTTTCATCATCACTGTGAAGCGGCGCGCAACGTCCGTTTCCAGCGCGACGCACCGTATCTCTTCACCTCACAAGATACTCACAAAAGCAGACAGAACAACACAAAAACAATCCGAAGACCGCCGCTCACGTACGGATTCGCCTGATATTGCCGTTTTCATGCCATCACCATGCACGAACACGCCAATCCGTGACGATGCAATCGTATGCAATCCGCAACGTGAAATCAGAGAATGTCTTCGGCCCCGAGCCTGTCGAGATGAGCGACCATGCTTTTGACTTCCTGACTGCGGGCGCGCGGCGCGATGAGCAGCGCGTCGGGCGTATCCACCACCACCATGTCATTGACACCGAGCAGGGCGATGGTACGCCCACTTTCCGGCACGACCACGTCGCCCGCGGAATCCAGATACGCCACGGATTCCGCATCCCCCAGGATTTTGATATTGCGCTCGTTGGCGCTCGGCAGCAAGGCGGCCACCGAATTGAAATCCCCGATGTCATCCCATCCGAAATCGCCCGGAATCATGGCCACACCGCCCGCCACCGACAGCGGTTCGGCCACCGCATAATCGAAGGCTATCTTCTCGATGCCGGCCCAATCTCGCGCCATCGCCCGCTCAACGGCCACCCCACGGGTTCGCACGGGGGATTCGTAGGCGTCGGCGATACGCGAAATCGCCTCGTACATCAGCGGCTTCGCACGCCTGATGTGATCGAGCAGCACGTCGGCGCGCATCACGAACATACCGGCATTCCAACGGTACTCACCGGTCGACAGATAGGCCTGCGCGGTCGCGGCATCCGGTTTTTCCACGAACCGTTCCACCAACCGCGCCGCAGGTGCGTCCGGCACGTCGGCCGCCAACGAACGACCCTGATGAATGTAACCGAACGCGGTCGAGGGGCGCGAGGCGGCGATGCCGATGGTCGTGACGTAGCCGGCACGGGCTGTCGCCACCGCCTGACGCACCGATTCGGCGAAGGACTGACGCCCGCGAATCACATGGTCGGCGGCGAACGAACCGACCACGCAACGTTCGCCGCAACGCCGCGCGATCACCGCCGTGGCCAGTACGATGGCCGCGGTGGAATCCCGGGGAATCGGCTCGGCGAAAATATTGTCCGCATCGAGCTGTGGCAGCTGCTCGCGCACGGCCCCCACATGCCCGACACCCGTACTCACGTACACATTGCCCTTGCCGGCGATCGCCTCCAGCCGGTCGTAAGTGGATTGGATGAGCGTACGCCCCTGCCCCAGCAGGTCGTACAGAAACTTCGGCCGGTCACGTCTGCTCAGCGGCCACAGTCTTGTGCCCGTGCCGCCGGCGGGAATAATCGCATGGAAGTCGTCGAAACCAGTGTCGCTGCTCATGTGCCCATTGTCTCGCAAATCGACCGTCTCGCAAATCACAGGTCGCCGCCGGCCGTGACACTTCCGACTTCATCGATTTGTGCAAATCGAACATCTCCGCTATGATTGCTGTCTTGTGCGCGGCTAGCGTATGCTTCCCGGGCATTGCGCCACTTTAGCTCAGTCGGTAGAGCGGCTCACTCGTAATGAGCAGGTCGACAGTTCGATTCTGTCAAGTGGCTCCATTGCCCTAGATGTGTGTGCACGTCTAGGGTTTTGCATATCACGCGCGAGTGGCGGAATTGGTAGACGCGCAGGATTTAGGTTCCTGTGTCTTTGACGTGTGGGTTCAAGTCCCATCTCGCGCACTTTGATCTCCAGAACGTGGCGTCGCGAAGGAGCGACCGCCACCCCAGCCTCTAAGATAGCGTGCAGAGAGTGAGTACATAACGAAGCGAAGAGAGTCCGAAGCCCCATGTCCGCGCTGATTCAACCCATTGCGCTGCTGCTGATCATCCTTACCGGCTATCTGTTCAAACGCGCCGGCAGATTCAAGGATCGTGATTACCGCATCCTGCAGACCGCCTTGTTCGATCTGGTGTTACCGGGCGCAATCGTCTACTCGTTCGCCACGAATCCGCATGATTCCAGCATGCTATGGATCTCCGCGTTCGGCTTTGTCGTCGCCTTCATTCCGCCGGTCATCATCTTTCTGACATCACGCAAACGGCCCGTGCAGGATCGCGCCTTCACCATGCTCAACGGTTCCGGCTTCAATGTCGGATGCTTCTGTTTTCCCGTGGTACAGGCCTTTCTCGGCACGGCCGCGATCGTCCCGGCCGCCATGTTCGATATCGGCAATTGCGTGATGGTGGCCGCCGGCACGAACGTCATGACGCAGACCCTGCTGCACATTCAGCCCGGCAAGACGCTTGGCGAGCAGTATCAGGGCCATGCGCCGACCCTGCCCTACGTAAAGCCGAAGGACAGGGACGCGAAAAGACTCGCCCGCAAGGCCCTGTTCCGGAACGTGTTCAAGGGATTCTTCGGCTCGGTACCGTTCGATACCTACCTGCTGATGATCGTGCTGACGCTTGCGGACGTGAAGATTCCCGCCGTGATCGCCACATTGGCGCAACCGCTGTCGAACGCGAATTCGTTCTGCGCGATGCTCATGGTCGGCATGCTTATGGATCTGCCCGCCGGTCGTGCGGACGTCATGAAGCTGCTCAAGGTGATCGGCTGGAGACTGCCGTTCGGCATCGCATTCGCGGCCGCGGCCTGGCTCATGCTGCCGTTCGACGCTTCGATCCGCGAAGCCGTGGCCATGTGCTGCCTGGCGCCGATTGCCGTATTCTCCACGCTGTTCACCGACAAGGTGCTCGGCAATGCGAAGCTTGCCGGCTTCTCCCTGTCGATCAGCGCGATCATCAGCCTCATCATGATGACCGGCACCCATGTTCTGGTCACCGCGCTCGCGTGAATTCGCTTCTTGTGATGTCGCGGTAATCCTGCGCGATCCTATGGGGAGCGAGCCGTCCGCCTACTGCCTGAGCAGGGCTTCCACGGCCGGCACGAGCGCACGCAAGGCCTTGCCACGGTGGGAGATGGCGTTCTTTTCGGCAGGTTCCATCTCGGCCGAGGTAAGCCTCACGCCAGCTTCGACGGCACGCGTCGGCTGGTCGTCCGGCACGAACAGCGGATCATAGCCAAAACCGTGCTCGCCGCGCGGAGCATGCAGCAACACACCCGGCATCTCACCGATCTCCACGGTCTCACTGGTAATGGCATACGGTTTGCCGGCGGATTCGGCCGTATCGTCTTCCCTTGTGGCGCCCGGCACCACAAGTGCGGCGGCGCAACGGAATCGCGCGGTACGGCTGGCCTCCGGAATGTCGGCGATCTGGGCGAGCAGCAGCGCGTTGTTGGCCTTGTCATCGCCATGCCTGCCGGCCCAGCGGGCAGACAGGATGCCCGGAGCGTTGCCCATTACGTCCACGATCAGGCCGGAGTCGTCGGCGATTGCCGGGCAGCCGGTACGTGCGGCCACATCACGGGCCTTGAGCAGCGCGTTCTCCTGAAAGGTCACGCCATCTTCCACGGGATCGGGCAGGTTCAACGAGCCTGCGGAGACGAGCTCCGCATCGGCTGCGCCGGCGCCAAGCCTTTCCTCCAGAATGCGGCGTATTTCCACCAGCTTGCCCTCATTGTGGGTGGCGACGATGATTTTCATGGTTTCCTTTCAGTCTGCGCCCTCATCAATGACCAGGGTTCAATCAATCCAAGGCGAGTGCGGCACGCTGTGCGGCCTGCAGCTCCTTGTTGCCCTGTTCGGCGAGATCGAGCAGGGCGTTGAGTTCGGCACGGCTGAACGGACGATGCTCGGCGGTGCCCTGAATCTCAATGAATTCGCCGGAACCGGTCATGGCCACGTTCATGTCGGTCATGGCCTGGCTGTCTTCGATATACGGCAGGTCCAGCATCGGCTTGCCATTGATCACACCCACGGAGACTGCGGAAACGCAGTCTTTGAGCACCCTGTCGGCGGATTTGATGTGCCTGTGCCGCTCGGCCCAACGCATTGCGTCCACCAGTGCCACATATGCGCCGGTGATGGATGCGGTGCGGGTGCCGCCGTCGGCCTGCAGCACATCGCAATCGATCTGCACCTGATTCTCACCCAACGCCTTCATGTCGACCACGCCGCGCAGGCAGCGGCCGATCAGTCGACTGATCTCATGCGTACGGCCGCCGATCTTTCCGCGTACGGATTCGCGGTCGGTGCGGTCGGCGGTGGCACGTGGCAGCATCGCGTATTCGGCAGTGACCCAGCCCAGGCCGGAATCCTTGCGCCAACGCGGTACGCCGGAGGTGAAGGTGGCGGTGCACATCACGCGCGTATTGCCGCATTCGATGAGTACGGAACCTTCCGGAACGTCCGTGAAACGGCGGGTAATGCGAACCGGACGCAGTTCGTCCACCTTGCGCCCGTCCGCACGAATCACGGTCTGCTCGCCCAGCATGTCTTTAATCGCTACCATTGCACTGCTTTCGTGTCGATAATCTCGGATTTCCTACCAAGAGACACTATCACCATCCGTCCTCTTGCCCTCCTTGGAGTCACGCCGCAGATGGAGCCTGCCGAGGCAGGGACAAGATGGTGTCCGTCCGTCGGCTTGTTCCGTCGGTCAGTTCCGTCAGAGCGCAGATTCGGACCGGAGAGCCAAGACGATGCACGTATGATGATATGCAAGCGGTAATTGGTCACCGTCCGGACTACACTTATGGTCAGTTTCACCAAAAGTCAAGAAAGGCTTTGGAAATGCTGGATTATTCACCTGCCCTGATGACCGACATGTACGAATACACCATGCTTGACGCATGCCTGAAAGACGGTACGGCCAACCGTAAATGCGTATTCGAGATCTTCACCCGCCATCTGCCGCTGGGCCGTCACTACGGCGTGGTCGCCGGTCAGGGCCGCATCCTCGATGCGCTTGAACACTTTCATCTCGACGACAACGACCTGAAGTTTCTCTCCGACCGAAAGGTGGTGAGCCCCGAAACCATCGCATGGTTGGAGAATTTCCGTTTCTCCGGTTCCATCAAGGGCTATCGCGAAGGAGAGATGTTCTTCCCGAACTCCCCCATCCTGCAGGTCGAAGGCACATTCGGCGAATGCACGCTGCTGGAAACGTTGCTGCTGAGCATCCTGAATTATGATTCCGCCGTCGCCTCCGCAGCCTCCCGCATGGTCAGCGCCGCAAAGGATCGTCCGTGCATGGACATGGGCGGCCGCCGTACCAACGAATGGGCCGCCGTCGCGGCCGCACGCGCCGCGGTGGTCGGTGGTTTCAAGGGCACCGCGAACCTGCTGGCCGCGCAAATGTACGGCCTGAAGGCCATCGGCACCGCCGCGCACTGCTTCACGCTGGTGCATGACGACGAGCGCAGCGCCTTCGAATCGCAGATCGCCGCACTCGGCAGGAACACCACCCTGCTGGTCGACACCTACAACATCGAAGAGGCGGTGAAGACGGCCGTCGAAGTGGCCGGACCGGAATTGGGCGGCGTACGCATCGACTCCGGCGACCTCGCCTCCCTGGCCCAGCGTGTACGCAACCAATTGGATGCGCTGGGTGCCACCAATACGAAGATCACCGTGACCAACGACCTCGACGAGTACGCGCTGGCTTCCCTGCAGACCGCTCCGGTCGATTCTTACGGCGTGGGCACCATGCTGGTCACCGGCTCGGGCGCGCCGACCTGCGCGATGGTCTACAAGCTCACCGAGCGCGAGAATTCCGCGGGCGACATGCAGCCGGTCGCCAAGAAGTCGAAGGACAAGGCCACCGTTCCGGGCCGCAAGCTCGCCTATCGTTCCTATGAATACTCGCTGGCCGAATGCGAGCATGTCATCTCCGGTTCCGAAGAAAAGCTGGCCGCCTACCAGCCGGAAGAAGGCTGGAAGGATCTGCTGGTCGATTATGTGACCAATGGCGAGAACCACACCGAATATCAGGGCCATGACGCCATCGTCAACGCGCACAACTACCGTGCGAAGGCGTTGGCCGAACTGCCGATCGGCGCACAGAGCCTCATGAAGGGCGATCCGGTCATCCCGACCGAGGTCACCGTCCTCTAACCCAATCCACCGACGCTCAC